>JANTHJ010000014.1 GCA_024762475.1 Chromatiales bacterium | reverse complement strand
CCGCTGCCGGCCTGTTCGGTCTGATCGTCGGGAGCTTTCTCAATGTCGTGATACTGCGCCTGCCCCGGCGCATGCACGCCGAATTCGCCGCGGCCTGCGCCGAGCTGGAAGGGCGCGAGCCGCCGCAAGCCGCCCCGGCCGGCCGGTGGTTCGGCCTGGACTACCTGATGCACCCCCCCTCCACCTGTCCCGAGTGCGGTCATCGCATCCGTGCCTGGGAAAACATCCCGGTGCTCAGCTGGCTGATCCTGCGCGCCCGGTGCAGCAGCTGCGGGACGGCGATCAGCGTTCGCTATCCTTTGATAGAACTGGCCAGCGGCCTGCTCAGCCTGGCCGTGGCATGGCGATTCGGCCTGGGCTGGGAGACCGCAGCCCTGCTGGTGCTGGTTTGGGGCCTGCTGGTGTTGGCCATGATCGACATCGACGAGCAGCTGCTGCCCGACCAGATCACGCTACCCTTGCTCTGGCTGGGCCTGCTGGTGAACCTGCACGGCCATTTCATCGGGCTGCAGGACGCGGTCATTGGAGCGGCGGCCGGTTACCTTTCCCTGTGGTTCGTGTTCCAGCTGTTCCGTCTGATCACGGGCAAGGAGGGCATGGGCTATGGCGATTTCAAGCTGCTGGCGCTGTTCGGCGCCTGGCTCGGATGGCAGATGCTGCCGCAGATCATCCTGGTCTCCTCTCTGGTGGGCGCGCTGATCGGCAGTCTGCTGATTGCGTTGCGCCGGCACGAGGGCGGCAAACCCATTCCTTTCGGCCCCTACCTGATCCTCGGCGGCCTGATTGCCCTGTTCTGGGGCGAGCAGATCAACCGGGCCTACCTGCAGTTTGCCGGCCTGTCCTGATTCAACCTAGAATCCTCGGTTGGGCGGCCGCTAGAGTGCGTATCGCGTGGTTCCTGGCAAGGCATAACGAGGCGGAATAGTTGTTCTATTCCAACGAGTTATAACGCAGCCAGGGGCCGCGCGATGCGTGCGCTGGTGGTCGTAGCGCTCTCCACCCAACAGGTGAATCCGACATTACCCCGGTTCTCTATGCAACTCAATATCTTAGCTTTCACTCATAGCGGTCAACTGAGGATTCTAGGTTCATGTTCAAGGTGGCGCTGACTGGAGGCATCGCCAGTGGCAAGAGCCTGGCCAGCCGGCAGTTCGAATCCCTCGGCGTGCCGGTCATCGACGCCGATCAGGTGGCCCGGGAGCTGGTGCAGCCCGGCTCTCCCGTGCTGGATGAAATAAGAGCGCGTTTCGGCCCCGAGGTATTCGATAGCAACGGCCAGCTCGACCGCAGTCGACTGCGCGAACGGATTTTCTCCGACCCGGAGGCGCGTCGCGCCCTGGAGGCCATGCTTCATCCTGCCATCCATCGACGCATGCGCGCCCTGGCTGCCCTGACACGCGGCCCCTATCTGGTGATGGTCATTCCGCTGCTGGTAGAAAGCGGCCTGGACTGGGGAGAGAACCGGGTATTGCTGATCGACACGCCGGAGACGTTGCAGCGCGAACGCCTGATGCGGCGCGATCACTGCGATGTCGCACAGGCGAACGCCATCCTGTCCAGCCAGGCCAGCCGCCAAGCGCGTCGGAAGCGCGCCGATGACATCATCCTCAACGACGGCGATCCCGAGACCTTGACCCAGGCAGTTGAGCAACTGCACCAGCGTTATCTCACCCTGGCGGCGAAAAAAGCATGACCGCACGCCCCCGTATGGGGCAGCCAATCTAACTTTCATGGGGTGGTCCACACCCCTGATCATGGAAAACCGCGCAAGATGGTTTGGGTTCCATGGAAATGATCGACCGCCATGCCCGGTGGTGGGTTTCGCGGAGCTCAACCTCACTCTATGAAAGATCGCCAGGAGGCGCCTACGAACGAACAGCAGGGGGGCATCCTGCTATCTGTCGTTGCCTTTCCCTTCTTTGCGGTCCTTCGCGTCCTTTGCGGTTAGAGGTTTTCCACATTAGGGTGTGGGGAACCGACCACGTCGTCTCCGGGTCGAACCGGCTTTACCTTCTGCCATCCCTGGCGGAGAATATAAGGCTTCCCTGAAGCAGTCGCGTCCCGGAGGGGCCTGTGTCCCAGCCGATCATCTTCGAGCAGCCGCTGAACGAGAAATGCCGCACCCTGCTACGGCTCTCTCACCTGTTCGAACAGCTCGACTTCCATGCGCCGGAAGACAACTCCTGGCACGCGCGGGCGGCCGTGCGGGCGCTACTCGATATCTCGGTGATCCTGGCACGCGCGGACATCAAGTCCGAACTGATCAAGGAGATGGACCGATACCACCTCTCGCTCTCGCGCATGGCCGATCTGCCGGACGTCGACCACGACCGTCTGCAACAGATTCTGCGAAATCTGGAACAATCCCAGCTCTCCGTGCGCACCATCAAGGGCCAACTCGGGGCCGCACTGCGCTCCAGCGACTTTCTCAACAGCGTACTCCAACGTACCGCCATTCCCGGCGGCGGCTTCGACTTCGACCTGCCCCAGCTGCACTATTGGCTCGCCCTACCGCACCGCGAGCGCCTGCAGCAGCTCGATGGGTGGCGCAACGAGGTCTCTGCGGTTCATGAGGCGGTGGAACTGCTGCTGGGGCTCATTCGTCACAGCACCACCTTCGGACCCTGTCAGGCGAGCGCCGGGTTCTACAGCCAGAGCCTGCCCAGTGGCGCCTCAGTGCAGATGATCCGGGTCGGGTTGCCGGCGGACAGCCCCCTGTATGCCGAGATCAGCGGCGGCAAACACCGATTCAGTATCCGCTTCATGGACAGCAGCGATTGGGAGCGCCCGTTGCAGACCGCGCGCAATCTCAGCTTCGACCTGAATGTCTGCATCATATGACAAAGCCCGTGCCCACCGTCCCCTGTCCCACCTGTCACAAACCCGTTCCGTGGTCGAAGGAATCACCTTGGCGCCCCTTTTGCAGCGAACGCTGCCGCCTGATCGACCTCGGAGAATGGCTGTGCGAGGAGAGGCGCATCCCGGGCGAACCGACAGCCGGCGAGGACGAATACGATCCCGAACGTCAGGATTCCTGACGCAGCAGGGAACCGGTCATGGGGCGACCGGTGAGATCGACCAGGGGAAACTCCGCAACCCACTGCTCGCCGCCGGAGGCGAGATTGATCCGCAGACGGGTCGCCATGGGGTCGGTGCGGATCGACCAGTAACCGTCCGGGCGCACCTGCAGCAGTGGCGCGTCAAGTTCATGAGCATCCTGGTCGAATTGGACCAGCGTCAGCCGGGCATCGGCCGGCAGGCGCTCTCCCACCAGGCGCAGCGCCTTGCCGTCGGGACCGAGCCCCAACACCAGTGCAAAGTCTTTCGCATAGGCGCCGCAGGGTGCGCGAAAGGGCTGGCAGGTCTGGTCCACGCTCATGATATGCATGCCCACATTGGGTGCAATCTGGGCGCGACGTCCCACCAGGGTCCAGCTGGCCACCAGCGCCACGCCTAGAATGATGTAGAAGATCAGGTAACGATTGAATTTCACACGATGCTCCGGATACCGGCAATGCCCTGGGCGCCGCGTCGCCAGGCCTCCTCCCGCAGGCCGGGGTACATGCCCCCGAGGGCAAATACTGGCAGGCTCGCGTCCCTGACCCAGGCCTCGAACCGGTCCCAGCCCAACGGCTGGGCATCAGGGTGGCTTGGCGTCGGCAACACCGGAGAGAGTAGCGCAAAATCGACACCCAGGGCCTGTGCCTTCGCCAGGTCCGCCTCATTATGGCAGGAGGCAGCGAGCCAGCGGACACCCGACGGGCGGCGCTCCAGGCTCGCCAGCGACTGGCTGGTCAGGTGCACCCCTGCAGGGGCCCATTGCAGGTCCAGCGCAGAGCTGGCCAGCAATATTGCGCCATATCGCCCGGCCAGCACCTCTGCTCCCCGGTAGAGGGCGCCGATCGCTGCCGGTGACAGACCGAACACCCGCAGCTGGATCAGGCGAATACCGCCGCGCAGCGCGGTTTCCAGGTGGCGCAGAAAGGCATCGGCATCCGGCACCTCGGGTGGGGTGATCAGATAGGTGTCTGGCAATCGCAGCGCGGCCACCACCGGCCGGTCGGCGGCCGGCATGGGATAGTCGTTCAGGCGACTGGGCTCGACCCAGGCGAGCGGCTGGCCTTCCTGCCCCTGGGGCTGGCCCTGCCAGCGGGTGACCCGGTAGATATGAAGGACCACGCGGCGGTCACCGTAGTCGTGGGGAATTCGGATCAGCGGACGGTAGACCTGCGCCTCGATGCCCAGCTCCTCGCGCAACTCGCGCACCAATGCGGTCTCGACCGGCTCACCCGGCTCGCACTTGCCGCCGGGAAACTCCCACAGACCACCCTGGTGCTTGGCCTGGTGCCGCCGTGCCAGCAATATCCGCCCCTGTTCGTCGACCAGGGCCGCGGCGGCCACCTGTACGACTGTGCCCATCAGGAACGGTATTCGGCGTTGATCTTGACGTAGTCGTAGGAGAGGTCGCAGGTCATCACCCGCGCCCCGGCATCGCCCTGACCCAGGTCGATACGGATGGCATATTCGTTCTGCGCCATCACCCGCGCACCATCCTCCTCTCGATAGTCCAGGTCGCGCCCGCCGCCACTGACGATAGGCACATCATCAAGCCAGATCCGCACCGCCTCGATATTCAGCGGCACGCCGGCGCGCCCCACCGCGGCCAGGATACGCCCCCAGTTGGGATCTCCCGCGAACAGCGCCGTCTTGACCAGGGGCGACTCGGCCACCGTATAGGCCACCGCCCGCGCCGCCTCCTCGCTGCCGGCCCCGCGCACCTCGACATCCACCAGCCGGGTGGCACCCTCGCCGTCCCGCACGATCTCGCGCGCCAGGTCGAAACAAACCGCACCGAGTGCCTGCTCGAAACGTTGCAGGTCCTCACCCGTCGGAGCAGATCCCGCGGCGCCGGTGGCCACCAGCACGCAGGCATCGTTGGTGGAGGTATCGCCGTCCACGGTGATGCTGTTGAAGGACCCTCGAACCGACCGCTCCAGCATCACTTGCAGCTTCTCCCCTCCGATCTGCGCATCGGTGGCCACGTAGGCCAGCATGGTGGCCATGTCGGGACGGATCATGCCCGATCCCTTGGCGATGCCGGTGATCGTCACCGGGCCCGCCTCCAGCTCGACGATGGTGCTGCGGCACTTGGGGCGGGTGTCGGTGGTCATGATCGCCCGCGCCGCCTCCTCCCAGGCGTCCTCCCGCAGACCTTTTACCAGGCCTGGCATGGCCTGCTGGAAAGGGAGCAGCGGCAGGTCCTCGCCGATCACCCCGGTGGAAAAAGGCAGCACCTGGCTCATGGCACAACCGGCCATGGCGGCCACCGCGCGGCAGGTCTCGCGGGCCGCACGCAGTCCCTCATCACCCGTGCCCGCATTGGCGTTTCCCGAGTTGATGATCAGGTAGCGGGGACTCCCCTTGTGCAGGTGCTCGCGGGCTACCGTCACCGGCGCTGCGCAGAACAGGTTGCGGGTGAATAGCGCGGCAGTGGTACAGCCCTCGTCCAGCGCCATGAGGACCAGATCCGGACGGTCCCGATAGCGTACCCCGGCCTCGGCCGTGGCCAGGCGCACACCGCGCACGGGCAGACCCTCGTCCAGCAGCTGCACCGGCGCTTCCATCAGTTGAGCTTGCCATGGCAATGCTTGTACTTCTTGCCCGAACCGCAGGGACAGGGCTCGTTACGCCCCACCTTGCGCTCGCCGCGCACATAGGGCTGCTGTGGCTCGAGCTCCTCTTCGGCGACGGCCTCGGCCGGCGCATCTGCGGGCAGGTCGAGCCCGGCAAATTCCTCATGCTGGAACTCGAAGCTGCCCGGATCCATCACCGGCTCCTGGATCGGGGGCGGCTCCTGGATCTGCAGCTTGCTGATGATCTCGACCACCTCCTGCTTGATCGAATCGAGCATGCGCGAGAACATCTCGAAGGCCTCGCGCTTGTATTCCTGCTTGGGGTCCTTCTGCGCGTAGCCGCGCAGATGGATACCCTGGCGCAGGTAGTCCATCGCCGCCAGGTGCTCCTTCCAATGGGAGTCGAGGGTGAACAGCATCACCTCCTTCTCCAGGCGGCGCATCTGCTCGCTGCCGATCTGCTCCTCCTTGGACTGCCAGGATTTCTCCAGCTCCTCGAGGATGCGTTGGCGCAGCGTCTCCTCGTGCAGCTGATCGTCCTCGTCCAGCCACTGCTGTATCGGCAGCTCGAGGTCGAAGTGCTCCTTGAGCGCCTCGGTCAGGCCCGGAACATCCCACTGTTCCTCCAGGCTCTGCGGCGGTATGTACTGGTCAATAGTCGCATCCAGCACCTCCGCACGCAGGGCATGGATCAGCTCGGAGACATCCTCGGACTCCATCAGCTCGTCGCGCTGCTGGTAGACGACCTTGCGCTGGTCGTTGGCTACGTTGTCGTATTCGAGCAGGTTCTTGCGGATGTCGAAGTTCCGGCCTTCCACCTTGCGCTGGGCATTCTCGATGGCCTTGTTGACCCAGGGGTGCTCGATCGCCTCGCCTTCCTTCATCCCCAGCTTCTGCATCAGGGAGGAAACCCGGTCCGAGGCAAAGATGCGCATCAGGCTGTCTTCGAGCGACAAATAGAAACGCGATGATCCCGGGTCACCCTGGCGCCCGGAACGGCCTCGCAGCTGGTTGTCGATACGCCGCGACTCGTGGCGCTCGGTGCCGATCACCCGCAGGCCGCCTGCCTCCAGTACCTGCTGGTGGCGCTGTTCCCAGTCCTTCTTCTGGGCCTCGATCTGCTCCTCGGTGGTACCGGGGCCCAGCTCGGCGACCTCCACGTCGAGGTTGCCGCCGAGAACGATGTCAGTACCTCGGCCGGCCATGTTGGTCGCAATGGTGACCGCCCCCGGGCGGCCGGCCTCGGCCACGATCAGTGCCTCGCGCTCGTGCTGCTTCGCATTCAACACCTGGTGCGGAATGCCGCCCTGCTCGAGCAACCTGTCCACCAATTCCGACACCTCGATGGAGGCGGTACCCACCAGCACCGGCTGGCCACGCTGCACGCAGTCCTTCACGTCCTCGATGATCGCGTCGAACTTCTCCTTCTGGGTGAGATAGACCAGGTCCGTCTGGTCGTCCCGGCGGGTGGGCCTGTTGGGCGGAATCACCACCACCTCCAGACCATAGATCTGCTGGAATTCGAAGGCCTCGGTATCGGCGGTGCCGGTCATGCCGGCCAGCTTGTCATAGAGGCGGAAGAAGTTCTGGAAGGTGATCGAAGCGAGGGTCTGGTTCTCTTGCTGGATCGGCACTCCCTCCTTGGCCTCGACCGCCTGGTGCAGCCCCTCGGACCAGCGCCGCCCCGGCATCGTACGCCCAGTGAACTCGTCCACGATGACCACCTGGCCGTCGCGCACGATGTAGTCCACGTTCCGCTGGAACAGGGCATGGGCACGCAAGGCCGCCATCACATGGTGCATCAGCATAATATTGCCGGGGTCATACAGGCTCTCGTCCGCGCCAAGCAGGCCCATGTCAACCAGCATCTGCTCGACCTTTTCGTGGCCCTGGTCGCTGAGGAAGACCTGCTTGGCCTTCTCGTCCACCGCATAGTCGCCAGGACCGAAGTCGGGCTTGCCCTCCTCGTTGGTGATCGGCTCCTGGCGACTCAGCTTGGGTGGAATCTCGTTGATCTTGATATAGAGCTCGGAACTGTCCTCTGCCGGCCCGGAGATAATCAACGGCGTACGCGCCTCGTCGATCAGGATCGAGTCGACCTCGTCGACGATGGCGTAGTTGCGCCGTTGCACCCGCTGCTCGGCGGAGAAGGCCATGTTGTCGCGCAGGTAGTCGAAGCCATATTCGTTGTTCGTGCCGTAGGTGATATCCGCATCGTAGGCCTCGCGGCGGGTCACTGGGTGCAGATGCAGGTACCCACCCTGATCGCCCTGATACTCGGGATCGAACCGATACGAGGCCGCGTCGGGCCCCTGGCCGCCGGAGGAATTGATCACACCGGTGCTCAACCCGAGGAAATGGTACAGCCGCCCCATCCACTCGGCATCCCGCCGTGCCAGGTAGTCGTTGACCGTGACCACGTGCACGCCCTTGCCGGACAGCGCATTGAGGTAGGCGGCAAGGGTCGCCACCAGCGTCTTTCCCTCACCGGTCCGCATCTCGGCGATCTTGCCCTCGTGCAGCACCATGCCGCCGATCAGCTGGACGTCGAAATGCCGCATGCCCAGCACCCGCTTGCCGGCCTCGCGCACCACCGCAAAGGCGTCTGGCAGGAGACCGTCCAGGGTCTCACCCCCCTCCAGGCGTTCACGAAAATCGACCGTCTTCGCCTGCAACTGCGCGTCGCTCAATGCACTGACCTGCTCCTCCAGGTCGTTGATCTGGGCGACGGCCTTCTGCATGCGCTTGATCAACCGCTCGTTGCGGCTGCCAAACACCTTCTTCAAAACCTTGTTGAACATGAAAGAAACCTAAGTGATGGGGCGGCCCGGGAGGCCGAATGATACCCCAATGACGAACAGGCGCACGGCTATACGCCCTGCGCCACGGCTGGCACAACTTAGGGGAGGGACTCAGGGGGCGCGAATATAGCGCTTCGGATCGACCAGTTTGCCCTGGTGATGGACCTCGAAATGCACGTGCGGACCGGTGGAACGACCGGTATTCCCGAGCAGGGCGACCACCTGACCCTTGGCGACGACATCACCCTCGGATACCAGGTTCTTCTTGTTATGGGCATAGATAGTGGTATAGCCATCGGGATGACGGATCTCGACCAGATTGCCGAAGCCCTTGCCCTTCTCCGAACGCACCACCACACCCGCGGCTACCGTGTGCACCGGCTCGCCCGCCTTGCCGGCGAAGTCAAGACCGTGATGATAGGCCTTCTTGCCGGTAATGGGATCGGTCCGGCGACCGAAAGTGGACGAAATCCAGCCGTGCGCCACTGGGCGGCCCGAAAGCGATGTCTCGCGAATCAGCTTGCGGTTGACCAGCTGGGCCTCGAGCATCCGCAGCTTCTCCTCCCGATCGGTAAGGAGGCGGTCGATCTTGCCCAGGGACTGCGCAATCTCGTCGGCGCTCAACGAGCCGACCACCTCGTCCTCTGCCCCACCCTGCGCGGGCTCGGCCGAAAAATCGAATTCCTTCCGATCCAGCTTGCCTTGGCTGGCCAGCCGCTCTCCGAGGGCATCGAGTCGCATCAGGTGCGCCTGAAGACGCGCCACCCGCAGGGCCAGCGCATCCAGATTGGCCTGTTGTTCAGACTTGGCTATCGCCAGATCGCGGCGCTCGCTCGCTATCGTCTCCTGCAACTCGGCCGTGGCGGCCGTATCGCGTGCCTGGGCCGTACGCCAACTGCCCAGCTCGTATCCCGCCCACAACAGCAAGGCGGAGAACAGCGCAACGCCCGGCACCACCCAGGCCATGGCCCCAGGCACACAGATGTCGATGCTGCCCTTCTTCTTGCAAAAGCTCGAAAGCAGGATAATGTTCATGTCATTGAGCCCCTCTTTCCAAGGTTCTCGGCCTCCGGATGACTATCTTTAGTGAATCGGTGTCTTCCCTGCAAATTCCCACACCCCCGGATACCCTTCCCGTGAGCAAAAAACCCAAACCGGTCGCAAAACTGCTGCAGACCCAGCCACAATTGGCCGTTCTCGACAGGGCGATCCGCGAGCGGCAGGCGTTGCTGGGGCAGATTCGCGAGCTCCTCCCGACCGAAATAGCGCCGCACTGTACCAGCGTCGGCCAGGACAAGGGGTCGATTCACCTGCTATGTGATTCCCCCATCTGGGCGTCCCGCCTGCGCTACATGGTACCTCAGCTCTTGAGCGAGCTGCGCAGACGGCACCCGGGGCTTGCCAACATCAAAGTCCAGGTCGCTCAGCAAGGCCGCACTGGCCCCGCACGAAGTTTCAATAGCCGGCCCCGTCCTCGCCCGCCCGGCTCGACGATCGCAGCACAAAGCGTCGAGGAGACAGCTCGCACCCTCGACGGGGACTCACTGGGACAGGCGCTACAGCGCCTGGCCACCACCCTGCGAAAGCGCTGAGCACGATCAGGAGGCCTGGATCGGCTTCATGTAAGAAATCGGCGCAGCCCCCTCGTTTTCGAAGGTGACCTCTTCCCAGGCACTTTCGCGCGCCACCAGCTCTTTCAGCAGGCGGTTATTCAGCGCATGCCCCGACTTGTAGCCGCTAAAGGCCCCGATCAGGCTGTGTCCGAGCAGGTACAGGTCGCCAATGGCATCGAGGATCTTGTGCTTGACGAACTCATCCTGGTAGCGCAACCCGTCCTCGTTGAGAATCCGGAAATCGTCCACCACGATAGCATTTTCCATGCTCCCGCCGAGGGCCAGGCCATTCTCCCGCAGGGTCTCGATATCCCGTAGGAAACCGAAGGTCCGCGCCCGGCTTACCTCCTTGACGAAGGAGGTAGAGGAGAAATCCATCTCTGCCTCGTTGAGCCGGCTCTCGAAGGCGGGATGATCGAAGTCGATGCCGAAGCGCACCTTGAAGCCCTCGAAGGGATCGAAGCGTGCCACCTTATCGCCATCGCTCACCTCGATCGATTCGAGGATACGGATGTAGCGCTTCGCGGCGTTCTGCTCCTCGACCCCGGCGGACTGGATCAGGAACACGAACGGCCCGGCGCTGCCGTCCATGATGGGCACCTCGGCGGCACTGACATCCACATAGGCGTTATCCACCCCCAAACCCGCAAAGGCGGACAGCAGGTGCTCGACCGTGGATATTCGAACGCCATCACGCTCCAGCGTGGTGGAGAGGCGCGTATCCCCCACATATTCTGCCCGCGCCGGTATGTCCACCGGCTCGTCCAGATCGACCCGTCGGAACACGATCCCTGTATCCGGAGCAGCCGGGCGGAGGGTCAGATAGACCTTCTCCCCGGTGTGCAGGCCCACACCGGTCGCCCGGATCACGTTTTTCAGCGTACGCTGCCTGATCATTGCGTCATTGCTCCGCAGAATGAGCGGCCGGCCCACCACCGGTTATGGCAGCGGGCAGACCTCCGTTGGCCCCGGATACTACTAGGGATTTCCCCTATTCTCGGCAATTTTTCTGTCACATTCAAGCGACAACGCCAAGCCGGCCCCACCACATCAGTCCGCCTGGCGCCGCAGAAAGGCCGGAATATCAAGATATTCCATGTCCTGGCGGGTGGCGGCATCGACATACCCCTTGCGGTTCTCCGCCTGCTTGCGCACCGCTGTCGGGACATCCAGATCAGCATACTTGTCACCGGCCACCGCCTCATTTGCCAACGGCTCACCGTTCGCCACCCGCACCGGCTGCAGGTCCACCGGTTGGGGTGCAGGCTCGATCACCTCCTCGTCGGCACCGAGCCCGGTAGCAACCACGGTAACCCGGATCTCGTCGACCAGGTCGGAGTCCAGCACCGTGCCCACCACGATGGTGGCGTCCTCGCGGGCGAACTCGCGGATGGTGCTGCCGACCTCGTCGAACTCGCCCAGCGACATGTCCATGCCGGCGGTGATGTTGACCAGCAGGCCGCGCGCGCCGGACAGGTTGACATCCTCCAGCAGTGGGCTGCGGATCGCCAGCTCGGCCGCCTCGCGGGCCCGGTCCTCGCCAGTGGCCTGACCGGTACCCATCATGGCCACGCCCATCTCGGACATCACGGTGCGCACGTCGGCGAAGTCGACGTTGATCAGACCCGGCTTGGTAATCAGTTCGGCGATCCCCTGCACCGCGTTGAGCAGCACGTCGTTGGCCACCTTGAAGGCCTCGGTCAGCGCCATGTTCTTGCCCAGCACCGGCACCAGCTTCTCGTTGGGAATGGTGATCAGTGAATCCACGTTCTCGGTCAGCGCCCTGATGCCTGCCTCGGCCACCTTCATCCGCTTGGGCCCCTCGAAACCAAAGGGTTTGGTGACCACCGCCACGGTCAGGATGCCCAGCTCCTTGGCCACCTCGGCCACCACCGGGGCTGCACCCGTGCCGGTTCCGCCGCCCATGCCGGCGGTGATGAACACCATGTCCGCGCCCTCGATCGACTCGGCGATCCGGTCGCGGTCTTCCATGGCGGCCTCATAGCCGCGCTCCGGGTTGGCCCCGGCACCCAATCCACGGGTGATGTTGGAGCCCAGCTGCAGGGCCGTGCGCACCTCGGTGCTGGCCAGCGCCTGGGCATCGGTATTGGCACAGATGAACTCCACGCCCTCGATGGTCGACCGGAGCATGTGATTGACGGCGTTGCCGCCGCCCCCTCCGACGCCGACCACCTTGATCACTGCACTCTGGCTGTCTACATCCATCAATTCAAACATGACTCGTCCTCCGATTGTCCCGCTTGTTCAACACACCCGAAACGGATTCACCACGATCCCGCCTCAGAAATTTCCATGGAACCAGCTCTTCATCCGGTTCCAGACCGATTTGAAACCACCACCGCCCGCCATCTCGGGCACCCTCACCGCCCGGTTGCGGTGCCCGAACAGCAACAGCCCCACCCCCGTTGCATGGATGGGGTTGCGCACCACCTCCACCAGTCCGGTCACATACTGGGGAACCCCCAGTCTTACCGGCATGTGAAACACCTCTTCTGCCAGGTCGATGACCCCTTCCATCTTGGAACTGCCGCCGGTCATCACCACGCCACCCGCCACCAGGTCCTCGAAGCCGGAGCGCCGCAGCTCGGCCTGGATCAGGTTCAGCAATTCCTCGTAGCGCGGCTCGACCACCTCTGCCAGGGTCTGGCGGCTGAGCCGCCGTGGCGGCCGGTCGCCGATGCTCGGCACCTCGATGCTCTCATCGGGACTGGCCAGCTGGGTCAGTGCGCAGGCATAGCGCAGCTTGATGTCCTCGGCGTGCTGGGTGGGGGTGCGCAAGGCCACGGCGATGTCGTTGGTCACCTGGTCACCCGCGATGGGAATCACCCCGGTATGACGGATCGCCCCGCCGGTGAAGACCGCGATGTCGGTGGTCCCGCCGCCGATATCCACCAGACACACACCCAGATCCTTCTCGTCCTCTTCCAGCACCGAGTAGCTGGAGGCCAGTTGCTCCAGGATCAGGTCCTCGACCTCCAGGCCGCAACGGCGCACGCATTTGATGATGTTCTGCGCCGCACTCACCGAACCGGTGACCATATGCACCCGCGCCTCCAGGCGCACCCCGGACATGCCCACCGGGTCGTGGATGCCCTCCTGGTTGTCGATGATGAATTCCTGCGGAAGGATATGCAGGATCTTCTGATCCGCCGGGATGGGTACGGCACGCGCCGCGTCGATCACCCGGTCGACATCGGCATGGGTCACCTCACCGTCCTTGATGGCCACGATGCCGTGCGAGTTCAGGCTGGCCACATGACTCCCCGCGATGCCGGCGTAGACCGAATCGATCTCGACTCCGGCCATCAGCTCCGCCTCTTCCACCGCACGCTGAATCGACTGGACAGTGGACTCGATGTTCACCACCACGCCCTTCTTCAGCCCGCGCGAGGGATGGGACCCCAGCCCGATAATCTCGATGCTGTTGTCCTCCCTCACCTCGCCGACGATGGCCACCACCTTGGAGGTGCCGATATCGAGTCCCACGATGATGTTCTTGTCCGCCTTCTTGACCATCAGCTGTCACCTGTCCTGGCGACGGCCGTCGCCGCCTGTGTTTCGTCGTCCACTGGTCGCCATTCCACGGCGAATCCGTGTTCATATCGCATGTCGATGCGCCGGGGCAGTCGCCCCTGACGTCGCGCCAACAGCGGGTAGGTGCGGACGAAGTGCTTGAGACGACGGGGCAGGCCCTCGTCGTTCTGACCGAGCATCAGCGCCAGACCATCATCGAATACCACCCGCCACTCGCCGCGCCGGTTCAGGTCCACCTCCGCCACCCGCAGGCCATCGGGCAACTCGCCGGTCTGCAGCTGCAAATAGAAGGCCGCGACTTCCGGCGCCTTGTCATCCTCTCCGCGCAACCGCGGCAGCCCCTCGAATTGCGGAAGCCGGGCGGGGCGAAACACCCGGCCCTGCAGATTCACCAGTGCAGACTGATTCCAGTAGCCCAGGGGAACCTGCTCGACCACATGCAGGCGCAGGGTATCGGGCCAGACCCTGCGCACACTCACCTCCGCGGCCCAGGGCAGCGCCAGCACCGCGGCACGCACTTTCTCCATATCCACGCCCAGGAAGCCCCCCTCGATCGCCCCCGCCATGCGTTTTCTGATCTGCGCCTGATCGAGATAGGTGAAGCCGCCGGTGATACTGACCACCCGCAGCGGCAGGCGGCCAGGGGCGTCCAGGTAGCGGTAACCCGCGTACCCGAGCCCCCCCAGGAACAGCAGAGGCGCGATCCATAGCAGCACCCGGCGCGCCGCGCCGCCGCCAATGGCCTTGCGGGGACTACCGCGCCTAGCCGGCTTGTTGGCCGCCATGGCACACCTCCAGTGTCTGGGCCAGGATCTGCCAGACCAGTTCGGAAAAATCGATGCCCACCGCCTGGGCCGCCATCGGCACCAGACTGTGGTCGGTCATACCCGGCACCGTGTTCACCTCGATCAGCCAGGGCTGCCCCGTTTCGTCACGCATCAGGTCCACCCGGCCCCAGCCGCCGGCGCCGACCGCGGCGAAGGCCTGCAGCGAGAGTCCCTGCAGGGCCTGCTCCTCGGCCGGCTCGAGGCCGCAGGGAATGTGATAGCGGGTGTCGTCCGCCTGGTACTTGGCTTCGTAGTCATAGAACTCACGGGGCGTCTCCAGACGGATCAGCGGCAGCGCCCGCTCGCCCAGAATCGAGGCGGTGTATTCGCTACCGAGGATGCACCGCTCCGCCATCACATGACTGTCGCAGGCCGCAGCCGCCTGCCAGGCCTCGCGCAGCCCCGCCTCGTCATCGACCCGGTAGACGCCGATGCTCGAGCCCTCCAGGGCGGCCTTGACCATCAGCGGAAAGCCCAACGCCGCTGCGCGGGCGAGATCCTGTTCGTCATCGAGCGCCGCGAAGGCGGGCGTGGGCAGCCCCAGCGCCTGCCACACCAGCTTGGTCCGGTACTTGTCCATGGACAGCGCCGACCCCAGCACCCCGGATCCGGTGTAGGGAATGCCAGCGATGTCCAGCAGCCCCTGCAATTGGCCATCCTCTCCGCCACGCCCGTGGACCACGTTGAATACCCGCTGATAGCCACCGGCGCGCAGCACCTGCAGCAGATCGCGATCGAAGTCGATGCCCTCGGCATCCACCCCGCGGGATCTCAATCCCTCCAATACGGCGCGACCGCTCACCAGGGACACCTCGCGCTCGGCGCTCCAGCCGCCCATGAGCACCGCCACCCGGCCGAAATCGCTCGCCTGGACGCTCATTGCGCCACCCCCACCTTGTGCACCTCGGGCGCGAGCCGGACCCCGAAGCGGCGCTCCACCTCGGCCTGCACATGCGAGATCAGGGCCTCGATGTCGGCCGCCGTGGCGTTGCCGGTGTTGATGATGAAATTGGCATGCTTGGGCGAGACCTCCGCGCCACCGATGCGATAGCCCTTGAGCCCGGCCGCCTCGATCAGGCGTGCCGCATGATCGCCGGGCGGGTTGCGGAAGGTGGAACCCCCGCTGGGCAGGCCGGTGGGCTGGGTTGCCGCACGTCGCTCCAGCAGGGCGCGGATCCGCGCCTGCTCGGCCTCGACATCGCCTCGCCGCAGTTGCAGGCGGGCCGAGAGGAACCACTCGCCCGGCGGCCCCTGCACCTGGCGATAGGCGACCTGGAAATCTTGGGGCAGGCGGCGCCGGATCCGGCCCCGGCGATCGATGGTCTGCACCTCCACCACATGCGCCCAGGTCTCGCCGCCGAAGGCACCGGCATTCATCGCCAGCGCCCCGCCCATGGTCCCCGGGATTCCGGCCAGGAAGGCCGCGCCGGTCAGACCCGCGCGGGCCGCGCTGCGGGCCACCTTGGCGCACGAGGCGCCGGCACCACAATGGATCTCTTCGCCGGCGACCTCGATCTCGGCGAGGCGGCCCTGGAGCGCGATGACCGTGCCGGGGAAACCGCCGTCGCGCACCAGCAGATTGCTGCCCAGGCCGAGCCACAGCAGCGGCTCGTCGGCCGACAGCTGCTGCAGGAACACCGCCAGATCCTCGGCATCGGCCGGGCGATAGAACTGACGCGCCGGACCCCCGACCTTCCAGCTGGTGTATCGGGCCAGCGGCTCGTCGTGGCGCAGCTCGCCACGCAGGATGGGCGTTTCCCGCGCTGCCATCATCTTGCCCGCTCCGGTTTGCGCGCAGGCTGCGCGGGCGTGGCCTCGCGGGGAGCACGAGGCTTCTGACTCCTTCCACGCAGCCACTCGCGCATCTGCGGGTCCAGCGTCTCACCGCAGCCCATGTGCAGCTGCCGCTTCGCCTGTGTCTGTTGGTTGTGCAGTTTCACTGGCATTCTCCCTCGGCCAGCTGGGCCGCCACCTGTCCGATACTCCCCGCCCCCATGACCAGCACGATGTCGCCGTCGCGCACCAGGTCCTCGAGCGCCGAGGGCAACTCCTGAACGTCCTCGACGAACACCGGTTCGATGTGCCCCCGGGCGCGCACGGCCCGCGCCAGGGCGCGCCCGTCGGCCCCCGCGATCGGCGCCTCTCCGGCGGCAAAGACCTCGGTCAACACCAACACGTCGGGCGCGTTCAAGACCCTGGCGAAGTCGTCGAAGCTGTCGCGGGTGCGACTGTAGCGGTGCGGCTGAAAGGCCAGTACCAGCCGGCGCTCGGGCCAGCCCGCGCGCACCGCCGAGAGGGTCGCCTCGAGCTCCCGCGGATGATGACCGTAATCGTCCACCAGGATCACGCTGCCCTCGCCGAACCGGCATTCGCGCATCTGGAAGCGCCGGCCGATACCCTGAAAACGTGCCAGGGTCTGCTGCATGGTCTCGGCGGCGAGGCCCAGCTCATTCCCCACCGCAATCGCGGCCAGGGCATTCAACGCGTTGTGTCGCCCCGGCATGGTGAGCTCGATTGCGATCGACCCGCCCTCGGGCAGCCGCACATCGAAGCGGGTCAGCGGTCCTGCCTGGGTCAGGTGCTCGCCATGCACGTCGGCGTCCTCGCTGAACCCATAGGTGATGACGCGGCGGGTCACGTCCGGCAGCAGGCCGCGGGCGTTCTCGTCGTCCACGCAGATCACCGCCACGCCATAGAAGGGGAGGTGGTGGAGGAACTCGAGGAAGGTGGCGCGCAGGCGTTGGAAATCACCGCCGTAAGTGGCCATGTGGTCCTCGTCCACGTTGGTCACCACCGCGAGCATCGGCTGCAGGTAGAGGAAGGAGGCATCGCTCTCGTCCGCCTCGGCCACCAGGATCTCCCCCTCGCCCAGATGGGCGTGGCTGCCGGCGGCATTGAGCCTGCCCCCGATCACATAGGTCGGGTCGAGGCCGCCCTCGATGAGCAGGCTGGCGATCAGACTGGTGGTCGTGGTCTTGCCATGGGTGCCCGCCACGGCGATGCCGTAGCGGAAGCGCATGATCTCGGCCAGCATCTCGGCGCGCGGCACCACCGGGATGCGTGCCTCGCGCGCTGCGACCACCTCCGGGTTCTCCTCGGTAACCGCACTGGAGATGACGATCGCATCTGCGCCGCGCACGTTCTCCGGCGCATGCCCGATACGGATCTGCGCGCCCTGATCGGCCAGCCGCTGGGTCGCCTGGTTGGCACGCATGTCCGAACCGCTCACCTCATAGCCGAGATTGAGCATCACCTGGGCGATGCCGTTCATTCCGGCACCACCGATGCCGATGAAGTGCAGGCGGCGCATGCGCCCCATGGCCTCGGCCGCGTAGCGTGGGGCATCGGGCAGTCGGGTCATGCCGCCACCTCCAGACAGGTATCGGCCACGCAGGCAGTGGCCGCCGGCCGCGCCAGTGCCCGCGCCCGCCGGGCCATCTCGAGCAGGCGTGGGCGGTCCGTACCCAATTGATCGAGCAGCTCGGCCAGGGACTCGGGAGTCAATTCGGTCTGAGGCACCAGTACTGCGGCATCGGCATCGCTCAGATAGCGGGCATTGCGGGTCTGGTGATCGTCCACCGCGTAGGGATAGGGCACCAGGATGGAGGCGACGCCCGCGGCCGCCAGCTCAGCCAGGGTGAGCGCCCCGGCCCGGCAGACCACCAGCTCGGCGCGTGCCAGGGCCGCCGGCACGTCGGCGATGAACTCGACCAGCTCGGCGTCCACGCCCAGCCGGCGATAGTCCTCGCGGGTGCTCTCCAGCTTTCCCCGGCCCGCCTGGTGGAGGACCTGGGGACGCCGCTGCTCCGGCAGCAGCGCCAGTGCGCGGGGCAGCGTCTCGTTGAGCGCCTGCGCCCCCTGCGATCCACCCATCACCAGCAGCCTGATCGGTTCGTCCGATGCGCTGGCGACGCGGCCCTCCGGCGGTGGCAGCTGGGCGATCTCGGGGCGGATGGGGTTACCGCAGGTCCGCACCCTGGCACCCTTGTCGAAGGTACCGGGGAAGGCCTCGATCACCCGGGTGGCGATTCGCGCCAGCCAGCGATTGGTCAGGCCCGGCACCGTATTCTGCTCATGGATGACCAGCGGGATACCCAGCACGCGGCTCATCAGGCCCCCGGGGCCGGCAACGAATCCCCCCATCCCGAGCACCACCTGGGGCCGCCGCCGGCGCAGGATGCTGCCCGCCCGCAGCATGGCCCGCAGCAGATGCAGGGGCGCCAGCAGCCGCGCGCCCATCCCCTCGCCGCGCAGGCGATGCGCAGGGATCTCGTCGAGCGCGATTCCCCGCTCGGGCACCAGGCGTGATTCGAAACTGTCCGGGGTGCCCAGCCAGCTGACCTCGCATCCGCGCGCCTGCAGCTCCTGCGCCACCGCCAGGGCGGGAAACACATGGCCCCCGGTGCCGCCTGCCATGATCATCACGCGCGCTGCCATTTGCCCTCCCTGGCATCGCCGGCCTCGCTGTTCTCGCGATGTACCCGCGCCAGCAGGCCGACCGCGATGCAGCAGGCGATCAGGCTGTTGCTGCCATAGCTGATGAAGGGCAGGGTCAGCCCCTTGGTGGGCAGCAGACCCATGTTGACGCCGATGTTGATGAAGGCCTGCATGCCGATCCATAGGCCGACGCCATAGGCGACGAAGGCGGCGAAACGGGCGCCGCGTCGCTCGGCGCGTGCGCCGATGGCAAAGGCCCGCCACACGAACAGACCGAACAGGAGGACGACGACCAGGGAGCCGAGCAGGCCGAACTCCTCGCCGATCACCGCCATCACGAAATCGGTATGGGCCTCCGGCAGATAGAACTGCTTCTGGATGCCGTTGCCCAGGCCCACCCCCGTCCATTCGCCACGGCCGAAGGCGATCAAGGCCTGGGTCAGCTGATAGCCCGCATCGCGCGCCTGCTCCCAGGGATTGAGGAAAGAGGTCACCCGGGCCATCCGATAGGGGGAGACATAGACCAGCGCCGCCAGCGCCCCCGCGGCGCACAGAATCAGCACGCCGAATTGCCACAGCTGCGCGCCCGCCAGGAACAGCATGCCAAAGGCGGTGGCCAGCAACACCGCAGTGGTACCGAAATCCGGCTGCAGCATGATCAGACCGCAGGCCATGAGCAACAACAGCATGGGCCGTACGAATCCCTTCATTTCCCACACCACCGAGAACTTGTGGCGCACCACATAGCCGGCCATGTAGAGCACCACGAACAGCTTCATGAACTCGGAGGTCTGCAGGCTCAGCGGACCCACGCCCACCCAACGCATGGCGCCGTTGGCCTCGCGGCCCAGCCCCGGCACGAACACCAGTGCCAGCAGTCCCAGGCCAAGAAAATAGAGCCAGGTGCTCCAGCGCTCCCAGCGGGCCATGGACGTAAACCAGGCACCCACCGCACCGCCCAGACCGAGCACCAGGGCGAACATATGGCGTTCCACGAAGCGCAGCGGCTCACCCGAGCGCATACCCTGGGGCATCGAGGCCGAGGCCACCATCACCACCCCGATGGCGAGCAGGGCCCCGGCCACCAGCAACAGCATGGGATCCTGATGCGCTAGCGCGGGCGCGGCGCTGCCCCGGCTCCTGGCCATGCTGCCCCGCGGCTGTGCGGTTGCCACGCTCATGCCCCCAACCGCCTCACCAGGCCGCGGAAGCGATCGCCCCGCTCGGCATAGTTGCGAAACTGATCGAAACTGGCACAGGCCGGCGCCAGCAGGACGTGATCGCCCGCTTGCGCCATCTCCAGCGCCAGGCCCACCGCCTCCTCCAGATCGGCCGCGTCGGCCACCTGGCAGGATTCCGGTATCGCCGGACGGATCGCCTCGCGGTCACGCCCGATCAGCACCACCCCCCGGGCGTGCCGGGCCAGGGCGTCGTGCATCTGCGCGAAATCGCCGCCCTTGCAGTCACCCCCGAGGATCATCACCGCGCGTCGCCCGTCGCCCTGGTCGAGGCCGCGCAGCGCCGCCAGCGCCGCCCCTACATTGGTGGCCTTGCTATCGTTGTACCAGCGCACTCCGTTGACCTCACCCACGAACTCGCAGCGATGCGGCAGGCCGGGGAAACGCCGCAGTACGTCCACCATCACCACCGCATCCAGGTTGAGGATGCCGCCGATCACCAGCGCCGCCAGGGCATTCGCCCGGTTGTGGCGACCGGGAATCAGCACCTCGTCGGCGGCGATCAGGGGTGTCTTCCCGCGGCACAGCCAATCCCTTCCCCGGTCCTTCCGTACCCCGAACTGCTCGTCATCGACCGGCTCGCCGAGGGTGAAGGTCAGCCCCTCGCGCGCACCAGGCATCTGCATCACCAGGGGATCGTCGGCATTGCACACGGCGGTTTCCGCACCCTGCAGAATGCGCGCCTTGGCAGCGGCATAGGCCGCCAGATCCGGGTAACGATCCATGTGGTCGGGCGAGACATTGAGCACGCAGGCGACCGCCGCCCGCAGGGAATAGGTCGATTCGAGCTGGAAACTGGAGAGCTCGAGCACATACAGATCGGCATCCTGTTCCAGGAGGTCGAGCGCCGGCGTGCCGAGATTGCCACCGACCCCGGCCTGCAGACCGGCCGCCTTGAGCATCTCGCCCACCAGGGTGGTGACGGTGCTCTTGCCGTTGGATCCGGTGATGGCCACCACCGGGGCCTCGGCAGCGCGTACGAAGAGTTCGATATCGCCGATCACCGGCACCCCGCGCTCGCGGGCGCGCACCAACTGCGGGGTGCTCAGGGGTACGCCGGGACTGACCACCAGCAGGTCCGCCTGCTCGAACACCGCATCGTCGAATCCGCCCAGGAACACCGCCACGTCGCTGTACTCGCGCTGCAGTTGCTCGAGCCCCGGCGGCTCGGCGCGGCTGTCGACGATGGCCACCTGCATGCCTTGGCGCATCAGGTAGCGCGCCACAGAAAGGCCGGTGGCCCCCAGGCCCACGACCAGGGTCCGCTGCCGCTTGTCCGATTGCGCCATTGCCTTCAACGTCCCTGCCTCATCGGATCTTCAGGCTGGCCAGACCGACCAGCACCAGGATGACCGTGATGATCCAGAACCGCACGATCACGCGCGGCTCGGGCCAACCCTTGAGTTCGAAATGGTGGTGCAGTGGCGCCATGCGAAAGATGCGCTTCCCGGTGAGTTTGAACGAGGCCACCTGCAGCATCACCGAGACGGTCTCCATAACGAAGACGCCGCCCATGATGAACAGGGTCACCTCCTGGCGCGTGGCCACCGCCAGCACCCCGAGCGCCGCACCCAGGGCCAGCGCACCGACATCCCCCATGAATACCTGGGCCGGATAGGCGTTGAACCAGAGAAAGCCCAGCCCGGCACCCACCAGGGCGCCGGCGAAGATCGCCAGCTCGCCCACCCCGGGAAGATGCGGAATCAACAGGTACTCGGCGAAGCGGGCATGGCCGGAGACATAGGCGAAGATGCCCAGGGCGCCGGCCACCAGGACCGTCGGCAGGATGGCCAGACCATCCAGGCCGTCGGTCAGGTTTACCGCGTTAGACGAGCCCACGATGACGAAATAGGCCAGCAGGATGAACCAGGGACCGAGATCGAGGGCGAAATCCTTGACGAAGGGCAGAAACAGCTGGGTCTCGGCCGGCGACTGGGCGGTGGCATACAGCGCATAGGCAGCGCCGAGGCCGAAGATGGACTGCCACAGATACTTCCAGCGCGCCGCCAGGCCCCGCGCATCGCGCAGCACCAGTTTCTTGTAGTCGTCCCACAGCCCGACCGCACCGAACGCCAGGGTGGTCAGGAGCACGATCCAGACATAGCGGTTGCCCAGGTCGCTCCACAACAGGGTGGCCACCGCAACCGCCACCAGGATCAGGGCACCCCCCATGGTCGGCGTACCCGCCTTGGACAGGTGGCTCTCCGGCCCGTCGTCCCGCACCGTCTGTCCGATCTTGTAGCGCGACAGCCGACGGATCATGGTCGGGCCCACGAGGAAGGAGATCAGGAGCGCGGTCAGGACGGCGAGGATGGTGCGCAGGGTGATATAGCGGAACACCCCGAAGCCGCTGTCCAACATCGCGAGATAGTTGGCCAGTTCGATCAGCATAGGGTTTCCTCCGCGGCCAGAGAGCGCACCACCCGGTCCATGGCACTGGCCCGCGAGCCCTTCACCAGCAGGCAGTCGCCCGCGTCCAGGCACTGTTCCAGGTGATGGACCAGGGCATCCTGGTCCTCGAAGTGCTGCCAGCCCGCGCCGAATCGCTCACCCGCATGACGACTGAGCTCGCCGCAGGTCAGAAGCCACTCGATGCCTGCCCGGCCCGCCAGCTCACCGAGTTCGGCATGCAGCTTTTTCTGCTCGGGACCGAGTTCACCCAGATCCCCCAGCGCCAGGATCCGCCGTCCGGGCAGGGCGGCCAGGACCGCCACCGCGGCGACGACCGAATCGGGATTGGCGTTGTAGCTGTCATCCAGCAGCAGGGCGCCGCTGGCCGCAGGAACCGGACAGAGCCGACCCTTTACCGGACTCATCGAGGCCAGGCCGGCCTGGATATCGGCCGGTGCGATGCCGAGGGCCAAGGCCGCGGCACAGGCCGCCAGCGCATTCATGCGGTTGTGGGCGCCGGCCAGGGGCAGACGGATCGGGAAGCGGCCGCCGGCGCACTCGACCTCGAATACGCTCTCGAACGTGTCACCGGCGCGTTCGATGTGCAGGCTGTCCGGCGGGCTACGCACATCGGCTGCGGGATCCAGGCCAAAGGCGAGCGTCGACCGACCCGCTGCCAGCTCACGCCACAGCCCGGCATGGGGATCGTCGGCGTTGAACACGAAGATGCCGCCCTCGGCCAGGCCCTCCAGGATCTCTGCCTTGGCCCGCGCCACGCCCGCCACCGAACCGAAGCCCTCCAGGTGCGCCCGCCCGGCATTGTTGAGCACCGCCACCTCCGGTTCGGCGATACGGCTGAGGTAGCCGATCTCCCCCGGGTGGTTGGCGCCCATCTCTATGACGCCATACGCCTCGTCCTGCAGGCGCAGCAGGGTCAGCGGCATGCCGATATCGTTGTTCAGATTGCCCCGCGTTGCCAGCACCCGATGGCGATGGGAGAGAATGGCCGCCAGCATCTCCTTTACCGTGGTCTTGCCGTTGGAGCCGGTGATCGCGACGATGCGCGCTGGCGCCCGCTCTCGCCAGGCATGCGCCAGTTCGCCCAGCGCCAGCCGGGTGTCCGGCACCTCGACGGTCGGCATCGGCGTCTCGACCGGCCTTTGGACCATTGCCGCCACCGCGCCCCGCTGGGCCGCCACCGGCAGGTAATCGTGGGCATCGAAGTTGGGACCGACCAGCGCGACGAACAGGTCCCCGGTGCGCAGGGTGCGGCTGTCGCTGCTGACGCTGGAGAAACGCGCGTCGCGGCCGTGCAACCGACCACCGAGCAGTTGTGCCGCTTCGGAGAGTCGCATCGAGATCATGCCGCACGCTCCTGCAGCGCCCGCTGGGCCTGCTCCAGATCGGAGAACGGCAGTCGGGTGTCGCCCATCAACTGGTAGTTCTCGTGGCCCTTGCCCGCGATAAGCACCAGGTCCTCGGGGTGCGCCTCGCCGATTGCCTGCGCGATCGCACGCGCCCGGTCCTGCTCCACGGTGACACGGGCGGGATTGCGCATCCCGGCAAGGATCTCTTCCACGATCTGCTCAGCCGGCTCGCCACGGGGGTTGTCGTCGGTGAGGATCACCCGGTCCGCCAGACGCTCGGCCACCGCACCCATACGCGGTCGCTTCTCCCGGTCACGATCTCCGCCGCAGCCGAACACGCACAGTACCTCTCCGGCCGCATGTTCGCGGACTGCCTGCAACGCCTTCTCCAGGGCATCGGGGGTATGCGCATAGTCGACGACCACCCCCGGCAGGCCGGCACCGCCCAGCAGATTCATTCGCCCAGGCACCGGTTCGACCTGGGACAGGGTGGCGCAGGCACGATCCATGGGCATGTCCCAGGCCAGTAGTACCGCCAGGCTGAGCAACAGGTTCTCGACATTGAAGCGGCCGAGCAGCGAGGTCTCGAATTCACCCTGGCCCCAGCTGGATTCGAAGTACGCCCGCTGGCCACGAGGGTGGGGCTCGATCTTGCGGATGCGCACATGACGGTCCGCCAGCAGGGGCGGGCGCCCACTGCCGACCGCCACCGCCATAGTGCGCCCACTGACCTCCTGCAGCAGCTCCCGGCCCATGCGGTCATCGACATTGATCACCGCTGCCGCCAGACCCGGGCGGCGGAACAAACGCGCCTTCGCCTCGGCATAGGCCGCCATGCTGCCGTGGTAATCCAGGTGGTCGTGAGAGAGATTGCTGAACACCGCGGTATGAAACGGCACCCCGGCCACCCGTCCCTGGTCCAGGGCATGCGAAGAGACTTCCATCGCCAACGCCTTGACGCCGAGGCGTGACTGGCGCGCCAATTCGGCCTGCAATGAAACCGCATCCGGGGTGGTGTGGGTGGCCGGCTGCAGATGGCCGACCGGGCCATTTCCCAGGGTCCCCATCACACCCGCGGGAACCCAACGCGACAGGGCCTGCGCCACGAAATGGCTGATACTGGTCTTGCCGTTGGTGCCGGTCACGCCCACCACGCGCAGGGTCTGACCCGGCTGACCGAAGAACCGTGCCGCGATTACACCCGCCTTGCGCCCAAGACCCTCCACCGGCAATACCGGGATGGACGCATCGGCGGCAGCGCGCATCAGGCTCGCCAGATCCCAGCGACCGCCCGGTTCGACCAGGGCACAGCAGGCCCCAGCCTCTACCGCTTGATCGAGATAGCTCATGCCGTGACTCGCCTGCCCCCGAACGGCCAGGAACAAACCACCCTCGGACACCTCGCGGCTGTCCTGGGCCAACCCACTGACCGCCAGCCGTGCATACTCGCCTGTGTCGACAAAGCCCTGTACCAAGTCGCCCAGCAGCAGGGCCTTGCCATCGGGACGCTGTGCCATCAGCCCCCTCCCCCGGCCTGCGCGAGCCGAACCTGCGGGCGACTGAGCGCATCCGGCGGCACATTGAGCAGGCGCAACGCCTCGCGCATCACCTTGGCGAATACCGGCGCGGCGACGTCCCCGCCGTAATATTGTTTACCACGCGGCTCATCCACCATCACCGCCAACACCAGCCGCGGGCGCGTAGCCGGCGCCATGCCGACGAACACGGCACGGTAGCGTTTCTCCGAATAACCTCCGAAGCGATCGAGCTTCTTGACCGTTCCGGTCTTGCCGGCCACGCGATAACCCGGAACTGCCGCCTGGCGCGCGGTACCGCCCTCGGCCACCACCGCCTCAAGCATGTGACGCACCGGCCTTGCGCTCTTTTCACTGAATACCCGCGTGCCACGGGGCGAGTGCTCGCGCCTCAACAGCGAGACGGGGAGTGACAGCCCATCGTTGGCCAGTACCGAATAGGCGTGGGCAAGTTGCAAGGTGGAAACCGAGACACCATAACCATAGGCAAGGGTCGCCTGATCCACCGGCACCCATTCACGGAAATAGGGCAGGCGACCACCGCTTTCGGCAGGGAAGCCGGTAGCCGGGAGCTTGCCGAATCCCAAGGCATCCAGAACGCGCCACCATCCGGCCTTGTCCAGCATCAACGACAATTTAGCTGCGCCCACGTTGCTGGAGCGGGCAAGCAGCGTGGTCAGGTCGATGGTTCCGAGGTTATGGTGGTCACGCACGGTAAAGTTACCCACCCGGAAGTAGCCCGGGCCGGTCTCGATGTGCGAATCGAGCTTGACCACGCCCTGCTCCAGGGCGGCCGTCACGGCAAAGGGTTTCATGGTCGATCCGGGTTCGAAAATATCTGTCACCGCACGATTGCGCAGCCGGCCATTGCGGTTGGAGCGGCTCGCATTGGGGTTGTAGCCGGGCTGGTTGACCATCGCCAGCACCTCGCCGGTACGCACGTCCAGCAGGACGGCGGACCCGCCGATGGCGCGGTGGCGGTGCACTGCGGCCTTGAGCTCGCGATAGGCGATGTATTGCAGGCGGCCGTCGAGGGCCAGCGAAAGGTTCTGCCCATCGCGCGGCGAACGGATATTCTCGACGTCCTCCACCACGCGGCGTCTGCCATCGCGCAGTACCAGTTTGACGCCCGCCTCGCCGCGCAGTTCCGCGTCGTAGGCCCGCTCCAGTCCCTCCTGACCCCTGTCCTCGGCATTGGTGAAGCCGAGCACATGGGCAAACACCTCGCCGGTCGGATAGTAGCGACGGTCGCGGCGCTCCAGGTGAACGCCGGCAATATCGAATGCCCGGGCCACCTTGAGCACATACTTCGCCCGCCCCGGCGGCAGGCGCTTCTTCAGATACACGAAGTGGCGGTGTGCATTGCGCTGCAGCAGACGGCGCAAGTCGCGCAGACGCAGATCGAGCGCCTTGGCCAGTTCACCCAGATGCGGTGTATCGGGCGTCAGGACCCGCGGATTGGCGGCCACCGAGTCCACCGGGGTGCTCAGGGCCAGCACCTCGCCCCGTCGATCGGTGACCAGACCGCGATGCGCCTCGATGGTGACTCGGTCGAGGTAACGCTCGGCCCCCTCGGACTGAAGAAAGTCCTTCTCCAGGATCTGCTGGTCGACCGCCCGCCAGACCAGCACCGCCGCGACCAGGGCGAAGATCCCCATCACCCCGTAACGCCGCAGCACGAAGCTTGGCAGCGCGGGTGGCCGCTCCTGCACCTTTTTGGCCCGTTTCGCGCGCTTGCCCGCCATCACTCCACCACCACGACATTCTCTGGGCGCGGGGCGCGCATGTGCAGCCTTCCCGCGGAGGCCCGCGTCACCTCTTCGAGGCTGCCGGTGCTCGCCAGCTCCAGCTGCAGGCGCCCCCACTCCATGTTCGCCTCCTCGTGGTGCCCGCGGGCCTTTTGCAACTCGACGAACAGCGCCCGCGACTGGGCCTTGGCATACACCACCCCGATCGCGCTACCCAGCACGGCCAACACCGCAATGACAAGCCATAGCGCGCTCGCCCGGCTCATGCCACCACCTCCGCGATCCGCATCACCGCACTGCGCGCGCGGGGATTGCGCGCCACCTCGGCCTCTCCCGACCGTACCGGCTTGCCCACCAGGCGCAGCCGACCCTGCAGTTGCTCGTGCTGAACCGGCACGCCCTTGGGCAAGCGGGGGCCCCGTGCCTGCTCACGCATGAAATGCTTGACGATACGGTCTTCCAGCGAGTGAAAGCTGATCACCACCAGGCGGCCGCCACGCGCCAAGACCTCCAGCGCCTGCGCCAGCACCTCGCGAAGATCCTCGAGCTCTCTATTGATATGGATACGAATCGCCTGAAAAGTGCGGGTCGCCGGATGCTTGTGCGGATCCCGCGCCGGCACCGCCTTTTCGATCAACGCCGCCAACTCACGGGTGGTCTGCAGCGGCGCGGTCGCCCGTTCGCGCACAATTGCGCGGGCGATCCGCCGGGCAAAGCGCTCTTCGCCATAGTCGCGAATCACCTGGGTAATTTCGTCCTCCGCCGCAGTCGCCAGCCACTCGGCCGCGCTCTGCCCGGTGGAGCGGTCCATGCGCATGTCCAACGGCCCCTCCTGCATGAAACTGAAACCACGCGCCGGCTCGTCCAGCTGGGGCGAGGAGACCCCCAGGTCCAGCAACAACCCATCCACCCGTCCGACCACGCCCAGTTCCCGCGCCACCCCGGCCAGGCGCGCGAAACTGCCCTGCACCGCATGCAGGCGCGGATCGTCTCCAAACTGTGTCTGCGCTGCCTTCAATGCCGCCTCGTCCTTGTCGAATACGATCAACTGCCCTTTCGGCCCCAGGCGCCGCAAGATCTCCTTGCTGTGCCCGCCGCGACCGAAGGTGCCATCGATATAGATACCGTCCGGCCGGATATTCAATGCCTCGACTGCCTCGTCCAGCAGAACCGATCTGTGCACGTTCTCGGACACCGTCACAGGGGAAGATCTGCGAACAGCTCCGGGTTCTCCGCCGCCGCCTCGGCGGCACTCTCCTTCCACTGCTCATGCTCGAGCGGCATCTTGCCGGCATCCCAAATCTCGAAGCGCAAGCCCTGGCCGAGCATGGACACCTTCTTGTCCAACCCGGCGTACTCGCGCAGTTCGCTGGAGAGCAGAATCCGCCCCTGCTTGTCCATCTCCTGCTCCGACGCAAAGCCGAGCAACAGGCGCTGCATCGCGGCCTGGTTTCGGTCCATGGGATTCATTCGTGCCACGCGCTCCGCGACCTTCAGCCAATGATCCTCCGGGTAGAGCCAGAGGCAGTGGTCACGCGACGGATTGACCGTGACGACCACCCGCGATTCACAACACTCATCCAGGGCAGCACGGTACTTGGCCGGGATGGCCATCCGCCCCTTGGCGTCCAGATTCAGTGTGCTGATGCCGGAAAAGAACACGGCGACCGACTCCCCCTTCGGTTCGAGGAAACCGGGTTAGGGCTCTTGCCCCATTTTTCCCCACGATTCCCCACTTCCCACCAATATTAGGAGTCCTCGGCCCGCTGGTCAAGCAGCATCTACGAAAAAATGCTTTGCAACTCAGACACTTACAGCATAATACGAAAGCCGTTAAAGATCAGGAAAAACAGACCGGTAAGTCCTTTAGTTAAAGTAGATTCTCAAGAAAGCGCCGGGGCTCGACCGTGAACTGTCCGTCATAGGCGACAGGAAAGGGAAAACGGGAATTCGAGGAAACTGGCATCGGCCTCCTGCCAATCGGCAGGAGGCAACCAGCGGGAGCCGGCCGATAAGCCGGATTCTGTCGAGGACGACCATTCATCTGGGGCGCCCGTCACCGGACGCCTCATGCGACCTACCCGGAAACACCCGCGGGCCGCGGGCTGCCGATTGGCGCGTTTCCCTATTTGGTCTTGCTCCGAGAGGGGTTTACCCTGCCACCCCTGTTACCAGGGGTGCGGTGCGCTCTTACCGCACCTTTTCACCCTTGCCGGCCTTCCGCGCGAACGAAAGGCTTCGGCGGTCTGTTTTCTGTGGCACTTTCCGTCGGCTCGCGCCGCCCAGGTGTTACCTGGCTCTCTGCCCTATGGAGTCCGGACTTTCCTCCATCGCCGAAGGCGACAGCGGTCGCCTGGCCGACTCCCGGTGCAACCCTATTGGCTTGCTTTTTTTTTGACAAGTGCGAGAGCCCGGAATTCCCACTCAATCACCGAGGTGTTCTCCCTTCAGGTTCAGCGCCAGCTGGTAGACCCGGTTCTTCTTCTCACCGCTCAGCCGAGCGGCAACCGCCACGGCGCGCTTCAAGGGCAGTTCCTCGAGCAAAGCCTCTAGCAACGCATCCAGGCCGACCTCGAAGCGATCCACCTCGTGCGACGGGGCCCCGCCCACCACCAGCACGAACTCGCCCTTGCGCTGATTTTCGTCCGCTTCGACGGCCGCCAGGATCTCCCCCAGGGCCCCGCTCAGGAGGGTCTCGTGCAGCTTGGTCAGCTCCCGCGCCAGGGTGGCAGGGCGCTCGCTGCCAAAGGCACCAACCAGCGCCTCCAGCGTCTCCCCTATACGGTGCGAGGATTCGTAGAAGACCAGGGTCTCGGTTGCGGCGGCCAGGCTCTTCAGCAGGTCGGCGCGGGCCGAGGCGCGGCGTGGCAGAAAGCCCTCGAACCGAAACCGGTCGGTGGGCAGCCCCGCCACAGAGAGCGCCGCGATCAGGGCACTGGGGCCCGGCACCGGCACTACCCGCACGCCCTCTGCATGACACGCCCTCACCAACGGGAAACCCGGGTCACTGATCAGTGGCGTACCGGCATCGGAGACCAGGGCGATCGATTCGCCACCGCGCAAGCGTTGCAGCAGCGCCCCCAGGCGCGCCTGCTCGTTGTGCTCGTGCAACGCGAGCAGCGGCCTGTCGAGCCCGAGGTGTCGTAGCAGCTGGCGGGTGCGCCGCGTGTCCTCCGCCGCGATCAGGTCCACGCCCGCCAATACCTCTGCGGCCCGCCCACTCAGATCTCCCAGATTGCCGATGGGCGTGGCCACCACGTAGAGACACCCGGCCTCGTTTGACAGCCTTTTGGTCACCTTCGATACTCCGCCTCTGCATGTCGATCGCCCGGGGCAAAATCCATCGATCCCTGAACGAACGGCATTCGATAAATGCCCCCGATGCCAGGAGCTGCGAAATGGCACGGATGTTGCCGATGGCAGCCGTCAAGGACGGCCGCCTCCATCGTCACCGGACTGAGTACCAGATGCAAACCAACCGAACAGTCGTCGCCACCATCCTGCTGATCCTGCTCGGCCTGGTCCTCGCCGGGTGCGCCCCGGTGCCGACCCAACCGCAGCGTGCCGATCCGGACATTGCACGCGCCCAGGCCCTGATGCAACAGCAGGACTATGCCGCCGCCAGCCAGCTCTATGAATCGCTGGCGCAACGCAGACCCGGCGCCGAAGGCAGTGCCTTCCTGCTCGAGGCCATCGAGGCCGCCCTGCGCGCGGACGACCTGGACAACGCCCAGCGCCTGCTCGAACTGGCGAATGCACGACCCCTGAGCGATCGCCAACAGCTGCGCCTGGCACTGCTGCGCGCGGAGCTGGCGCTGGCGCGAAACCAGGCCGACCGTGCGCTCGAGGTCCTGCTGGACATGCTCAGGCCCGACATGCCCCTGGACCTGAAGAAACGCCATCTTCGCGATCTGGCCAAGGCCTACCGCAGACTGGGCAACCTCCTGGAATCGGCCAACACGCTGCAGCAGCTCGACGCGCTGCTGCAGGACCCGGAGGAACGACTGCAGGTCCAGACGGAGATTCTGCGGGCCCTGAGCGCGCTCAACGAGCGGACCCTGGAGACGCTGAGACCCTCTCCTCCGGGTATCGCCGGGGGCTGGATGGACCTGGCGTTGCTGATCAAACGCTATGCAACCGAGCCACAAGAGCTGGCGGCCAGGGTGATGCAATGGCGCGCCACCCACCCCGACCACCCCGCCCTGCCGCAGCTGATCGACCGCTTCGTGGCCCAGCTGGAGGGCCAGATCGAGCGGGCCGAGCACATCGCCGTACTGCTACCGGAGGCCGGACGCTATGCCGGCGCGGCAGATGCGATCCGCGACGGCCTGATGATCAGCCTCTACGAACTGCCGGAGGCGCAGCGCCCCCTGTTGCGCTTTTACGATACCAGCGATCCGGCCACCGCCTGGCCGGTCTACGCCCAGGCGGTGGCTGCCGGCGCCCAGGCTGTGATCGGCCCCCTGCAGAAAGACAGTGTGCGCCAGCTGCTGCATGCGGGCGATCTGCCGGTGCCGGTACTGGCGCTAAACAAAGTCACCGGCGATGCCGGGGCGCCTCGGAATCTGTTCATGTTCTCCCTCGACCCGGAGCACGAGGCACGCCTTGCGGCCGAACGAATCTGGCAACAAGGGCTGCGGAACCCAGTGGTCCTCGTGCCCGAGGACACCTTGGGCGAACGCCTGGAGCAGGCTTTTCTGGATCGCTGGCTGACCCTGACCGGGGACCGCGTGGACAGCCAGCGCTACGATCCCGACTCGGCGGACCACAGTGCACCCATCTCCGCCCTGTTGCACATCGATCGCAGCAAGGCGAGACACGCAAGACTGCAGCGCTGGCTCGGGCAGCGCATCGAGTTCGAGCCACGGCGCCGGGCCGACGTGGATGTGGTATTCATGGTCGCAACACCCCGCCAAGCCCAAAGCATCAAGCCGCAGCTCGCCTTTTTCCGTGCCGCCGACCTGCCCACCTATGCCACCTCCATGGCCTGGAACGGGCATCTGACCGCGCAGCAGCTCGCCGACATGCGCGGCATCCGGCTACCGGACATACCTCTGATCGTGAATCAGGAGGAGCGCAAGCGTCTCGGACGAACCATTCCGGGCGTATTGGGCCCCGGCGTGCGGCTGTACGCCCTCGGCACCGATGCCCTGCGGCTGCAGCCCAACCTGCGGCGGCTGCTGGAGAATCCCTGGGAATCGGTGGACGGCCAGACCGGCAACCTCTACGTCAACGCCGAACGCAGGATAGAGCGCCAACTGGTATGGATCGAACTGGATGATCCACCTCAACTGCTCGGATATTCCAACCGCATGGATCTGGGCGGGAATGGTGCTCCCGAGGAGCAGGCGCCCACCGGCAGCGACCTGCCGCCCGAATCGGCCCCAGACGGGGAATCACAGGCCTCGCAAGGCCAGGCGGATGCCGCCGCATCGTCCCGCGAGCCCTGAACCGGCTGGCGCAGACGATGCCGACGAAGCGCCAGCAGGGCGACCACGCCGAGGCCCAGGCCGAGCGATGGCTACGCCGCCAAGGCCTGACGACACTGGCTCGTAACTACCGTTGCCGGCGCGGCGAAGTGGATCTGATCATGCGCCAAGGCGAGACCCTGATCTTCGTCGAGGTTCGATTGCGTCGCCATGCCGGCTTCGGCGGCGCCCTGGCAAGCGTCGACGCGCGCAAGCAACAGCGCTTGATTCTCGCCGCCCAGCACTATCTGCAGCGCCATTCCTGGGATGGGCCCTGCCGCTTCGATGTGGTCGGCCTCGACGCGCAGGGTGTCGCAGATTGGATCCAGGACGCCTTCGGTATTGGTTGAAGCCTCGCGCGCGTGCGACACTTGCGCCATGGACCTCGAATATCGCGCCACCGAGCAGTTCGCCGAGCACATAGAGGCGATCAGCATCAATGCCCCCAGGCTCACCGGCCGCCTGAGCGCCGCAGCCGAGCGCCTGGTGCTCGCCTTTGTGCAGGGCGGAAAGGTATTGTGCAGCGGTGCCGGTGCCGGCACGGCCCTCGCCAGGCATTTTGCCGAACTGATGCTGCACTGCTTCGACCGCGATCGCCTGGCCCTGCCGGCCATGGCGCTGGCCCCCATCGAGCCGGACTGTGAGCCCGAAGCCTCCGCCACCGCGCTGTCCCGCCAACTGGCGGCGCTGGGCAGGCCCGGCGACGTATTGTTGCTGGTCAGTAGCGGCAGCGGCGAGGAACTCCGCCTGGCCCTGGCCGCTGCACACGAGCGCGAATTGGACACAATCATACTGATGGGCGACCACCAGGGGGCGCTATCCGCCTCGTTGTTGCCCCAGGATATCCTCCTCGCTGTACCGGCCCAGAACAATGCCAGGGTGCTGGAGGTCCAACTCACCAGCCTCCACGTCCTGTGTGACCTGATCGATACCCAACTGCTAGGGAGTCCCTGACATGCCGCTCGCAATCTCACGTTCCTGCCTGCTGATCGTACCCCTGATCGCCAGCCTGCTCGGCGGCTGTACCGCCGTCGTGGTCGGCGGGACCGCCACAGTAGCGGGTGTGGCGCATGACCGGCGCACCGTGGGGACCGTGATCGAGGACAAGGAGATCCTGATCAAGGCCATGCGCCTGCGCGCCCAGGACGAAGAGCTCAAGCGCCTGAGCAACATCGACATCACCGTCTACAACCTGCAGGTGCTGCTCACCGGGCAGGCCGCCAACCCGGAGGTGGTCGAGCGATTCGCCGAGCAAGTGGCACGAATCCCCCGGGTGCGCAAGGTGTACAACGAAGTGGTGATCGGGGCCGAGAATACCTGGAGCGATGCGGCGGCCGACGCCTATCTCACCAGCCGGGTGAAGCTGGCACTGTTCGACGTCGGCATCGAGGGCTTCGATCCGCTCAGGGTCAAGGTCGTGTCCTCCAACGGCACTGTCTACCTGATGGGCCTGCTCACCCCTGCAGAGGCCGATACCGTGACCGAGAAGGTGCGCTATATCAGCGGCGTGAAGAAGGTGGTGAAGCTGTTTGAATACGTCTGACCCGCCGCAGACCGAGGCGCCCGGCCTGGCGACCAGGGTCCGCCGCGAACTCGAAGCACTGTTCGGCGACCAGCTGCTCACAAGGCCAGGCGATTGCTGGGCCTATGGCTATGACAACAGTCGGCTGCAGTCCCTGCCTTCCGCGGTGTGCTTCGCCCACGACCACGATCAGGTGGTGGAACTGGTACGCCTTTGCAACCGGGAGGGGCTGGCGCTTGCAACACGCGGCAAGGGCACCGGCACCACCGGGGCGAGCGTACCGCCCCCCGGCGGCATCGTGCTGTCCCTGGAACGACTGCGGGGGCAGCTGCGCATCGAACCGAAAGACCGGCTTGCCGTAGCCCCGACGGGATTCACCAACCAGGAGCTGCAAGAGGCAGCCGCCAAGCATGGGTTCTTCTGGCCACCCGACCCCACCAGCGCCGCGGTCTGCACCCTCGGCGGGAACCTTGCCTACAACTCCGCGGGCCCCCGGGCCGTCAAATATGGCACACCGCGGGAGAACACCCTCGGCCTGCTGGCGGTCACCGGTGGCGGCCAGACCCTGCGCACCGGGGTCCGCACCACCAAGGGGGTGGTCGGCTACGACCTGACGCGTCTGCTGATCGGGTCTGAAGGCACCCTGGGCGTCATCACGGAGGCGACCCTGAAGCTGACCCCCCTACCCGAGGCCAAACGCACCCTGCAAGGGATCTATCGCGACATTCGCAGTGCCGCCGAGGCGGTCTCCGCCATCATGGCCCAGCCCATCACCCCGTGCGCGCTCGAGTTCATGGATGGCCAGGCCCTGGAGATGGTCCGGCGCTTTTCCGACCTCGGCCTGCCGTCCCAGGCGCGGGCCCTGCTGATGATCGAGGTGGACGGATCCGAACATGCCATCGATGCCGACGCCCAGCAGGTGCGCCGAGCAGCCCAGAATGCGGGCTGTCTCGGTGTCGAGTTGGCTCGGTCCGACGAGGAGGTCGAGCGTCTGTGGCGCACCCGCAAGGCCCTTTCCCCCGCCCTGCGCAATGCCGCACCGAAAAAGATCAATGAGGATGTGGCGGTACCGGTCTCGCGGCTGCCCGAGCTGATCGACGGCCTGCAGTCCCTGTCCGCCCGCCATGGCATCCCCATCGTCAACTTCGGCCACGCCGGCAACGGAAATATTCATGTCAACCTGCTGCTCGATCCGCACGACCCCAAGCAGGCAGCGGCCGCCGAGCCCTGCCTGGCGGCGATGTTCTCCCTGGTATTGAAGCTCGGCGGAACCCTCTCCGGTGAACACGGCATCGGCCGGGTAAAGCGGAATTTCGTGGCTCGCGAGCTCTCGGCAACGGCGCTGCGGTTGATGCATGCGGTACGCAGAGATTTTGACCCGAACGGGATTCTCAATCCCGGCGTGGCCCTGCCCGATGTGGATCCTGTCTGACCCCTCGCAAATCCCCCCCGAACGCCCTGTGGTATAGTCCGGCCCCAAATTTACCAGCGGCATTCCTTGAGGGGTGCCGGCCGAAAATCACGAAAACGACAAGCTCTGAGGGGGTACATCATGTCCAAGAAGCATCCTGTAGTCGCCGTTACCGGCTCTTCCGGCGCGGGCACCACCACCGTCAAACGCGCCTTCGAACACATCTTCACCCGCGAGGGTATCAAGGCCTCTGTCATCGAGGGCGACAGTTTCCATCGCTACGATCGCGCCGAAATGAAGGTGAAGATGGCCGAGGAAGGCCTCAGCCACTTCGGACCCCAGGCCAATCTGTTCGACAAGCTCGAAGAGCTGTTCAAGACCTACGGCGAGACGGGCACGGGCGAAAAACGCTATTACCTGCACAGTGAGGAAGAGGCGGCCGAGCACAATGCCCGCCTCGGCACCGACAAAAAGCCCGGCGAGTTCACTCCCTGGGAGCCTATTCCTGAAGGCACCGACCTGCTGTTCTATGAGGGCCTGCACGGTCTGGTGAAGACCGATGGGGCGGACGTGGCCCAGCACGTGGACCTGGGGATCGGCGTGGTGCCCGTGGTCAACCTGGAATGGATTCAGAAGATCCACCGCGACAGTGCTGAGCGGGGCTACAGCGCCGAGGCCATCGTCGACACCATCCTGCGCCGCATGCCCGACTACATCCACCACGTCACGCCGCAGTTCTCGCGCACCGATATCAACTTCCAGCGCGTCGCCACGGTAGACACCTCCAACCCGTTCATCGCGCGCGATATCCCCACGCCCGACGAGAGCTTCGTGGTGATCCGCTTCGCCGATCCACAGAAGTTCGAAATCGATTTTCCCTACCTGATCAACATGATCCCCAACTCGTTCATGTCGCGCCGCAACACCATCGTGGTGCCGGGCGGCAAGATGGGCTACGCCATGGAGATCGTCCTGGCACCGATCATCGACCGCATGATGGACGACGCCAAGTCCGAGTGATACCGGACCCGCTACAAGAAACCGGCCTGCGGGCCGGTTTCTTTTTTCTCAGCCGGCCGCCAGCGCGCCGTGAGCGGGGTGATGCGCACGAATGGCCTCCAGCATCCGCGTCACCTCCAGGCCCGCCTCCGCCAACTGCTCCTGCTGGGCACCCTGTTCGATGTAGCGGTCGGGGAGGCCGAAATGCAGCATCTGGACCTCGATGCCCTCGGCCGCAAGGAACTCGCTCACCCCGGCGCCGGCACCGCCAGCCACCACGTTTTCCTCCAGGGTGACGAACAGGCGATGCCCGCAGGCCAGCTGTCGCAGCAGGTCCTCGTCCAGCGGCTTGACGAAACGCATGTTCGCCACGGTCGCATCCAGGGCATCCCCCAGGGCCAGAGCCCGGTCGATCAAGGTGCCGAAATTGAGAATGGCAACCCCCTGTCCGCGGCGCCGTAACTCTCCCCTACCCCAGGGCAACGTCCCCAGGCCCACCGCAGGCTCAGCCCCGATGCCGGTGCCGCGCGGGTAGCGGACCAACGCCGGCCCCTCATGCTCCCAGGCAGTCTGTAGCAGGGCACGGCACTCGGCCTCGTCGGCAGGGGCCAGCACTGCCATGTTGGGTACGCAGCGCGCATAGCTCAGGTCGAAGACCCCAGCGTGGGTCGCGCCATCTGCGCCGACCTCCCCCGCCCGGTCGACGGCAAAGGTCACATCCAGGTTCTGCAGGGCCACGTCGTGCACCAGCTGGTCATAGGCGCGCTGCAGGAAGGTGGAATAGATGGCAACCACCGGCTTGACCCCTTCGCAGGCCAGACCAGCGGCGAAGGTCACCGCGTGCTGCTCGGCGATCCCCACGTCATGGTAGCGATCGGGGAAGCGCTCAGCGAACTCGCTCAGTCCGGATCCCTCGCACATCGCCGGAGTGATGGCCATGACGCGGGAATCTTGATCGGCCAGATCGCAGATCCAGTCCGAGAAGACCGAGGTGAAGCTGCGCCCGCCGGCCTTCTTCTCCATCTTGCCGGTCTCGGGGTTGAAAGGCGTGACGCCGTGGTAGACGCAGGGATCGCCCTCGGCGGGCGCGAAGCCCCGCCCTTTCTGGGTGACGACGTGGAGGAAACGCGGTCCGCGCATCTCGCGCATGTTCTCCAGGGTCGATACCAGCAGTGGCAGGTCGTGCCCGTCGATAGGCCCGATGTAGGTGAACCCCAGTTCCTCGAACAGGGTGCCGGGCATGATCATGCCCTTCATGTGCTCTTCCCAGCGGTGCGCCAGGTCCTTCATCCCCGGCAATCGATCGAGCACCTGCTTGCTGCCCTCGCGCATCCGATTGTAGAAGCGGCTCGACAGCACCCGGGCCAGGTAGTTGCTGATCGCGCCCACGGGCGGCGAGATCGACATATCGTTGTCATTGAGGATGACCAGCAGGTCGCTGTCGAGCGCCCCGGCGTGATTGAGCGCCTCGAAGGCCATACCCGCAGACAGCGCACCATCACCGATGACCGCGATGTGTTCCCGCTCCAACCCGGCGGCCTTCGCTGCCACCGCCATCCCCAGGGCTGCACTGACGGAGGTGCTGGAATGGCCCGCACCGAAGGCATCGTATGGCGACTCGGCGCGCTTGAGGAATCCTGACAGCCCGCCCTTCTGGCGGAGGCTGTGCATACGTTCACGGCGGCCGGTGAGTATTTTGTGCGGATAGGCCTGGTGGCCGACATCCCAGATCAACCGGTCGTTCGGGGTATTGAAGACATAGTGCAGCGCGACGGTAAGCTCCACCACCCCAAGACCCGCAGCGAGGTGGCCACCGGTGCGCGACACCGATTGGATCAGAAAATGGCGTACTGCATCCGCCACCGCGGGCAGACGCGCCGGGTCGAGCTGGCGCAGCCTGTCGGGGGTATCGACCTCGGCCAGCAGGGCCTGGATATCGTATGCGGTATGCTCTGGCATCTTCCCGACCCGAACAAGAGGGATAAGTGAGTTATTAACCCGGAAACATAATAGGTCATATTCAGCCGTACTGTGCGCGTTCAGGGCAAGGCGTCGAAACGCCGCTGTAGTATTCCTACAGCCAGTTTCGACAACGCAGTCCGTGGACGCGCACAGTACGGCCTGTCATCTGATATCAACAAGTTAGGAGCCTCAGGCAGCTTCCCTCTCGGCGTTGCGCGCCTTGCCAAGGGAATAGACCCTTACCTGCAGCGCGCGCCTTGATAGGGAAGCTGCCTGAGGCTCTGAACATAATCTATTATGTTTCCGGGTTAATATTCTACGCCGTTTCACCCTGAACGGCACTGCCCGGCCCGAATGCAAGACGACAATCCTTCCACTCTCACCCGTTCGCAACGACGTGCGGCCCGAGCGGCCCGCCAGAAACAGGTCGAACAGCGCTATCGCAAGGACCGCCAGCGCAACGTCCTGGCGCGCCCGGGGCCTCATGAGTTCGCCTTTGTCCTGGACACTCTCAAGGCCGGCTTCAACGTACCCAAGATATTTCGCAGTGCCCAGGCCTTCGGTGGGGCCGCAATCCATCTGGTGAATATCGGCGTTTTCGATCCCGCGCCAGCCAAGGGCGCCTTCCGCAAGGTGCCGGCGCGCTTCCACGAGCACTTCGACCAGGCCTGGCAGGAACTGGACGAGGCCGGCTATACCTGTTTCGCCCTGACCGCCGAAGGTGACGAATCCCTCGCCGAGGTAGCGCTGCCATCCCGCAGTGCCTTCATCGTCGGACACGAGGAGCTGGGACTGAGCTTCGATCCCGCCGACTTTCCGGGCATGCGCACCCTGCGCATCCCCCTCCACGGCGAGATGGAGAGCCTGAACGCCAGTGTCGCGGCATCGATCGTGATGTACGAGTATATCCGCCAGCATGGACACACGATGAGCCATCAGGCGCGTGCTAAGCTTCGCCCGCCCCTCCGTTGAGAATCACAGGAAACAGGCGTTGCGCACAATCCGGATTGCCTGGCGTGGCCTCCTGGCCCTGGTCCACCTGCTGACCGGCGCCTTGCTCACCCCCTTCGTGACCCGCCGCGACGAGGCAGGCTACTGGCATATCAACTGGCGGATTGCGCGCTGGTGGCACGGGCGCCTGCTACGCATCCTGCACATTCGGGTGGTCACCACTGGACCACCGCCTGCGGCGCCTGCGCTCGTGGTCGCCAATCATATTTCCTGGGTCGATATCCATGTTCTCGGGCATCTGCTTCCGACGGTGTTTCTATCCAAGGCAGAGGTGCTCCATTGGCCAGTCATCGGCTGGCTGGCGAAGCGTTCAGGCACACTCTTCATCCGCCGCGGCAGTGGTCAGGCCGGCATGATTCGCCAGACCATCGCCGACTATCTCCGACGCGGCGGCATGGTTACATTGTTTCCCGAGGGCACCACCAGCGATGGGCTGCAGGTACTGCGCTTCCTGCCGCCCTTGTTCGGTGCCGCCATCGACGCCGAGGCACCGGTGGTCCCCGTGGCACTGCGTTACACCGTAGACGGCCAGCCGGACCTGGTCGCCCCCTATACAGGCCGGCAGACGCTGCTGGAGAATCTGGGCGGCCTGCTGGGACGCCCGGGCAGTGAGGTGCATATCCACTTCTGTATACCCATTCCATCGACGGACAAGGACCGCAAGGCGCTGGCCGAGGCCGCCCGGGAGCGGATCGTCGCCTGTATCCTGCATCAGGAGTGAACAGCGGATGGGCCCTTTAGAGATCGACTTCGCTATCGTCGGACAGGGCCTGGCCGGGAGTCTGCTGGCCTGGCAGTTGATCCGTCTCGAAAAGAAGGTGCTGGTGATCGACGATGGACACCGCACCAGCTCCTCGCGCGTGGCCGCCGGTCTGGTCAACCCACTCGCCGGGATGCGCTTCAACGCCCATCCCCGTACCAACGAGTGGCTAGACAGCATGGCCGACGTCTATCAAGAAATTGCGCAGGCACTGGGCAAGGGCGCCTACTTCCACCCGCTTCCGATGCAGCGATTGTTCCGCTCTCCGGAACAACGGAGATTCCACCGGCGCCAGCTGGAGAATGCCGCTGTCCAGCCTTACCTGGCGGAGAGCTTCGGCCCCGACGAGGCGGGGCCCGCCATACGCGCTCCCGATGGCGGCTTCTGCCAACAGAAGACGGGCTATGTGGCGCTGCCGCGCCTGCTGGACGATCTGCGCCAGTGGCTCCGGGGCCAGGACGCCCTGATCGAGGCCGAGTCTCTCCCCGGGAACGTCGCAGCGGACGAGGACGAGGTCCGGGTGGGGGAGCGCCGGGCGGCGCAACTGATCTTTTGCGAGGGCTACCGTGTGCGCGACAACCCCTGGTTCGACTGGCTGCCCGTGCAGCCGGACAAGGGGGAGATCCTGCGCCTGCAGTCCTCGCAGCCCCTGACCCACGACATCGTCAACGGTGCCCATTGGCTGATTCCGCTCGCAGAAGGGGGGTATCGCTTCGGCGCGACCCACGAACACCGGCAGATCGACTGCCAACCCACCCCGCAAGGCCGCAGCAGGCTCGAGCAGGGACTCGAGGAACTGTTGACGGACGCAACTGGCATCGAGATCGTCGAGCACGAAGCGGGCGTAAGGCCCGCCACGGCGGACCGCAACGCCCTGCTCGGCACTCATCCCAAGATACGCCGGCTGCATGTGTGCAACGGTTTCGGCGCACGGGGTGCCCTGAGTATTCCCTGGCATGCCCGGATCATGGCCGATTATCTGGTGGATGGTGCCCTGCTGCCGACGGACGTGGATATCGCCCGCTACACCCCCACACCATGAGCGACCTCCGTCCACCGCTGACCCGGCTGGTCCACGAACGTCTGCAGGCCCACCTGGCCGCGGGCGATCTGGCGATCGATGCCACTGCCGGCAATGGCCACGACACCCTGTTCCTCGCCCGCCAGGTCGGGCCCTCCGGGGCCGTGCAGGCGTTCGACATCCAGCGCCAGGCTATCGAGAAGACCCGTGAACGACTGCAGGCCGCCGCACAGCACGCGCAGGTCACCCTGCACCAGGTGGGCCATGAGCACATGGCCGAGCGGGTTCCATCGGATTGGCAGGGGCGGGTGGCCGCCATTACCTTCAACCTGGGCTATCTGCCGGGCGGCCACCACGCCACCACCACCCTGCCGGCGACCACGCTCGCCGCCCTGGACCAGGCCCTCGCGCTGCTGTGCCCCGGCGGCGTCCTGTCGGTGCTGGTCTATCGTGGCCATCCGGGCGGACAGGCCGAAGCGGATGCGGTCGAGGCCTGGTTCCGGCAACAGGCCGCAGGCCTGCACACCGAGACGTCGACCTCGCCGGGCCCCGTGCTCTATTTCGGCAGCAAGTCAGAACGCAAAAACGGCGAGCCGTCGCCAGGATGACTCGCCGTCTGCAGAGATGGTAGCAAGGGGCGGACTCGAACCGCCGACCCCCGCATTATGAGTGCGGTGCTCTAACCAGCTGAGCTACCTTGCCGAAGAGGCGCCGGATTCTCCACCAAGCGCCCGACCATGTCAATTGACTCGTCCGCCAAATACAGGGTTCCGTCATCTAAATCCGTAAGTAGCTGAAAATTCGAACGGGTTGCCTGCTCGGAAAACTTCGGCGGCAGGGATGCCGCCGTAGAGCCTACAAGGATGTGTTTACGGTGTTTTTCCGAGCAGGCAACCCGTTCCTCTCATGTTAAATGACGTTACCCTGCCGCCAAGCGGACTTTTTGTTTCGCTCAGACGTTGAAGCGGAAGTGCATCACATCGCCGTCCTGGACGATGTAGTCCTTGCCTTCGAGCCGCAACTTGCCCGCCTCTTTCGCACCCTGTTCTCCACCGCAGGCGACAAAATCCTCGTAGGACACCACCTCGGCACGAATGAAACCCCGTTCGAAGTCGGTATGGATCACCCCGGCCGCCTGCGGGGCGGTGGCACCGACCGGCACCGTCCAGGCACGGACCTCCTTCTCGCCGGCGGTGAAATAGGTCTGCAGATTGAGCAGCTTGTAGCCGGCACGCACCACCCGGTCCAGCCCCGGCTCCGACAGTCCCATCTCGGCCAGAAACTCCTGCTTTTCGTCGTCTTCGAGCGCCGCCAGCTCGGCCTCTATGGCGGCACACACCGGCACCACCTCGGCGCCCTCGGCCGCGGCCATCTCGCGCAGGGCGTCGAGGTGAGGATTGTTCTCGAAACCGTCCTCGTTCACGTTGGCGATATAGAGGGTGCGCTTGACCGTCAGCAGATGCAGTTCCCGCAGCTGCAGCTGCTCGTCCTCATCCAGATCGAGGGTGCGGACCGGGAGCCCCTGGTCCAGGTGGACGTGTACCCGTTCAAGCAGTTCCTTCCAGGCGATGGCCGACTTGTCGTTGGTCTTGGCCTGCTTGACCGCCTTGGCCAGGGCCTTGTCCACCGTCTCCATGTCCGCCAGGGCCAACTCGGTGTTGATGACCTCCACGTCGGCCAGCGGATCGACCTTTCCCGCCACATGAACGATATCGTCGTTCTCGAAGCATCGCACCACCTGGGCGATCGCGTCCGTCTCGCGGATATTCGCCAGGAACTTGTTGCCCAGGCCCTCGCCTTTCGAGGCACCTGCCACCAGGCCGGCGATGTCCACGAACTGCATGGTGGTCGGCAGTACCCGCTGTGGCTTGACGATCTCGGCCAGCTTGTCGAGGCGTGGATCGGGCAGCGGCACCACTCCCACATTCGGATCGATGGTGCAAAAGGGGTAGTTCTCGGCCGCAATGGTGGCCTTGGTGAGGGCGTTGAAGAGGGTCGACTTCCCGACATTGGGCAGGCCGACGATACCGCATTTGAATCCCATGGACAGACTCCGCAGACGATCTGGGAAACCGGAAAAGCCGGTCGAAAGGCGCAGAGTCTAACGGAAAACGGCGCCACAAGGGCGCCGCGGGGGGATCATCGATGTGGACTCAGGCCACCTTGAACAGCTTGTCGAAATTTGCGATACGCAGAATCTCGCGGATTCCATCGTTGCCGTTGACCAACTCCACTGGCTGACGCTTGTCCCCGTGCTCGCGCAGCTGCAGCAGCATCCCCATCGCCGAGCTGTCCATGTAGTCGGTTCCGGAGAGATCCACGACAAAGCACTTCTCACCCTTGGGAACGCTCTTGTAGGCACCCAGAAACTCCTG
>JANTHJ010000013.1 GCA_024762475.1 Chromatiales bacterium | reverse complement strand
TATGGTCTCTCCTGACCGGGTTCCTCCGTACAAGGTAGCAGCCCTGCGGTCGAAGGAAAATTCAAAGCTTGCACTTCGGTGTAAAATAGCATCTGTTGCTTCCCGATGAGCCGCCATCCCGGGTGTCCGGGAGGGCGGCTGCCGCTTCTGTCTACAACGCCCCCTGCTTGCTGCTTCATGGCCCTACTGAATTTGCGTGACATCCATCTTTCATACGGGCATCCGCCGTTGCTCGAGGGAGTTTCGCTCGCCGTCGATGAGGGCGAGCGGGTGTGCCTCATCGGCCGCAACGGAGAAGGGAAGTCGACCCTGTTGCGCATTATTGCCGGAGAGATCCCGCCGGACGAGGGAGAGCGACTGCTGGCCAGTGGCGCCCGGGTGGCGCGGCTCGAGCAGGAGGTGCCGGCCGCATTAAACGGCTGTGTGTTCGATGTGGTCGCCGACGGACTGGGAGAAATCGCCAGGTTGATAAAGGACTTCCATGTCGCCAGCACGGCCTTGGAAAGCGATGCCGGTGAGCAGGCGCTGGAGCGCCTTTCCCGTACTCAGCAAGCCCTGGAACAGGCCGGGGGGTGGCAGCTCGAGCAGCAGGTCGAAGAGGTCATCTCACGTATGAGCCTGGACGGCCAAGTGGATTTCGAGGCGCTCTCAGGAGGCATGAAACGCCGGGTTCTGTTGGCCCGTGCCCTCGCAGGAAGGCCTGATCTTCTGTTGCTCGATGAGCCTACCAACCACCTCGACATCGAGTCGATCGCCTGGCTGGAGGAATTCCTGGCGAAGTGGCGGGGTGCCTTGATCTTCATTACCCACGACCGGGGATTCCTGCGGCGCCTGGCGACGCGCATCGTGGAGCTGGACCGGGGTCGGCTGCAGGACTTTCCCGGAGACTACGACAACTATCTTCGGCGACGTGAGGAGATGGAGAACGCAGAGGCCCAGGAACGGGCCCGGTTCGACAAGATGCTGGCCCAGGAAGAGACCTGGATCCGCCAGGGGATCAAGGCGCGCCGCACGCGCAACGAGGGCAGGGTGCGCCGCCTGCAGGGGATGCGGGAGGAGGCGCGGGCCCGGCGGCAGCGCCAGGGGCAGGCGAATCTGACACTCGATCAAGGCGATCGTTCAGGAAAAATCGTCTGCGAGGCAGAGCATGTCGACTATGCCTGGGAGGGGCGGCCGATCGTGCGTGATTTCAACGCCACTATCCTGCGCGGTGACCGCATAGGCATTATCGGTCCCAATGGGTGCGGGAAGAGTACCTTGCTCAATCTGCTGCTCGGGCGGCTGAAGCCGGATTCCGGCAGTGTGCGTCTGGGAACCCGGCTCGAAGTCGCCTATTTCGATCAACTGCGGCGGCAGCTCGATCCGCAGCGCACGGTGCAGGAGAACGTTGCCGAGGGCAGCGACAAGGTGCGCATCAACGGTCAAGAAAAGCACGTTATCAGCTATCTTTCGGATTTTCTGTTTACCGCGGAGCGCGCCCGGCAGCCGGTACACGCGCTGTCGGGAGGGGAGCGAAATCGCCTGCTGCTGGCCAAACTGTTCACCCGTCCGGCAAACCTGTTGGTGATGGACGAGCCCACCAACGACCTGGATCTCGAAACGCTGGAGCTGCTGGAAGAATTGCTTTTGGAATTCGAGGGCACCCTGTTGCTGGTCAGTCACGACAGGGCCTTTCTCGACAATGTCGTGACCGGTTCCCTGGTCTTTGAGGGTGAGGGCAGAATCGGCGAGTACGTCGGCGGTTACAGCGACTGGCTGCGACAGCGTCCCGTCCCCTCTGCGCCCGAGGACAAGGTCGGGCGCAGGGCGCAGCCGCGCGCCGGGCGGGAGCGCACGCGTCCGCAGAAACTGGGGTACAAGGCGCAGCGCGAGCTGGCGTCGCTGCCGGGGCGCATCGAGGCGCTGGAGGCGGAGATCGGCGCGGTGCAGGAACAGCTTTCCGACCCCACGGTCTATGCGCAGCAGGGGGCGGATGGCCTGGCCGAGTTGGGAGAGCGGCTGCGGGCGCTGGAGGGTGATCTGGATCGGGCCTATGCGCGTTGGGCCGAACTCGAATAACGCGCAGTGCCGCACATCCGAACTGGCGCCTGGCTCACAGGGCGAGCGCCGCTTCGCTGCTAGAGTGATATTGGAAGTGACGTTCCTTCATAGCGGCAGACAGAAGACCATGGAGTGATAATCGTGTTGCCACGCAAGCTGTTCTGGTTCCTTTTTCCCCTCGCCCTCGCGGCCTGTACCACGCCACCCAAAACCCCCGAAAAGCCGCAGCCACCGGCGCGGCCCGCGCCCACGGCCAAGGATACAGTCACCCGGCAACTGGCGAGCGATCGCCCGCCGGAGCGTGAGCGTGTGCGCGAGGCCTATCGTTTCGACCGGGCGATCAGCATGGGCAGGGTTCCGGGGGTGCGTCTCTACACCTACGAGCCGGCTCGTAGCGAAAAGGTGGTCGGCTTTGCGCTGGTGGACAAGGGGTCGCAGCGGATCAACCCCCGCGGACTGCGGGGCACCGGTGCGCGTCGCGAGTTCCTGTTCCAGTTTCCCGACCGGGCGCGCGAGGAGGTCTTCCTGTCGGTGCTGGACGATGTCCGTATCAGCAAGAAGTACAGCCAGGACAACATGTTCCGGGAAATGCACTTCTTTCCCCGGCGCCAGCTCCCCTCTTTGCGGCACAAGGGAGACCGCATCGAGGTGCGCCTGCCCACCGGCGAGCCGGTGCTGTTCGATGCCAGGACGGCAGAGATCGTGGGGGGCGTCCTGAAGGAGGCGCCCATCGACTTCAACCGCAATCGCCATGCCCGTCACAACCCGCGCATCCGGTATGCCGGTAGCGGGCTCCTGATCACGGCCGCCCAGCGGGGCGAGGCGCCGCGGCGCGCACGCGTGTGGGGACAGCGCAAGTATGCCGAGGTGTGGTATCCCGCACGCTACAAGAAACCCTGCCGTATCTCGCCCGCGCTGCTGTGGGATCAGCGACCCAAGAAGGGGGATACCGACCCGCGCCTGACCTGGCGATTGAAGTCGGACAGTGCGGTTCTCGATGTGGTGGAGAAGCGTTGTCATTGGCAGCTGGACGCGCTTCGTCGACAGGGGTGAAAACCCGAGGCGAACTCCGTATTTGACCTGACAGCGGGGTTGGGGGAATATCCGTCTTATGCGGCCATAAGGGCTGCATGGATCTGCCCGAGCGGCAGATCACAGACCGCCATAACAACGACACAAGACGGAAGGTAGACCGACCATGGCATCCGAGCTGCCGGAGCCGAAGGCGAGTGCCGACGAGAAGGTTCTGCATGCTCAGTATCTGCGCGCCCTGAGCTCCTTCGAGGGCATCATGCTCGCACAGATCGAGCTGAAGACCCAGCTCAGTACCCGCCTCAACTGGACCATTCGTGCAGGGCTGATCCTGCTCGGGGTGATAGCGCTGTCCATTCTCGTGCTGCTGCTGACCTTGAGCTCGCAGGTCAATCGCATGTCGGACATGGTCGATCAGATGAATGGCCACTTCGACTCGGTCACCCGGCGCATGGACAGGGTCACGGATGCAATGGGGTCGATGCGCGAGCAGGTGGCATTCATGGATCAGGTGCGGGTGAGTACCGAGACCATGAGCAATGAAATGACCGCCATGCAGCAGCAGATCAACCACATGAGCGTGGACGTGCAGGGCATCCAGGGTGAGCTCTCGCTGGTCAAGGATGACATGGCCGGCATCGCCGCGAGCGTTGCCAATATCAATGCCGAGGTGGCGATCATGGGGCACGACATGCATCGCATGGCGAAACCTGCGCGCACCCTCAACAAAATGTTTCCCTTCCCCTGAGGCCTGGAACCATGCAGATGTCGCCAGAGCTCGATCCCCGTCGCCCGATCGTCGAAGTGATGGCCCGCATTGGGCGGGAGACCCAGATCACGCTGGATGAGCGGGAACGCCACTTCAAGATCACCGATGCGGTCATCATTGCCATCTCGGTGGTGCTGATCGTACTGGCGGTGTTCAACATCTATTTCGTGCGGGTGCTGTACAACGATCTGGACCAGATCGTGGTCAACATGGAATCCATGGTGACCAAGCTGAACCGGGTCGACTCGGACATGGTCGCCGTGGCAGACCATGTCGATGCCTTCGAGCACCACATGAAGAACATGGAACCACTGACCGAAAATGTGGTGGGCATCACCGAGCGCCTGCCGAAGATGCGCAAGGACATGGCGCTGATGGCTCAGAGCATGAATCTCATCAACCAGGACATGAATCTCCTGAGACAGGCGGTAGGCACCATCAACCCCAACATGATGCAAATGACTGCCAGCATTGCCCGCATGCGCGTCGACGTGTACCGCATCGCCGAACCCATGGGGGCATTCAATCCCATTCTTCCCTGATCGGGGCTGTTGCCCCCGAATATGGTGACGGTAAAGATCACCGCCGGATGGCCGATGTAGCGTGCAGTCCCGACGGAGGCTTCCCCGATGGCTCGATCCACCTTCGCAATCCCCTTGGCCCTGGCCCTGGCTGCGCCGCTGGCGCCCGCCTGGGCGCCGGCTGCCGGTGCGGCCTGCGTGGTCGCCAAGTTCCAGGGGCAGACCCTGGACTATGAACTGGTGTTCACCCAGGAACATGTCTCCAAGGCCCAGGAAGAGGGTGAGCGGCGCCTGCGGAAGAAGGGCTACGGGGACTATTACAAGCACCTGGACATAGTCCGGGCTCAGAACCTCACGAATCTGTCGCATGGCTATGCCGTAGTCATACGCAGTGAGTTCCAGGACCGCCGCGGCAAGCCAAGATCCCTGGTCGGGTGCGGATTCAGCGCCCGTTCCTGGGAGGACGCCCTCTGGGATGCGCTGCACGACGGGCAGTCCTACTTCTGGGGCTGGAAGCCCGACAGCGACGGCTATGAGGTGGTAAAGAAGATTCGCTTCTGATACCCCCGGTGGGCAGGGGAAAAACCCCAAAAACTTCACGTATTGCCTATAAAACAGCGGCTTGTCTTCAATTGCGCATCCTCTCCGCGCGCCTTTCCGTTTGAATATAAGAGACGTGTAATATTAGAATGTTCGTTTTATGGGTCGCTGAAATGGGCCCGCAAAGACGCGCAGTCATCCAAGGACCTTCCGCATGCTGGATCCGACAGAATACAAAGACAGTGAGATTGGCCGGGTCGATGTCAAGAACACGACCTGCTACATGTGTGCCTGCCGCTGCGGCATCCGAGTCACGCTGAGAGATGGCGAGGTGCGCCATATTGAGGGCAACCCCGAGCACCCTCTGAACCAGGGCGTGATCTGCGCCAAGGGCGCCTCGGGCATCATGAAGCAGTATTCGCCTGCGCGGCTGACCAAGCCTCTGCTACGCCGCAAGGGAGGCAAGCGGGGCGAGTCGGATTTCGAACCGATCTCCTGGGACCGCGCCTTCGAGATCATGGAGGAGCGCCTCTCCCACCTGCGCGCGACCGACCCGAGCAAGTTCGCTGTCTTCACGGGCAGGGATCAGATGCAGGCCCTGACCGGCCTGTTCGCCAAGCAATACGGTACGCCGAACTATGCGGCGCATGGCGGCTTCTGCTCGGTGAACATGGCCGCCGGCATGATCTACACCATCGGCGGCTCCTTCTGGGAGTTTGGCGGTCCGGATCTCGATCGCGCCAAGCTGTTCGTGATGATCGGCACGGCCGAGGATCATCACTCCAATCCGATGAAGATCGCCATCTCCAAGTTCAAGCGCCGCGGTGGCCGCTTCATCTCCATCAACCCGGTCCGCACCGGCTACTCCGCAATCGCCGACGAGTGGGTGCCGATTCGTCCGGGCACCGATGGCGCCCTGTTCCTGGCCATCATCAACGAGTTGATCGCCCAGGGCCTCTATGACCGTGAGTTCCTGGTCAACTATACCAATGCCGCAGAGTTGATCGACCTGGATGAGGCGTCGAACGACTACGGCATGTTCATCCGGACGGACAAGCCTGTAGAAGAGGGCTGTTTCGATCCTCAGAACAAGTTGTGGTGGGACCGCAACTCCAACGCGCCGGTCGAGGTGCGTACCGAAGGGGCCGATCCTTTCCTGCTGGGCGAATACGATCTGGACGGCAAGCCGGTCAAGACGGCCTTCCAGCTGCTCAAGGAGCGGGTGGATGAGTACACCGTCGAGTGGGCCGAGCGGATCACCGGCATTCCAGCAGAGACGATTCGCCGCCTGGCCCATGAACTGGGCGTCACCGCGCGCGACCAGAAGATCGAGCTGCCGATCCAGTGGACCGACGTGTGGGGCAATGAGCACCAGAGTGTCAAGGGTGGGCCGGTCGCCTTCCACGCAATGCGGGGCCTGGCCGCCCACTCCAACGGATTCCAGACCATCCGCGCCATGAGCGTGCTGATGACCCTGCTCAATACCATCGATACCCCCGGCGGGTTTCGCCACAAAGCCCCCTTCCCGCGCCCGATTCCACCCTGCCCGAAGCCGCCCAAGAGCTGGGAGGATGTGCAGCCCAATACCCCGCTCAACGGCATGCCGCTGGGCTGGCCCGCCGATCCCAACGACCTGTTCGTCGACGACAATGGTGAACCGCTGCGGATCGACAAGGCCTTCTCCTGGGAGTATCCGCTTTCGGCGCACGGCCTGATGCACAACGCCATCACCAATGCCTGGCGCGGCGACCCCTATAAGATCGACACCTTGTTGCTGTTCATGGCCAACATGGCCTGGAACTCGTCGATGAATACCGCCAGCGTGCGAGAGATGCTCACCGACAAGGACGAGAATGGGGAGTACAAGATCCCCTTTATCATCGTCTGCGACGCCTTCGACTCGGAAACGGTGGCCTTCGCCGACCTGGTGTTGCCCGATACCAGTTACCTCGAGCGCCACGATGTCATGTCGATGCTGGACCGACCTATCTCCGAGTTCGACGGCCCGGTGGACTCGGTACGAATCCCGGTCCTCCCCCCGAAGGGTGAGTGCAAGGCCTTTCAGGACGTCCTGGTGGAGCTGGGCTCGCGGCTCAAGCTGCCGGCCTTCGTTGACGAGGAGGGCAACCGTAAATTTCGCGACTATCCGGATTTCATCGTCAACTTCGAGACCTCGCCGGGTTCCGGGATCGGCTTCCTCGCCGGCTGGCGCGGGAAGGGGGGCGAGAAGTTCCTCAAGGGCGAGCCGAACCCCCGCCAGTGGGAGATGTACGCGCAAAACAATTGCTTTTTCCACTACGAGTTGCCCAAGTCCTACCAGTACATGCGCAACTGGAACAAGGGCTACCTCGAGTGGGCGCGGGCGCACGGCATGACCCGCTATGCCGAGCCCATCAATGCGCACCTCTATTCCGAGGTGTTGCAGAAGTTTCGCCTCGCCGCCGAGGGCAAGCGCCCGGGCAAGCAGCCACCGGAGCGACTGCGCGAGCGCATCATGACCTACATGGACCCGCTCCCGTTCTATCACGAGACGCTGGAAGCCACCCTGGTGGACACACGCGAATATCCGGTCAACGCGGTCACCCAGCGTCCGATGGCGATGTATCACTCCTGGGACAGCCAGAATGCCTGGCTGCGGCAGATTCATACCTACAACTACCTGTACGTCAATCCCAGGTTGGGAGAGGCTCAGGGCTTTGCCGATGGTGACTGGGTGTGGGTGGAATCGCCCCATGGCAAGGTGCGCTGCCTGGCGCGTTTCTCCGAGTCGGTAGAGCCGGGAACGGTCTGGACCTGGAATGCCATTGGCAAGGCGGCCGGGGCCTGGGGGCTGTCGCCCAAGGCCAACGAATCGCAACAGGGCTTCCTGCTCAACCATGTGATCAGCGAGGAACTGCCGCCCTGCGACGCCGGGGAGCATATCTCGAATTCCGATCCTGTCACCGGGCAGGCGGCCTGGTACGACGTCAGGGTCAAGGTCTACAAGGCGGACGAGGGCGAGCCAAAGGTTGCATTCCCGCAGTTCAAGCCGCAGCGAAGGATGCCGGGCATGGACCCCAAACGGGGTCGGTGGCAGGCCTACTTTGCGGGCATGTTCCGCAAGAAGACCGGCATCGAATAAGTGGCACGGAGTATCTGAACGATGACGCAACTGGCTTTGGTAATCGACCTGAACGTCTGCGTGGGCTGTCATGCCTGCGTTACCTCGTGCAAGGAATGGAACACCTCCGGCTGGGCCGGTCCCATGGTCGATCAGCGGCCCTATGATGCGGACCCGACGGGAACCTTCTTCAATCGGGTGCAGACCTTCGAGGTGGGCGAATACCCCAACACCGAAACTGTTCACTTCCCGAAGAGCTGCCTGCATTGCGAAGAACCGCCATGTGTGCCGGTCTGTCCCACGGGTGCCTCTTACAAGCGAGAGGACAATGGTGTGGTGCTGGTCGATTACGACAAATGCATCGGCTGCAAGTACTGCTCCTGGGCCTGCCCCTATGGCGTGCGCGAATTGGACGAGATGCAGAAGGTGATGAAGAAGTGCACCCTGTGTATCGACCGAATTACCGACGAGACCAAGCCCGAATCCGAGCGCAAGCCGGCCTGCGTGCTGGCCTGTCCCACCAGTGCGCGCCTGTTCGGCGACGTCCATGATCCCGATTCCGAGGCCTCGCTGGCCATCCGCGAACGCGGTGGTTACCAACTGATGCCGGAGTGGGGCACGGAGCCGGCCAATCACTATCTGCCGCGGCGTAAGACCCGCATCCAGATCTTCGAGGACGAGCTGATCCGCGCCGACAACCCGCTCGACAAGGAGCACCCGCTGCCGGCAGCCACGGGCGACACCCTGGACGACGTGTCGTTCTAATCATGGATTTGAACCGCCAAGGACGCGAAGTTACGCAAAGTCATTTGTGTGAAGCCTTTTGAGGGCCTTGTTACTTGGCAGGTTGTTTGAAGAATCGCTTTAGTTTTTGGATTGACACCGATACCTGTAGTCGCCGCCGCGGCATATGCGCTTGTACACTTTGCGTACCTTCGCGTCCTTGGCGGTTCAATTGATTTGATTTAGAGGCAACGAAAATGCATCCGGCCTTTTCCGTCATCTTCCTGACCACCCTGATCGGTGCGGCGCAGGGCATGTTCATGGCCCTGGTCACCGGCCAGGTCTATTCCATGGCCAAGCTGCTCGAGCCGCAGGATTCGGTGAGCTTCTATGCCACGGGTAGCCTCATAGCGCTGGCACTGCTGGGCGGTGGCCTGGTCGCAGCGGTCTTTCACCTGGGCAAGCCGAGCTATTTCTTTACGCGCGCCTGGCGCGGAATCACCCAGTGGCGTACCTCCTGGCTGTCGCGCGAGCTGATCGCCTTGCCGGCCTTCATGTTTCTCGTGTTCCTCTATGGACTGGTGCACTATCTGGGCTGGACGACCCCGTTCTTCTCGATCAAGGGCGTGATCCCGGTCGATGCCAGTCTGGTCATCGGGGTTCTGGGAGTGCTCATGGCGATCGTGCTCTATGTCAGTACCGCGATGATCTATGCCAGCCTGCGCTTTCTGCAGGAATGGCATAGTCCCCTGACAGTGACCAATTTCATCCTGTTTGGCTTGGCTTCCGGCTTCACCCTGACCGCAGCCTTTTCTGCCTGGCAGGGAGTGGACCTGGTCGGGTTCTATGGGACCTGGGCGGTGATCTTCACCATCATGGCGGCCATTACCCGGGGCTTCTCGATGCTGCGCAACCGCCGTATCAAGCACAAGAGCAGCATGCGCACCGCGCTGGGAATCCGCCACAACAAGATCACGCAGCGCTCCATGGGCTTCATGGGAGGCTCGTTCAATACCCGCGAATATTTTCACGGCAAGAGCGATGCGACCCTTGAGGCGGTCCGTCTTTTCTTCCTGGTCATGGTGTTCGGGGTGCCGGTCGTGCTGCTGGCCGCGAGCAACGCGCTTGGATCGGCGTATCTTCCGATTCTGGCCTTCCTTACCCAGTATGTGGGCCTCCTGGCAGAGCGCTGGTATTTCTTTGCCGAGGCCAAGCATCCGCAAAACCTGTACTACCAGACGGTAGGGTAGGCTCAGCTTATCGCCCGCTGGGCCTGCGGTTCCGTGGATTCAACCGGCGTTGGCCACCCGATCCGGGGGGTGCATCATCACCCGATTGCCACCCTCTTGCTTGGCCTGGTACATGGCCTTGTCCGCATCGCGCATCAGGGAACGGATGTCCGGAGTGTGTGCGGCGCCCTGGACTGCCCCGATACTGACCCTGGGGGTGTAGCGATGGCCCTCGAGTAACAGTGGCTGGCTGACCGATTCGAGCAGGCGCCTGGCCAATGCGGCCAGGTCCACATTCTCCGATGGCGCTTGATACAGAACCACAAACTCGTCACCCCCGAGGCGGGCTGCTTCGAGATGTTCCAATGCCAGCAGTTCCGACTGACGCGAGACCGAGCCGATGCGTTCTGCGATATGACGCAGCAGCTGATCGCCGGCATCGTGACCCAGTGTGTCGTTGACCCGCTTGAAATCGTCGATGTCGATCAGAATCAGTGCCAACTCGCGATCGCTGTCCCGCATCTGTTCCAATAGTCTGGCCGCCTGTTCGTCGAAGCGACGGCGATTGGACAGTTCGGTGAGCGGGTCCCGATAGGCGTACTGCATGAGGCGCTCGTTCATGCCACGTACCTCTCGCAGCAGGTTCTGGTTCTCCTGGTTGCGCAGGATGTTCTCCCGCAGCGAGTTTCCGTAGCGCAGTCCGCTGAGGATGACGAGCGCGGAGTAGATAAGCGCCAACAGTGAGAATTCCACGCGCAGCTCGGTAGAGACGAAATAGGTCCACCATTGCAGGCCGACGAAGATGGGCAGGGAGAATGCCAGGTAGGTCGGTGAATGAATGGCGTTGCTCGGTAGCGCAGCCGGGGGCAGGCAGACCAGCACGAACAACACCAGCAAAGAGGATTGGGAGGGGATGTGCGGGCCGAGCAGGCCCAGTACAGCGGCCCAGCTGCACCCACCGAGCAGGGCGCCCGCGGCATAGAGATTTGCAGACCGGGCAGGGTGCTGGTGGAATCGTACCAGTTCGAGACGCGCCCACAGCAGTCGCGACAGATTGACGAGGGTGAAACCGATAAACCATGCCAGCGGAACCAGTGTCTGCACATGCGGAGAGACGATCGAATAGATCAGCAGGGCAACCAGGTTCGAGGCGAGCAGGGTGCGGGTGGAGCCACCTAGCAATTCCGCCACCAGCTGCGGTGGTACCTTTTCGCTTGTGGACAGAAGCTGCCTCATCTCCAGATGTTTCTCCGCGGTGGAAGGTTTCGCGAGCGCCTTGCCTACCCTCCACACGGCAAGGTAATCGCCGGCATCCGTGTCCGAGTAGAATGGCGCCACATCGGTCGCGCGCATCGTTTGTTCGATCAAATGTAGCACAGGGGATACCGCCTGACCGGCAGTCAGCAGAGGCAGAATGAGAACAGGAATGCAAATCCCGGAATTACTGTCTCCGGCAGGGACACTGCGCAATATGCGCTATGCCTATGCCTACGGCGCGGATGCAGTCTACGCGGGGATGCCGCGCTATAGTCTGCGCGTGCGCAACAACGATTTCGACCAGGTGAACCTGCGAATTGGAATCGCCGAGGCCCACGCCCGCGGGCGCAAGTTCTTCGTGGCCACCAACGCCATGCCGCACGGTGCGAAGCTCGAAACCTTTCTGGATGACATGGCGCCAGTGATCGAAATGGGTCCGGACGCCCTGATCATGGCTGATCCCGGATTGATCATGCTGGTGCGCGAGCGTTGGCCGGACATGCCCATCCATCTGTCGGTGCAGGCCAACACGGTCAACGCCGCCGGCGTTCGGTTCTGGCGATCGGTCGGTATCAGCCGGGTGATCCTTTCCCGTGAGTTGTCGCTGGACGAGGTTGCCGCCATCCGCGATGCCTGTCCCGACATCGAGCTGGAGGTCTTCGTGCATGGCGCCCTGTGCATTGCGTATTCGGGGCGTTGTCTGCTGTCGGGCTACTTCAACCATCGGGACGCCAACCAGGGGACCTGTACCAATGCCTGCCGGTGGGACTATCGGATCGGGCGGGAGGCCTTCGAGGGCGCCCAGCAGGACGGTATTCCGGAGATCCCGCTGTCGGAGATCCAGCGTCACCCAGCGGCGGACGAGGTGTACTACCTGGAGGAGCGCAACCGTCCCGGGGAATTCATGCCCGTGTTCGAGGACGAGCACGGCACCTACATCATGAACTCCCGCGACCTGCGTGCGGTCGAGCACGTCCACCGGCTGGTCGAGATCGGCGTCGACTGCCTGAAGATCGAGGGTCGCACCAAGTCGCACTACTACACCGCGCGCACCACCCAGGTCTACCGGCGCGCGATCGATGATGCGGTGGCTGGGCGCGCCTTCGACCCGCAGCTGCTCGCGGAGCTGGAGCACCTGGCCAACCGGGGATATACGGATGGCTTCTTTCAGCGCCACCAGAGCCAGGAGCTGCAGCAATACCGCGAGGGGGCTTCCCGATGTCGTCGTTCGCAGTTCGTGGCCGAGGTGACCGACAGCGACGGTGATCTGGTCGAGCTTGCGGTCAAGAACAAGTTTCGTGTGGGTGATGAAATGGAGTTGCTCACCCCGGCCGGGAACCACCGTTTCCGTCTCGATGCGCTGTACGATCAGCAGGGGGGGCGCCTGAAGGAGGCGCCGGGCGGCGGCTGGGTAGTGCGGGTCCCCTTGCCGCAGGTTACAGGCGAGATGGACCTGCTGGTGCGCCTGCTGGACTGAGTCCGGTCAGGCCTGCAGCAATCGCTGAAAGGCGGTCGCCAGCGAATCCGATCGCTGCTCTCCCCGGAGCACAACAAGGATAGGCCCCTGCATGTCGGGCAGGCGCAGCAAATCGGTCACGCAGTGATTGAAGACGTCCTCTTCCACCTCATCGGAGGCAAGGCGTTCCAGGTAGTTATGCGCAAGATCGGGGTGGCGCAGCGCCGGCCAGGCGCGACCGCCGATTGCCGCGAGCACCTCCACATCGTTGGCCTGTGGCAGATCCAGCACCTCGCCTATCGCGGCGGCCAGCAGGTCCTCGTCTGCCAGCGAGAGCCCCCGCAGCAGTGACGCCAGCAGTACGGGCCGGGTTGCGGGTACTCTGCGGGCCTGCTCCAGCCGGGCGCGCAATGCCTCGGCTAGGTCGGGTGCCGGCGAGTGGTTTTCGAGGCATTGGCACAGGGCGATCAGTGGCTCGTCGGGCAGGTGCGGGATCGCTCCGGTCAACAGCGCAGCCAGCACCGGGTCGTCCTGACGTGCCGCGATATCGGCCAACCCCTGGTAGCCGACGAAGCTCCATTGGTCCCAGCCAGGCCGGCCCGAAAGATAGTCGCGCGCGTGGGCGAAATATTGGGAGGGTGCCTGGCCGAGATCGCGTTGCAGCATGGCATGCAGGTTGGCCATCTTGTCTTCACGCGGGGCGAAGGCATAGGGGTTGTCCTGCATGGCACGGCCCAGTTCGCCGGGATGGGGCTGTTCCGAGGCGATCTCGAGAAAGCGATGGATCAGATAGTCGCGATTGGCCTGGACCAGCTTGCCCTGTTCGTCCAGATCGAACTGCAGAAACCAGATCAGAGGATCATCTTCCTGCCCGGCATGGATCTGGACCAGTGCGAACCAGGCCTTCTGTTGCATGGGATACGGGTAGGGGAGGTCGGTCCGCTCGAACGCCAGGAACTGCTCCCGGGAGAGCGGCGACACGCGCCGCCCCATGTCGAAGTACCGCAGGCGGGCGCCGGTGTCCTCGAGAAATCCGGTCAGGGTCAGCGGCTGCGGTCGACTCATTCCAGCCAGTCCACCAGGTGGGCCTCGAGGGTATCGGCGTCGTCCTCACAGATCGTACGATTGCAGACCCGGGCGCCAGCCCTGACCACGCTGTCAGGATCGCCACTGACCAAGGGGTGCCAGACGGGGAGTTCCTTGCCCTCGGCGAGGAGACGGTAGGCGCAGTTCTTGGGAAGCCAGTAGGGGGCCTCGAGTTCCTTCAGGGTGATGGTGACGCAGTCGGGAACGCGGACCGAGCGGTTCGGATAGTCGGTACACTGTCCTGTCTCGGTATCGAGCAGGCGGCAATGTACATTGGTGAAATAGATCTCGCTGCTGTCTTCATCCTCCAGACGGTAGATGCAGCAGCGCGCGCAGCCGTCGCAGAGCGCCTCCCACTCTTCCTCGTTCATCTCGGAGAGAGATTTATGCTTCCAGAAGTCGGGAGACAGGGTGCTCATTGGCATGGATTGTACCTTCCTCGGCGCTCAGTGGGCTGTCCATTAGGGAACGATTATGCACAAGTCGCATGATTGGCCGGAGACCTGTCCCGGTTGCAGAGCAAATCGAGCGCAAAGGATTAAGAAAGCGTCAGAAGTGGATGATATATAAAGAAAATGAAAGATTGGTTAAAAAATTGACAATCTAGCCATCTCTGAGTGACGGTGGGCTTTGGCGTCGAACTTCTGCAAGTTTTACACAAAGTTATCCACAAGATATGTGGAGATTTTCGAGCATGGGTTACTACGGAGGGATGCCAGGGAAGCTCTGATCAATTCCTAGCACGGCAACTTGCGGCGTAAAATCGCCCATTTCTGCGTTGCGGATCCTCGCAATAGCCAGCTACAAGGTGAATCGCGAAGCGAGACAGGGCCCCTGGGGGATTGCGCGCGATTCGCGCCTTGAACTGGACGCTTTTTCACCGCAACCTGTTCGCGCCATAATTAACCAGAGCTTCCCCAGACCTGTCCTACTCAATGTGGCTCTATGTCGGGAGAGTTTTCCCAATCCCCAACATAATCCACGTTCGTTGAGGTTGGGGAGGTCAAAACATCATGTCTAGCAGGAGTGACTTTGGGCACAATCGCGCCAATGGAGACTGCTCACTCGGAGAAGGACCGGGAATTGATCGAACGTTTTGCCGATGGGATCTGGCTCGAGCGTGGGCTGTCGGCGAACACGCTCGCCTCGTACCAGTCGGATCTTCGGCATCTGGCGGGGTGGTGCGAGGGGGGGCTGATGGCGGCCTCACGCGCCGATCTGCAGGCCTACCTGGCCTCCCTGGTGACCGAAGGTCAGGCACAACCGCGCACCAGTGCGCGGCGCCTGTCGAGCCTGAGGCAGTTCTACCAGTGGGCCGTTCGCGAGGGCCTGATGGACAAGGATCCGACGGCCCTGATCGAGGCGCCGCGGCTGGGCCGACCACTGCCCAAGACCCTGAGTGAGCAGCAGGTGGAGGACCTCCTGTTGGCACCGGACCTGTCCAGGCCAGAGGGGCTGCGGGATCGCGGCATGCTCGAGCTGCTGTATGCCACAGGCCTGCGGGTCAGCGAGCTGGTAGGCCTGAGTGTGGATCAGGTGAGCCTCAGCCAGGGGCTGGTGCGAGTGATCGGAAAGGGCGGCAAGGAGCGCCTGGTGCCAATGGGCGAGCAGGCGATCGAATGGATCGAGCGGTTCGTGCGTGCGGGACGCGCCGAACTGTTGCACGGGCGCCCCTGCGAAGCGCTGTTCCCGACCCGTCGGGGCGGTGGTATGACCCGCCAGGCCTTCTGGTATCGCATCAAGAAACATGCCCGTGCCGCCGGAATCGGGGTGGAGCTGTCGCCGCACACCCTGCGTCACGCCTTTGCGACCCACCTGGTGAACCATGGTGCGGACCTGCGGGTGGTGCAGTTGCTGCTGGGGCACAGCTCCCTCTCGACCACGCAGATCTATACCCATGTGGCGCGTGAGCGGCTCAAGGCCCTGCACCGCAGCCATCATCCAAGGGCCTGAGCGGCGGCCCTGTGATAGCCTTGCGCCCTTGATCCCAACTTTGCAGTGCAAGGATTCGATGATGAAACGATGCTCTCTCTGGACCCTCCTGTTGCTGGGAGCGGGCCTGTTGTCGGCTGGTACGGCGTTCGCACAGGACGCGGGCGCAGAGAAGGTCCGCGCCTCGTTGAAGGTGTTGGTGCCGCACCTGAAGGTCGACTCGGTCAGCAAAAGCCCGATTCCCGGCCTCTACGAAGTGTCCTTCGGCAGCCACATCATCTACGTGACCGAGGACGGAAAATACCTGGTGCAAGGCGAGATCACCGACCTCGAAACCCGTGAGCCCATCACCGAGAACCGGCTCAAGGTGCGCAAGAAGGCCCTCCTGGACAGCCTCGACGAGAAGGACATGATCGTCTATGGCGACAAGGATCTGCCCTACACGGTGACCGTCTTCACCGACATCGACTGCCCCTATTGCCGCCGGCTGCATGCCGAGGTCGATGAGTACAACAAGAACGGCATCCGCATCCGCTACCTGGCGTATCCACGGGCGGGACCGGACAGCCCTTCGGAGAAGAAGGCGATGGCGGTGTGGTGTGCCAAGGACCGCAAGCAGGCGATGACCGATTCGAAATCGGGCAAGGCAGTGCCCTACCAGGAATGCGACAACCCCGTCCGGGCCCAATATCGGCTGGGACAGGATTTCGGCATCAGCGGCACCCCAGCGCTGATCCTCGAGAACGGGGAGATCATCCCCGGCTACGTGCCGCCCAAGCGGTTGCGCGCGGCGCTGGACCAGCACAAGGCGGGGATGGCCAAGAACTGAATCTGGATGGCAGTACACGGTCTTGAATGCGAACACCGAACCCATGTCGGTCTGGTTCGCCATCACAATGAGGACTACCTGGCCTGTTTTCCCGATCTGGGCGTGATGGTGCTCGGTGATGGCATGGGCGGGCATCAGGCCGGGGAGATCGCTGCCCGCATCGCGGTCGAGGCGGCGGCAGAGGCGCTGCTGCCGGTGCAGGAAGAGGATTCCGCGGACGACCTCGAGAGCTTGCTGCACGTGGGGCGTGCGGCCGAACGGGCCAATCGCGCGGTGTTTGCGGCAGTCGAGCGTGATCCGGCGCTTCGGAGTATGGGTACGACCCTGGTGACGGCCATGTTCCGCGAGGAGCGGGTCTATTTTTCACATGTGGGTGATTCGCGCCTGTACCGGTTGCGCAATGGTGTCCTGCAGTGCCTGACACGAGATCACTCGCTGGTCCAGGAGGTCCTGGACAACGGCCTGTTCGGCAGTCGCGCCGAGGTGCAGGCGGCGGGTATCGGGGACAACATTCTGACCCGCTGTATCGGGCTCGACCCGGATGTCGAGGTGGACCTGGGAGACGCCGGCCTGCGTGCCGGCGACATCTTCCTGGCCTGCAGTGATGGCCTGTGCGGCAAGGTGAGCGATCAAACCATCCGCCATGTCATGGCCGCGAGCCCCACGCTGGGGGAGATGGCGTCCGATCTGGTCGATGTGGCCCTGCAGGCAGGCGGACGCGACAACATCAGCGTCATCGTCGCCCGGCCCGTCCTGTGATTCGAGAGTGGCCCCGGCCGCGGCTGCAGCCGCGATGGAAACAGCGGTCGGGTCTGAAGACCCCCCGCCGCAGGTCGGCATCCGGATCAGCGTTCCAGCAGCGGCAGCTTGTTCGGCTTGCCGTTCCACTCGTCGGCATCGGGCGGCGGGTCCTTCTTCTCGGTGATCACCGGCCACTCCTGCGCCAGTTCGGCGTTCAGTGCCAGGAACTGCTCCTGGTCCGGCGGCAGGTCGTCTTCGGCCAAGATGGCCTCGGCCGGGCATTCGGGCTCGCACAGGGCGCAGTCGATGCACTCGTCCGGGTCGATGACCAGGAAGTTCGGCCCTTCGTGGAAACAATCGACGGGGCACACCTCCACGCAGTCGGTGTACTTGCACTTGATGCAGTTCTCGATAACGACGTAGGTCATGCGATTACTCCCTGGGATCGGTTTTCCGGATCAATATACACCAGCCCGACCCGGTTCAGGCACCGGCATCACTCGTCGACGGTGGCCTTGAGGCGATAGAGCAGATCCAGGGCGGCGCGCGGCGTCAGCTCGTCCGGGTCGATCTCCTCCAGCAGCTGCAGGGCCTTCGATGATGGAGGCGCGGCGGGGGCGGGCTGGCGGTCGAACAGTGACAGCTGGTTACTCGCCTGCTCAGCCTGTCTGGCCGCCTGTTGTTCGAGCTGCTGCAGGCGCTGGCGGGCCTCGCGGATCACATTCCGCGGCACGCCGGCGAGCGCCGCCACCTGCAGGCCGTAACTCTGGTTCGCCGGCCCCTCCTTCACCTCGTGCAGGAACACGATACTGTCGCCATGCTCGATCGCCTCCAGGTGCACATTGGCGATCCCGGGATGCTCCTCCGGCAGGGTGGTGAGCTCGAAGTAATGGGTGGCGAACAGGGTGAAGGCCCTGATCCGGGTCGCCAGCTCGATCGCGCAGGCCCAGGCCAGCGACAGCCCGTCGAAGGTGCTGGTGCCGCGCCCGATCTCGTCCATCAGCACCAGTGACTGGTCGGTGGCGTTGTGCAGGATGTTGGCGGTCTCTTCCATCTCGACCATGAAGGTAGAGCGGCCACCGGCCAGGTCGTCGGAGGCGCCGATACGCGAGAACACCCGGTCGATGGGGCCGAGGCGGGCATTGTGCGCGGGGACGAAGCTGCCTGCGTAGGCAAGGATGGCGATCAGCGCCACCTGGCGCATGAAGGTGGACTTGCCGCCCATGTTGGGTCCGGTGACGATCAGCATGCGTCGCCGTTCGTCCAGCAGGGCGTCGTTGGCGACGAAGGGGGACTCGCTCACCTGTTCGACCACCGGATGCCGACCCTGCTCGATGGCCAGTCCCGGTTCCTCGCTGAAGCGGGGGCGCACCAGGTTCAGATCCCGGGCGCGTGCCGCCAGATCGGCCAGCACATCCAGGGTCGCAATGCCCTCGGCGCAGGCCTGCAGCGGCGCCAGGTGTTGTTGCAGCTCACCGATCAGCGCCTCGTAGAGTGCCTTTTCGCGGGCCAGGGAGCGCTCGCGTGCCGACAGTACCTGGTCCTCGAATTTCTTCAGCTCGGGGGTGATGAAGCGTTCCGCGGCCTTCAGCGTCTGACGCCGCACATAGTCGTCGGGTGCCTCTGCGGCACGCGCCTTGCTGATCTCGATGTAATAGCCGTGCACCCGGTTGAAGCTGACCTTGAGGGTGTCGATGCCGGTGCGCTCGCGCTCGCGTGTCTCCAGGTCCAGCAGGAACTGGTCGGCGTTCTGCGACAGGGCGCGCAGTTCGTCCAGTTCGATATCGTAGCCCTCGGCCAGCACGCCGCCGTCGCGCAGGACCACCGGCGGGTTCTCGACCACGGCCCGCTGCAGCAGGGCATGGATGTCGGGATGTTCGCCGATGTGCTGGGCCAGCTCGTTCAGCAGCATGTCGTCGAGCTCGGCCAGGGCGGTCTGCAGCGCCGGCAGCTGCGCCAGTGAATCCCGCAACAGGGCCAGATCCCGCGGCCGGGCACTGCCCAGTGCGACCCGCGCCAGGATGCGCTCGATATCGCCGATGCCCGAGAGGATCTCGTGCAGCGGTTCGGCCGCATGGGTGGCGAGCAGGCAGTCGATCGCGGCGTGGCGGGCCTCCACGGCCGCGCGGTCACGCAGGGGGCGGTTGATCCAGCGACGCAGCTGGCGGCTGCCCATGGCGGTGGCGCATTGGTCGAGCAGACCCGCCAGGGAGTGCTCCTTGCGGCCCGAGACCGCCTGGTCCAGTTCCAGGTTGCGGCGGGTGGCCGCATCGATGATCAACGCCTCGTCGCGCTGCTCGATACGGATGCCGCTGATATGCGGCAGGGCGGCCTGCTGGGTCTCTTGCACGTATTCGAGCAGGGCGCCGGCGGTGATCACCGCCAGCGGATGCGCCTGCAGGCCGAATCCGCCGAGGTCATGTACATCGAACTGGCGGCACAGAAGGCGCTGGGCGAGGTCCGGGTCGAAGTGCCAGTCCGGGCGGCGGGTGACACCACCCTCGAACCAGGCGGAGGGATCGAGCCCCAGGCTCTCCGGCACCAGCAACTCGGCCGGCCGCAGGCGCTGCAGCTCGGCCCGCAGCGCCTGCTCGTCTTCGGGCTCGGTGGCGAGGAAGCGTCCGCCGGTCAGGTCCAGCCAGGCCAGCGCCAGGTCCTCGCCGGATCGGTAGAGCGCCGCCAGCAGGTTGTCGCGGCGCTCCTCCATCAGGGCCTCGTCGGAGACGGTCCCCGGGGTGACGATGCGTACCACCTTGCGCTCCACCGGCCCCTTGCTGGTGGCCGGATCGCCGATCTGTTCGCAGATCGCCACCGATTCGCCCAGCCGGACCAGCTTGGCCAGGTAACTCTCGGCAGCATGGTAGGGCACGCCCGCCATGGGAATGGGCGCACCGCCGGACTTGCCGCGCTGGGTGAGGGTGATGTCCAGCAGCCGCGCTGCCTTCTCCGCGTCGTCGTAGAACAGCTCGTAGAAATCGCCCATGCGATAGAACACCAGGCGGTCCGGGTGCTCGGCCTTGATGCGCAGATACTGCTGCATCACCGGGGTGTGCTTGGGCGGTGCCTGGGTCATGGGGGGAGGCTCAGCCGAGGTCGTAGTGCTTCTCGACGTCCTCGAGGATTTCCCAGGTGCACTGCATGCCTTTCGGGAAGGTGATCAGGTCGCCACGCCGGAACGCCTGCGGCTCGCCACCCTCGGGCGTGACGATAAAACGCCCTTTGAGGACGTAGCAGGTTTCGGGCTCGGCATAGGTCCAGTCGAAGGTGCTCTTTTCCTTGCGCCAGATGGGCCAGTCGTAGACGCCGAGTACCTCCAGTTTCATGGGCGAGGGATTGCGTTCGAGAAGGATCTCTTGTTGGGACATGGATGGGTTACTCATGACACGGATTTGGCTGCGCATTGTATGCCAGGCGGGTCGGTCCTGTGCCAGAATGGCCGCATGTCCGAGTACGACGAGCGATATGCCCCACTGGTGGCGCAACTGGCCGAGCGGCTGATCTCGCGCGGCGAGATGCTGGCCACCGCCGAGTCCTGCACCGGCGGCTGGATCGCCAAGGTCCTGACCGACCGGCCCGGTAGCAGCACCTGGTTCGACCGTGGCTTTGTCACCTACAGCAACCAGGCCAAGGAGGAGATGCTGGGCGTGCCAGCCGACATTATTGCGATCCATGGCGCAGTGAGCCACGAAACGGTGGTGGCGATGGCGGCCGGCGCCCTGGCGCGCAGCCGCGCCAGCTGGAGTGTGGCGGTCAGTGGCATCGCCGGGCCGGGCGGAGGCACGCCCGAGAAACCGGTGGGCACCGTCTGGCTGGCCTGGGGGACACCGCAGGGGGTCAACAGCGTCTGCGAGCATTTCCCTGGCGACCGGAACCAGGTCCGTTCAGCCACCGTAGAGTGCGCTCTGCGAGGATTGCTGGAGCGGCAGTGAGCGGCCGGCGCCTGTTCTACGCCCTGTGGCCGGATGACCCGGTCCGCCGCGCGCTGGCGCGCTGGCAGCGTGATCATCTGCCGGCGCAGGCCCGGCCCACCCATGTGGCCGATCTGCACCTGACCCTGCACTTCCTCGGCCAGGTCGAAGAAGATCGGCTCGAATCGCTGCGGGTGCTGGGTCGGCAACAGCGATTCGAACCCTTCGAGCTGATTCTCGACCGGATCGGCCACTGGCGCCGCCCGCGGGTACTCTGGGTAGGCCCGAGCGAGATCCCCCAGCCCCTGGCCGGACTGTACGGGGCGTTGGGAAAGGGTCTGACGGAGCTGGGATTCGAGCTCGATCCGCGTCCCTTCGCGCCCCATGTGACCCTGGCGCGCAAGGTTGCGCGCCTGCCCGAAGCGCTGGCGTTCACGCCGCTGCGCTGGCAAGTCAGCGAATGGGCGCTGGTCGAGTCACGGGCGGGGGATCGTCCCCTCTATCATCCGTTGGAGCGTTGGGCCCTGGCGCCCGATTGAGGAAACTCCTACAGGGCATCCTGCGGCGCAGAATCGCCCGTTTCTGCGTGTCATATATTGCAGGTTCGGTTGTGGGAGCGGCTTCAGCCGCGATGGAAATGAGCTTCGGGCCTGAGGGCCCTCCCACAGGTGGCTTCTCCGGCCGTGGTCGACGCGGACGTGAAACCGCATCATCCCGCCGAATTCACTCAAATGTGACAGAGTGGAATTAAAAAAGCGCTGGAAAACAAAAAGAGAACAAACTACACTTCCGAACAAGTCATTCACCGTGGGGGAGAACCTGATGGACGAAAACCGCAAGAAGGCGCTGGCCGCCGCACTCTCGCAGATCGAAAAACAATTCGGCAAGGGCTCGGTCATGCGCATGGGCGATGGCAGTGCCATACACAATGTGGAGGCGGTCTCCACTGGCTCGCTCAGCCTGGATGCCGCACTCGGCATCGGCGGCATCCCGAGGGGGCGCGTTGTCGAGATCTACGGTCCGGAATCCTCGGGCAAGACGACCCTGACCCTGCACTGCATCGCCGAGGCACAGAAGGCCGGCGGCACCTGCGCCTTCGTGGACGCCGAGCACGCGCTCGATCCCGCCTACGCCGAAAAACTGGGCGTGGATACCGACGAGCTGCTGGTCTCGCAGCCGGATACCGGGGAGCAGGCGCTGGAGATCACCGACATGCTGGTGCGCTCGGGGGCAGTGGACCTGATCGTGGTCGACTCGGTGGCGGCGCTCACCCCCAAGGCGGAGATCGAGGGCGAGATGGGCGATTCCCATGTCGGCCTGCAGGCCCGGCTCATGTCCCAGGCGCTGCGCAAGCTCACTGCCAACATCAAGAAATCCAATGCCATCGTCATCTTCATCAACCAGATCCGGATGAAGATCGGGGTTATGTTCGGCAGTCCCGAAACCACCACCGGCGGCAATGCGCTCAAGTTCTATTCCTCGGTGCGCCTCGACATCCGGCGGATCGGCGCAATCAAGAAGGGTGACGAGGTGGTCGGTAACGAGACCCGGGTCAAGGTGGTGAAGAACAAGGTCGCGCCTCCTTTCAAGCAGGCGACCTTCGAGATTCTCTATGGCGAGGGCGTCTCCCGAGAGGGCGAGATCATCGAACTGGGCGTGGCCATGGGGCTGATCGAGAAGTCCGGGGCCTGGTATAGCCATGGGGGCAACCGCATCGGCCAGGGGCGCGAGAATGTGCGCAAGTTTCTCAAGGAGAGCCCGGATATCGCCCAGGAACTGGAGCGCCAGATCCGCGCCGCCCTGTTCCCGCCGCCTGCCGGTACCGAGGAGGCCGCAGTAGAGAAGCCCAGCGAGGATTGAGCGGCCGATGCAGCAAGACCCGGCCTTAGAGATCCCCTTCGATTCGGCGTGCGAGCCGCCGCGAGATAGTGCGGCCGACATCGAGGCAGCCGCCATCCGTCTGCTGGCGCAGCGCGAGCACAGTCGGCATGAACTGGAGGCGAAACTGGCGCGGCGCTTCTCCGATGCCGCATTGTGCGGTCAGGTATTGGATGGTCTCGAGGGCCGGGGGCTGCTGTCGGACGAGCGGTTCACGGAGCAGTATGTGAACAGCCGGATGCGCAAGGGTTTTGGCCCGTTGCGGATTCGTGCCGAGCTGCGCGAGCGCGGTGTGGCCGATGAGCTGATCGAGGCCTGGCTGGACCTGTCGGCCGAGGAATGGCTGGCCCAGCTGCGCGACGCGGCGCAGGGGCGTTTCGGGGACAGCCCCCTCCAGGATGCCCGCAGCCAGTCGAAGCAGGCGCGTTTTCTGCAATACCGCGGTTTTCCTGAATCCCTGATCCGGCGCTATCTCTGGGGTTGAGCATTGTTCGCTACGCTCAATGCCATCGCGAAAAACAGGATGGCGGTTTTGTGGGAAGACCTTCAGGCCCGAGGGCTGTCTCTGTCGGGACTAAAGCCTCTCCCACAACGGTCTGGTGGTTGTGCCTGTTCCGGTGGGAGGGCCTTTAGGCCCGACGGTTGGTGCTGTCGCGGCTAACCCGAATATTTCACCTGGTCGCTGAGAATGATTGATAATCGACTGAATATCAAAGATATTCCTTGTATTTTAGCGAATAACGAAATGTCGCCGACCCTCCGCTGGATGCGCCCTCGTACCGATCTGGCCGCCCTCAAGCGGATGCCCTTCCTCATCAATAGGCTGGGCTATTGACTCGGTTGGAAAACCGCTTGAGAACGCGCGTCTCGGCACGATCATCACGCCCCGGGTAAAGCATTCGGGCTGATATGTTTTGACCTGCCACGGCTGGAATCGAGCCATGGGGTGAGTCCATATTCATCTCCATGGGCCCTCGAATACTCCTGACCACGGAAAACCGGATGGGTTGACAGGCTGTCGAGCGTGGCGAAACCCATCGGCTGTGCTGCCCGGCGCGGATTCTCAACACTCGGCTGAAACAGCGCTTTTCGGCTTGCTTCAATTGTTCTATATTGGTTCTCTATCTCTGCGATTCAGAACAGGACGAGATGCCGAAGAAGGCGCAGCACAATCTGCTCGAAGAAGGGCTCGGCCGGGGACTGGTCTGGCGCGCCCGGGAGGGGCACCCCGGGGCGTCGGATCGCATCGAGCCCAGCGGCTGGCCGGTGCTCGACGAATGTACCGGGGGTGGCTGGCCGAAGGGTGCGTTGAGCGAACTGCTGAGCCGCCGTCACCTGGGCCTGTCGCTCCTGCTGCCTTTGCTGGCCCGGCTGAGCCGGGAGACGCGCTGGCTGGGCTGGGTGGCGCCGCCGCATCTGCCCTTTGCGCCCGGCCTGGCGCAGGCAGGGGTGGCGCTCGAACAACTGGTGCTGGTGCGGGAGGTGGATACGCAAGAGCGCCTCTGGGCGGCCGAGCAGCTGCTCAAGTCAGGCCGTTGCTCGGCGGTGCTGCTGTGGCCGCAGGCGTTGCAGGATGTGCAGATCCGACGCCTGCAGCTGGCGGCGGAGCAGGGCGATTGCATGGGGGTGCTGTTCCGGCCCCTGCGGGCCGCCCCCCAGGCGTCGCCCGCTGCCCTGCGATTGCGCCTGCTGCCTTCGCCGCTGGGGCTGGACGTGGAGGTGCTCAAGCGGCGCAATGGCTGGGGCGGGCGCCACTGTACCGTTCGGGCCCCGCTAATCCAGTGAGGCACCGGCATGGTTTGGTTCGGCCTCTATTTTCCGGAATTGCCGCTCGAGGTGCTGGTGCGCGGGCAGCCGCTGCAGGGGCCGTTGGCAGTCACCGGGCAGCAGGACGGACAGCTGCGCATCCTGCGCTGCAACGCGGCGGCGCGCAAGCAGGGCATCCGCCCCGGCCAGCCTCTGCAGGCGGCCCTGGCCCTGAGCGGTGAGCTGCGAAGCTGGCCGCGTGATCGCCGACAGGAGCAGGAGGCCTTGCAGGACCTGGCCCACTGGGCGTGGCAGTTCAGTTCGCTGATCACCTTCGAGCCCTCGTTGCTGCTGCTGGAGATCGGGGCCAGCCTGCGTCTGTTCGGCGGGGTCGATGCCCTGCTGCAGCGGATTCTCGACGGGCTGGCCGTGCTGGGTTACCAGGGGCATTGGGCCCTGGCGCCGACGCCCATGGCGGCCGGTCTGCTGGCGCGGGAATCTTCCGGCAGCCGGGTGGCGACCCGTGACGCACTGCTGGACCGGCTCGCGGCGATTCCGCTGGCGCGTCTGACGCGGAATGCCGAGGCGCGCCGCCTGCTGGACGACATCGGGCTGGTCAGCATCGCCGATGCCCTGTGCCTGCCGCGCCCGGAACTGGCCAGGCGTCTGGGGCCCGAGCCGCTGCAGTTGCTCGACCGCCTGCTGGGGGATGCCCCCGATCCCCGTCCGCCCTGGCAGCCGCCACCTCGCTTTGCGCAGACGATGGAGCTACAGGCCGAGGTGAGCCATCGCGCTGCCCTGATCTTTCCGGCGCGTCGCCTGCTGCTCTCCCTGTGCGGTTTTCTGCGCGGACGGGGTGCCGCGACCCAGCAACTCCACTGGCGGCTGGACTATCGGGAGGCGCTGCCGGCGAATGCCTTCGAGCAGGGGCTGCTCGCACCCAGTGGCGACCCGGAGCACCTGCTGGCGCGTTTTCGCGAACGCCTCGAGCGGGTGGTGCTGGCCGCCCCGGTGATCCGCCTGGGGCTGCGGGTGGACGACTGCCTTGCATATGCCGAGCGCCCGGGGGACTGGCTGTCCCGCACCGCGCCCCAGGACGACAAGGGCGTGCTCGAGCGCCTGGCGACCCGTCTCGGGGAACAGCGGCTCGGCAGCCTGCAGGGCCGGCCCGATCACCGTCCCGAGCAGGCGGTCGCCATCGCCCCGGTAGAGGCGGGTGGGGGAGAGACCCTGCATCGCGGGTGGCTGCCGATCTGGCTCCTCGACCCTCCCCGCTCGCTGAAGCTGGAGGATGGCGTACCCCAACATGCGGGCCCCCTGGAACTACTAAGCCATTCGCGGCGGATCGAGAGCGGCTGGTGGGACGGCAAGGATGCGGCACGCGACTACTATCTGGCGCGCAATCCTGGCGGCGAGCGCCTGTGGGTATTCCGTGACCGGCGCGACGGCCGGTGGTTTTTGCATGGCCTCTTCGATTGAAGGTGTTGTCGGAGTAAATTCCGGCCTACCTAGGTGTTGGGGGTCGGGATTGGGTCCGGTAGCCCGGATACAGCGCAGCGGAATCCGGGAACCCAAGCCGGCCAGCCCTCCCGTATTACGGCCTGCGCTTCTTGTCTTTCGCCAGTCCTTCCAGGCGTCGCCGCATGCGGGTCATATGGCTGCCGTCCCAGAATAACTGGTCGCAGCTCGGGCACCAGCGCAGCTGGGTGGCGGCATCGCGCGCCTGGGGCGGAAGCTCCTTCCAGCGCTCGATACCGGCCTGCTGCAAGGGTGTGTTGCAGGCGAGGCAGCGACTGAAGGGGGCCTGGAGCCAGTCGATGCCCAGTTTTCGGCCCGCCTCCTCGAGGCAGTCCTCGCCGCCGCTGCATTCCAGCAGCAGCACCCCATGGGAATCGGGCAGGGAGTCCACCAGGCGCCGGTCGCGGGTCAGGAACAGCCGGCCCTGGGCGCGGGCCCGGGCCACCAGATCCCGGTCGTCGCTGCCGTCGGGTGCGACTTCCACGTCGTATCCCGCGGCGCGTAGCCAACGCGCCAGTCCCTTCAGCATCTCGTCGCACAACAACTTCATTTGGCGCTTCTCCCTCCTTGGGCGATAATTTACCGTCAATTGGTGCAGTCGATCGATTTCCATGTCACGTAGCAGTCCCAGTTCCAACAGCGCCGCTCTGCCCTTTGTCCCCGAACTCGAAGAGGCACAGCGGCAGGCACTCCAACATCAGCAGGCCGAGCGCCGAGGCGTGGCGCCGGTCTTTCGTGACCGTTTGCCGGGCGGGAGGGCGACACCGGAACTGGCCGTGGTCCCCGCCGGCGTGTTCGAAATGGGATCGAGCGAGCAGGAATTCGGCCATCGCCCGAGCGAGGGCCCCATGCACTATCAGCAGATCGCCGAGCCCTTCGCGATCGGCGTCCATCCGGTCACTGCCGACGAGTTCGCCGAGTTCACCCGGGCCACCGGCTGGCGCTGGCGGAGCGATCTGATCACCGCCGAGGGGCGCCATCCCGTGATCAATATCCGCCACGGCGAGGCCGAGGCCTATTGCAGGTGGCTCAGTGAGCAGACCGGGCAGCGCTACCGTCTGCCGAGCGAGGCCGAGTGGGAGTACGCCTGCCGTGCCGGCACCAACACGCCCTTCGCCTTCGGTGATTCGGTCAGCTGCCACGAGGTCCACTTCAAGGCGGCCTTTCCCTACGAAGAGGCGCGTGAGGGGAAGCGCTGGTATCTGCCCAAGTGTGCGCCCATCGCCGGTACGGTGCCGGTCGGGGGCTATCGGCCCAATGTCTGGGGCCTGTACGACATGCATGGCAATGTATGGGAGATGACCGGCTCGAACTGGCGCAACTCCCTGGTCAATCTGCCGCGCCGGCACCCGGCGCCGGTCGCACGTCGCAACCGGTGGATCGTGGTGCGGGGTGGCTCCTGGTTCGACGCGGCGGTGTATGCCCGCAGCGCCGCGCGCCGTCCGCGCCTGCGCGACGAGCTGGATGTGAATCTGGGGTTCCGGGTGTTGCGTGAGCTCTGAATCACTGATCTGCGGCATCGACGAGGTGGGTCGCGGGCCGCTGGCAGGTCCGGTGGTGGCCGCCGCGGTGATCCTCGACCCCAAGCGTCCCATCGACGGCCTGGACGATTCCAAGAAGCTCACCGAGAAGTGCCGCGAACAACTGTTCGAGCAGATCCGCTCGCGGGCACTGGCCTGGTCCCTGGGGCGCGCCGAGGTGGCGGAGATCGACGAACTCAATATCCTGTGGGCCAGCCTGCTGGCGATGCGTCGCGCCGTGGAGGCCCTGCCACTCTGCCCGCGGCATGCCCTGATCGATGGCAATCGCATCCCGGAGGACCTGCCGTGCAGTGCCGAGGCCATCGTCGGAGGCGACGGCAGCGAGCCGGCGATTGCGGCCGCCTCCATCATCGCCAAGGTCAGCCGCGATAGGGAAATGAAGGAGCTAGATGGACATTTTCCGGGCTACGGCCTGGCCAGGCACAAGGGCTATCCGACGAAGCAGCATATCGATGCCCTGCAACGGCTGGGTGTCAGCGAGATCCACCGGCGCAGCTTCGGGCCCGTGCGCCGGCTCCTCGCCTGAGGCGAGGCATTTTCCTCAAGGGGAAATCCGCTCAGCGGCGCCATGGCTGCGGATTAGAGCTGAGAGATAAACAACTGTCGGGCCTGAAGGCCCTCCCACGAGCGGGAACAGCCACCGGAACCATTGTAGGAGCGGCTTCAGCCGCGATAGAGACAGCCGTCGGGCCTGAAGGCCCTCCCACGAGCGGGAACGGCCACCCGAGCCATTGTGGGAGCGGCTTCAGCCGCGACAGAGACAGCCGTCGGGCCTGAAGATTTTCCTGCAGAACAGCTGGGCCGCAGATCGATACAGAAACTCGGTGGTTCATTGCAAATCCCCTCGGATGGTCTACACCTTGTAAACAACCGAAGGCGTCTCGCCCGTCGCTTCGCTCATCGACAAAGGGAGTTTGTTCGTGCACCGACATGGTCTCTTGTTCCACGCCGTCATGCGCCTGCGTGTCGTTGCCGATCGCTCGCGGCAGGCGGCGATTCGCGCCAGCGCCTTGCAGGCGACCGTGCTGGCGGTCGCCTCGTTGGGATTCATGCTGCTTCAGGGCTGTTCGACACCGCAGCGCCAGGCCAAGGTGTTGCAGGTGAACCCCACCGTTCAGGCCATCACGTACCCCAGCGACGTACGCGGGGCATACGTGATCCAGCGCGAGGACGGGGTCAAGGTGTGTGCCGAGCCGGCGCCGGATGTGGCGCTGGACAGCCTGCAGAAACTGACCGCGGAACTCAGCGCCAGGCTGGCGCCGACCGAGGAGGGCAAGGCCAAGGTGTCGTCGGAACTGAGCGCCAAGGTGGTGCAATTGGCCGGTCGCACCGAGCTGCTGTTGCTGGCCAGGGAATTGCTCTACCGCGCCTGCGAGTTGAGCAACAATGCGCATGTCGACGACAGGACGGTGGTCGAGCTGTATGACCGGGTGGCAAGGCTGGTGGAGCATCTGGGGCAGGCCGACAAGGCGAGCGCCGAGGCCGAACTGCTGCGCGAGCAGCGGGCTCTGGAAAGCGCAGGGCGTGCGATCGACGAGGTATTGCGACAGTGACCAAGATGCAGAAAGTGATACAACGCCTTGTGGAGGATGGCGGCGAGGTGAAGGTGTATCTGCCGGGCCGCGGCTACCGCATTGCGGTCATCGAGTCGATCGATGACGATGTGGTCACCATCAGGCCCAACGCCGGCAACAAGGTGGTGATGCACTATTCCCTGGTGGTGTTGGAGCGCAACTGAAAGGCCTTGCCGGTCCGGCCCCTGGCGGCCGACCGGTTCGCGATCGCCCCGTTTTTCGATGTACGGGTTGTCGATTCGGATACAATGCCCGGAAAAGAATCTGCCGGGGTAGCCGTTGAACCGTTCTGTCGTGTTGATCCTCTTGCTTCTCGTCCTGGCGCCGCCGCTCATGGCACAGGACGACATGACCATCGTCCTGCATTTCACGCCCGACCCGGAGAACGGACGCCAGGTCTACGATATCTGTGCCCGTTGCCACCTGCCGGAGGCCTGGGGCACAGAAGATGGCACCTATCCCCAGCTCGCCGGACAACACCGCAGCGTGCTGCTGAAACAGCTGCTGGATATCCGCGAAGGGCGGCGCCGCAGCCCGCTGATGCGGCCCTTCGTGCAGCCGCGTATCGTCGGTGGGTACCAGAACCTGGTCGACGTGGTGACCTATATCGCAGCGTTGCCGATGAATCCCGCCCATGGCAAGGGCCCCTGGCCGGAGGCGACGCCCGAGTACGCGCAAGGCAAGCAGGTCTACCAGACGAACTGCGCCGCCTGCCACGGGCAGCAGGGGGAGGGCGACGATGCGCGGCGCATCCCACGCCTGCAGGGTCAGCACTACGCCTATATGCGCCGTCAGGCAATCGATGCCAAGCGCGGCCTGCGCGAGGTGGATCCGGGCATGTCCTCTGTGATCATCAAGCTCAGCGACGAGCAGATCGCGCTGGCACTCAACTATGTCTCCCGTGTCGAGGTGCCCAAGCAGGACCTGGCGCCCTCGCCGGGCTGGCGCAATCCCGATTTCAGCGAGGTGGAAAAGTGACCGAGCAGTCCCGATCCAGCCGGCGGCGCTTCCTTCAGGCTGCGGCGGCCCTGGCGGCCGCGCCGGCGGTCTCCCATGCGACCCACGGGGCCTCACCGGAAAAGGCAGGCCAGGACACACCACCGGCGCTGGCGCGGTTGCTGCGCAAGGCCGACCTGCCCGAACCCAAGGGGCCGCGGGTGGTGATCGTGGGCGGTGGCTGGTCCGGGCTGAGCATGGCCAAGTACCTGCGGCTGCGCAACCCCGGTTTCGACGTGGTGCTGATCGACCGCCAGCCGGCCTTCCTCTCCTTTCCCCTGAGCAATGCCTGGCTGGCCGACCAGGTGAACATGGAGTTTCTCAGCCACAGCTTCTTCGAGGCAGCGAACCGCCACGACTACCGCTTCGTGCAGGCCACGGTGCTGGGCCTCGATCGGACCTCGCGCAAGGTCTACACCGACGCCGGCACCATCGCCTACGACTACCTGGTGCTGGCGCCGGGCATCGAGTACGACTATCCCCAAATCGGTATCGAGGACCCGGTGGTCCAGGAACAGCTCTACCACCACTTTCCCGGCGGTTTCTACAGCAGTTCCGAGCTGCTCACCATCAAGCGCAAGATTCAGGCCTTTCGCCGTGGCACCTTTTTGCTCACCGTGCCCAGCGGCGACTACCGCTGCAGCGCGGCGCCCTATGAGCGGGCCTGCGTCATGGCGGCGCTGTTCCGTCGCCGCGGAATCCGCGGCAAGATCCTGTTGCTGGACATGAACAACGACATCACCATCATGAAGGATGCCTTTGCGCGCGCCTTCAACGACCTGTATGGCGATATCATCGACTACCAGCCCAGCTCGCTGCTGGCGGGGATGGATCTGGAGAAGCGTATCATCGAGACCGAATTCGACGAGTTCCCTTTCGACGATGCCATCATCTACCCGCCGATCCGCGCCTCGCGCCTGTTGGAAGAGGCAGGGATCGCCGATCCCCACAGCACGCAGAAGACCGCCCGTACCGATCCCTTCCGTTACCACTTGGTGGATGACGAGCGGGTCTATGTGACGGGGGATTCGCGCTCCCAGCCGTTCTCCAAGGGCGGGCACACCGCCAACTCCGAGGCCCAGTACGTGGCCGAGGTGATCGCCGGTCACGCCCTCGGCCGCGAGGTGGAATGGCGCAGCCCGCAGACCATGTGTTTCTCGACCGTTGCCATCGACCCGCTGCGCGCGATGAGCCATATCACCTACTATCGTTATGACGAGGCCAGCAAGGACTTCGCCTTCGATCGCATCCACTCGGTCGAGAAATGGGACGTCACTGGCGGCCAGGCCAGCATCGCCTGGGCCGAGGGGATGTTCCGGGACATGTTCTACGAGTAGCGGTCGACTCGCTTCGGAGAGAGAGCCCCACAAACACCCCGTTCGAAGGAGGGTTTGTCGCCCGGCATGGTGATATTCTTAGCCGCCTCTCCCTGCTTTTCGGAGCCGCCAACATGTCAGCGAGGCCAGAGACCATCGAGATGGATGTCGAGCAGCAGCGCCTGCTTGGCATTTACCTGCCCAGGCTGCGCCAGCGTTTCAAGGCGGAGGTCAACCGTCTGACCGCCGGTGGCATGGCGGAGATGCTCGGCAACCGCCCCGATGCGGCCGATCTCTCTTTTCTGCTGACCTATCTCTACGCCTGGCATTGGCTGCGCCACAACGTAGCGGCGGACTACCGCGAGGGCGTGCTGGCCACCTTCCGTAACCCGGCACGGCAGTTCCTGATGCGCCTGCTGATCGAGGCGGACAGCGCCGAGGCCTTCGTCGACGGCTACATCCGCCACTGGGTGACGGCGCCGGCGGGTGGTCCGGCACAACAGGCACAGTTGATGCGGCTGCTCGGGGCGCAGGGTGGCGATCCCGATCGCCTGCGGGACCATGTACTCGAGGTGTGGAAGTCCCTGGGGCTGTTCGTACAGACCTTCAAGGTCGCCTATGCGGGACTGGCCAAGGAAGAGAAGGAGCGCTATGGCGATATGCTCGGCGAGGCCGACCAGACACGCCTGGCGTTGGTGGACGAACTGCCCGGCCCCGGCAAGGGGCGGAACACGCGCTTCGCCAAGCTGGGCATCATCCCGGCCATGGGGTGCCCGCAGACCTGCCGCCACTGCATGTTCATCTGGCGGCCGCTCAAGCCCACCGACCCCGACCCGCAGCGGGTCTACCGCACGGTCGACGGCCTGACCGATAGCGTGCTGTTCACCGGCGGGGATCTGACCCGGCACATGGATGCCTTCTATGACGGCATCCGCGCCATGCGCCATGTCACCACCTTTGCCATCCTGCTCAATGGGGATTTCGCCGACGATCCGGAGACCACCGAACAGGTGATCGGCAAGATGGCGGCCGCCATCGAGGGCCGCCCCGCCCACTGGCCGAAGGCCCGGGTGCTGCTACAGATCAGCTTCGACGAGTTCCACCAGGAGGTTATCGTCGACAAGCAGGGGCACCTGAAAGAGCGTATCCCGGTCGCCAAGATCGCCAATATCGTCGAATATGCGCCGCGTCATGCGGAACAGATCCAGCTGGCCCTGCTGCACAAGCAGACCGGTCTGAACTTCTCCATGGATGTGCTGCAGAAAGGCGTCTTCGCCCGTCTGGTCGAAGAACTGGGCAAGCGTGGCCATCGAGTGCAGGTACTCTCCACCGCGCCCTCGGCAAGACTCAAGACCAACCCTGTGACCGGCGAGCGCGGCAAGATACTGAAGGACGCGAGCTTCGTGCTCACCAAATATCCCGAGGCCCCTATCCTGCTGACCAGCTCCACCATCGACGGTTATGGCCGCGCCTCGTTGCTCGAAGAGGGCGAGACGGTCAAGGAACGTGAGCTGTTGCAGCAGGTGCTGACTCAAGGTCCGCCGCCGGGTGAGTCCTTCGATATCGACCTGATGTTCTGGTTCAACGGCTGGGCGACCCTGTTCAATGCGGTCCACATCTGCCTGGGTGACCTGTATCGGGATGGCGTCGACACCATCCTGGCACGCCAGCGCAAAGACCCGCTCACCCAGGCCCTGCACCGCCTCGACCGGCGTCTGCTGGATCTGTACGCCGAGGTGCGCCCCGATTTGGAGGAACGCCTGGAGAACGCCACCGGCCCGCATCACCTGTTCCACAGCCTGACCGAGGAGGGCGAGGTGCGGTTGCACATGACGCGGCGGTTGATCGAGCTGGGCACGTAGCCCGGATGAAGGCCGCAGGCCGTAATCCGGGAAAGACAGCGGTGCCCGGGCTCCCAGATTCCGCTGCGCTGCATCCGGGCTACGGGATGGTATGCTGCTCGGCGGGAGGCCGTAATCGGGGAAGGTCTTGCCGTAAAAAATTCGGCTTGAACAAGGGGGACGCCAAGGATGGTGAACTACCGACGAGGCCGTGTGGCGGGCGGCAGCTATTTTTTCATCGTGACGTTGCAGGATCGACAATCGACGGCGCTGGTGGATCATATCGCTGATCTTCGGAAGGCGTTTCGTTGGGTTCACAAACGACGCCCGTTTCGGATAAGGGCGATAGTCGTGTTGCCGGATCATTTGCACACCATTTGGACTCTGCCAGGGGAGGATGCCGATTACCCCGGCAGGTGGCGGGCAATCAAGAGCCGATTCACGCGGTCCCTGGTCGAATCGGGCACGCCGCTGCGTCGGAATGCACGGGGCGAATGTCTGCTTTGGCAACGGCGGTATTGGGAGCACACCCTGAGAGACCTGATCGACATGCAAAGGCATATCGATTACATCCATTACAACCCGGTGAAGCACGGCCATGTCCGCGTCGTGGGGGACTGGCCCTATTCGAGTTTCCACCGCTTTGTGGAAGCCGGCGTCTACCCCAGAGACTGGGCAGGTGGTGAAACGGACTTCGAAGACATAGGGAGAGAGTAGGGCTGCTTCGCGCGAACGTGCTCGTCTCCCGGATTTCGCTGCGCTGCATCCAGGCTACCGGGGCGACGCGTAGCCCGGATGAAGGCCGCAGGCCGTAATCCGGGAAGGGCAGCGGTGCTCGGCTCCCGGATTCCGCTGCGCTGCATCCAGGCTACGGGGTGATGCGTTGCCGGCTGGAGGCTGTAATCTGGGGAAGACGACTTCAACGGGGCCCGGCAAGCGGGTATCCTAGATGACTCTCGCGAAGCGCCCGATTGCGGATTCCATGACCCCATCATTCGTCCACCTCCACGTCCATTCCGAGTTCTCCATGGTGGACGGGACCGCGCGCATCAAGGAGCTGGTCAAGGCGGTGGCGGAGAAGGGCATGCCGGCGGTGGCGCTCACCGACCAGTCCAACATGTTCGCCCTGGTGCGTTTCTACAAGGCGGCCATGGCGGCGGGCATCAAGCCGATCTGCGGTGTCGACCTGCTGCTGCGCGATCCCGAGGACGTCAACCAGCCCTTCCGCCTGGTACTGCTGGTGCAGTCCAACGTGGGCTACCGGCACCTGACCGAGCTGGTGTCGCGCAGCTACCGCGAGGGTCAGCATCTGGGCCGGCCGATGGTCGATCCGGAATGGCTCACCCCGCAGAACTGCGAGGGGCTGATCGCGCTCTCCGGGGGGCGCGAGGGTGACGTGGGGCGTGCCCTGCTCGCCGGCAACCGGGCCCTGGCCGAGGAGCGTCTGGGCCGCTGGATGACGCTGTTCGGCGATCGCTACTATCTGCAGCTGATCCGCACCGGCCGATCCGAGGAAGAGGACTGCCTGCATGCCAGCGTGGACCTGGCCGCCGGGCACGGTGTGCCGGTGGTGGCCAGCAACGGGGTCTGCTTCATCGAGCCCGAGGAGTTCCCGGCCCACGAGGTGCGGGTCTGCATCAACGAGGGCCGCACCCTGGATGATCCGCGCCGCGCGCGCAACCACAGTGAGCAGCAGTACCTGCGCAGTCCCGAGGAGATGGCCGAGCTGTTCAGCGACATTCCCGAGGCGCTGGAGAACTCGGTCGAGATCGCCAAGCGCTGCAACCTGGAGCTGACCCTGGGCAAGAACTTCCTGCCCGACTACCCGGTGCCCGAGGGCATGAGCATCGAGGAGTTCCTGGTCGCCGAGTCCCAAAAGGGGCTGGAGGAGCGGCTCGATCATATCTTCGGCCGCGACGATCCCGAGTTCGAGCAGAAGCGCCGCCCCTACGACGAGCGCCTGCAGATCGAGCTGGAGGTGATCAACAGCATGGGCTTCCCCGGCTACTTCCTGATCGTCGCCGACTTCATCCAGTGGGCCAAGGACAACGGCATCCCGGTGGGGCCGGGGCGGGGTTCGGGCGCCGGCTCGCTGGTGGCCTATGCGCTCAAGATCACCGACCTGGATCCGCTGGCCCTGGACCTGCTGTTCGAGCGCTTCCTCAACCCCGAGCGGGTCTCCATGCCCGACTTCGACGTCGACTTCTGCATGGACAAGCGCGACCGGGTGATCGACTACGTGGCACGCAAGTACGGCCGCGATGCGGTCTCGCAGATCATCACCTTCGGCTCCATGGCGGCCAAGGCGGTGGTGCGCGACGTGGGGCGGGTGCTGGGCCATCCCTACGGCTTCACCGACCGGGTGGCCAAGATGATCCCGCCGGACCTGGGCATGACCCTGGACAAGGCGCTGGACGAGTCCGAAGACCTGGTGAAGGCCTATCGCGAGGACGAGGAGGTCACCCAGCTGATCGACATGGCGCGCCAGCTGGAGGGCCTGGCGCGCAACCCCGGCAAGCACGCCGGCGGGGTGGTGATCGCCCCGGGCAAACTGACCGATTTTGCGCCGCTGTATTGCGAGGCGGACGGCTCCAACCTGGTCACCCAGTACGACAAGGACGATGTCGAACAGGCCGGTCTGGTGAAGTTCGACTTCCTGGGCCTGCGCACTCTGACCATCATCGACTGGGCGCTGGAGACCATCAACGCCGAGCGCAAGGCAGCGGGTGAGCCGCCGATCGACATCAGCGAGATCCCGCTCGAAGACAAGGCCAGCTTCGATCTGCTCAAGACCGGCAAGACCACCGCCGTGTTCCAGCTCGAATCGGAGGGCATGCAGAAGCTGATCGTCAAGCTCGCGCCGGACAACTTCGACGACATCACCGCCCTGGTGGCCCTCTATCGCCCCGGTCCCTTGCAGTCCGGCATGGTGGACAACTTCATCGCCCGCAAGCACGGCCGCGAGAAGGTCAGCTATCCCGACGCCCACTATCAGCACGAATGCCTCAAGCCCATCCTGGAGTCGACCTACGGGGTCATCCTCTACCAGGAGCAGGTGATGCAGATCGCCCAGGTGATGGCCGGCTACACCCTCGGTGGCGCCGACCTGCTGCGCCGCGCCATGGGCAAGAAGAAGGCCGAGGAGATGGCCAAACAGCGCGCGGTATTCAAGGAAGGCGCGGCGAAGAACAATATCGATCCCGACCTGGCGATGAAGATCTTCGACCTGGTGGAGAAGTTCGCCGGCTACGGCTTCAACAAGTCGCACTCGGCCGCCTATGCCCTGGTCTCCTACCAGACCCTGTGGCTCAAGACCCACTATCCGGCGGCCTTCATGGCGGCGGTGCTCTCCTCCGACATGGACAACACCGACAAGGTGGTCACCTTCATCGAGGAATGCCGCAAGATGGAGCTGCAGGTCGAGCCGCCGGACGTGAACCGCTCTCAGTACCGCTTCACCGTGGATGGCGACGACACCGTCGTCTATGGCCTCGGCGCCATCAAGGGCGTCGGCGAGGCGGCGATCGAGGGCATCCTCGAGGCGCGGGCCCAGGGCGGGCCCTTCCGTGACCTGTTCGACTTCTGCCAGCGTATCGACCTGAAGAAGGCCAACCGGCGGGTGCTCGAGGCCCTGATCCGCGCCGGCGCCCTGGATCACCTCGGCGCCAACCGCGCCACCCTGATGATCCAGTTGCCGCTGGCGTTGAAGGTGGCCGAGAAACAGGCCCAGGACCGATCTGCCGGCATGTCCGATCTGTTCGGCGATCCGGTGGCCAGCGACGAGGAGACGCCGGCCCTCGGGGTCATCCCCGACGATGCCGAGGAATGGGACGACCAGCTGCGTCTGCAGGGCGAGAAGGAGACCCTGGGGCTGTTCCTCACCGGGCATCCCATCGATCGCTACCTGCCGCAGATCGACGCCATGCTGGGCACGCGCATCGCCGGCCTGAATCTCGACGACATCAAGGGGCATCGTGCCCGCCGTGGCGGCAAGCGGATCCGGATCGCCGGGCTGGTGGTGGCGGTGGCGCGGCGCAACAGCCAGAAGGGCCCCATGGCCTCGGTGCTGATGGACGACCGCAGTGGCCGGATCGAGGTGACCCTGTTTCCCGAGACCTGGGAGCAGTATCGCGACCGGGTGGCCGCCGACCGCATCCTGGTGGTCGAGGGCTCGCTGGTGCCGGATGACTACCGTGGGGGTGTCTCGGTGCACGCCGACCGGGTGCTGGACTTCGAGGGCTTTCGCCAGGACTGTTGCGCCGGGGTGGAGATCACCCTGGAAGAGGCCTGGATCCGCGCCCAGGGCCTGGCGGTGGTGGATCTGGTCGCCCAGCTGCGGACCTTGTTGGAGCCGCACCGCGGCGAGGGATGTCCCCTGGCCGTCCGCTACCGCCGCCTGGATGCCGAGGTGCGCCTGACCCTGGGCGAGGATTGGCAGGTCGTGATCACCGATGCCCTGCTGCGCAACCTGGAACGCTGGCTGGGCGAGGACGCGGTGCGGTTGCATTTCCGGCGGCCGCCGCCATTGCCGGAGAGGCAGAATCGCCGCTGGGCCGGGTCGGGTTGAGTGTCTGCCGGGTTTCGACCCGGCCGTCTTTCCCGGATTCCGGCCTGCGGCCTTCATCCAGGCTACGTGCCTCGCAATCGTCGCGATCGTCCCCATTTTCTAACGAATGAACGACACACTCACCACTGCCGCCGAACTGATGCAGGACTTCGCAGTACGCACCGGCATCACCGGCGAGCGGCCGCCGCGGCGCTATCTGTGGACCGATGCCTTTGCGGTGTGCAATTGCCTCGGACTGGCGCGAACGACCGCCGATCCGGCCTGGCAGGACCTGGCGCTGCGCCTGATCGATCAGGTCCACCGGGTGCTGGGCCGCTATCGCGAAGACGCCCCGCGCAGTGGCTGGCTGAGCGGTCTGTCCGACGACGACGCGCAAGCGCATCCCGCCGCCGGGGGGCTGCGGATCGGCAAGCCGCTGCCCGAACGTCGGCCCGACGAGCCGTTCGACGAGCAGCTGGAGTGGGACCGGGACGGGCAGTACTTCCACTATCTGACCCGCTGGATGCACGCGCTCGACCAGACCAGCCGAGCAACCGGTGACCCGCGCTACAACGTCTGGGCGCGGGAGTTGGCACTGACCGCCTTTGGTGCCTTCGTCCATCGCGATGGCGAGGGCCTGCCGCCGCGCATGTATTGGAAGATGAGCACCGATCTGCGCCGTCCACTGGTGCCCTCGATGGGTCAGCACGATCCACTCGACGGGTTGGTGACCTACCGTCAGCTGCAGGCCACCGCCGACAGCCTCGGAGATCGCTCGTCCGGCCCCGATCTGAGCGAGGCACTGGCGACCTTCGAGGCGATGCTGCCCGGTCTGCCACTGACTACCGCCGATCCCCTGGGGCTGGGCGGACTGCTGACCGATGCCTGGCGCCTCGCCCAGCTCGGCCTCGCCTCGGATCGCGTAGATGAGCCCCTGATTCAGCGCCTGCTCGAGGACGCCGCTGCCGGTCTGGCGCACTACCGGCAGAGCGGCGAGCTACAGCTCCCGGCCGGCTACCGTCTGGCCTTCCGCGAGCTTGGATTGGCGATCGGGATCACCGCAGGGGAGCGCTTGCTGGCATCGCGCGCGATCGACCGGGCTGTGCGCGAGCGCCACGCCGAGCAGCTTCGGCCCTATCTGCCGCTGGGATCGTCGCTCACCGCCTTCTGGCTGACGCCGGCAAACCGGCAGGTGCCGAGCTGGACCGAGCACGAGGATATCAACGCCGTGATGCTCGCAACCGCGCTGCAAGCGGACGGCTACCTGGTGCTTTCCCCGATGCACGCCGGCGCCTGAAGCGCGTGAAGCTGTCGCTAGCCGATGGGGTACTCAGACCCCGTCGAGCAGTTTCATGATGCGCTCGAATCCGCTTCGCGAATCGCGCGGGGGTGCCTTGGCTGCGACCGGCTCGGCTGCCTTGGCCTCGGCGGCCATTCTCTCCAGCTCGGCCTTGCGGGCGGCCTCCAGGGCCGCCAGCGCCTCTTCTCGTTCCCTGGACTCTGCCGCGTCGATCTTGGCGCGCAACGCCCGCGCTCGAGGGTTATGGCGGTTCACGCGCAGAGCCCGGGAGACGAATCGACGGGCCATCTGGTAGTCGCCCCCGTCCAGGGCCTTGCGCGCCTTGTCGTTATAGCGCCGCACGACCCGTTCGAGGCCGGCCCGGGCCTGCGGATTCTCGGGGTCGATCGCAAGCACCTTTTGCAGGTAGTGGTAGGCGCTGGTAGCCTCCGGAATCAGCAGACGGTTGCGCTCGATGGCGGTGTCCGCAAGGCCCAGCAACTGCTCGATCCTGGTCTGCTCGGAATCTTCGACGCCGGGATCGGCCGGCAGGCTCTCGATGCCGGGCGCCGTTACCGAAGCCGCCTGTATGGCCGGTTCGAATGTCACCGCCGGTCCGGCCACATCGAGGGTCGGCTCCGGCGAGGGGCTGCCCGCACCGGTCGGGGGCAGCATGCGCGTGAAGTCATCTTCGTCGGGCGTTGCGATCGCCAATACCGCGGGGGCGGCAGGCTCTCTGGCAACCGATGCCGACGGCGTGACCGTGGCAGTGGCGTCCTGCACGGGTATACGCGAGGAGGGCTTATCTGGTTGATCGAAGCTGGTGGACGGTGGCGCTTCGCGAGACACCTTCCTCGGCGTCTGTGGGGCAAGGACTGGCATGCGACCTGCCCTGTCGACCGTTACCTGTGGCTCCAAGCCACTCCCTGCGACGCCGAGTATCCACGGCACCCCTGCCGTCTGTGTCGCCAGCGCTGCCCTCTCCGGAACCCGGGCGCTGCTACCCACTATGCGGCGTTCGATAGTGCGCGATACCGCGGCATCGTGCGGTATCAACTGCGCCAGCGGAACGCTCGTGGACGTGAAGTAAACGTCCGGGGTGCGATGGTCAGCCCACCTACGCAAGACATCTGCGCGGGTGGCCTGTGTGATGCGTGAGACACTGGGCGGCAAGGATTGGTATTTCGCCATAGCCAGCTTATTGGTTTGGACCTGTTCGCCATCCTGGATGATCCAGAGCAACAGACCGCCAGCGAGCAGCCCGACGACGGGAAACGCCATCAGAACCGATTGCTGTCGCAGTGGTCGGCTCTCGACGGCAGCGCTCAGGCGTCTGCGCCACTCCGACAGTCTCGGCTTGGCATCCGCTGCGGATGCGGCCAGCCTCTCGGCGAGGCGGCGGGCGAGCCCGAGCAATGTCGTTGCGGCGGCGGGAGCGGTGACGCGAAGCTGCGCGCGACGCAGCTCCAACCAACGCGGAAGGGCACGGATACGGTGCCGAAGCGAATGCAGCAGGTGTCGGCTATGGCTCCGGAGCCGCCGTCTGGAAGACATATGGGATGAGTCGCGATATTGCGGGGGCGGCGATGCCTGATGGACTTCGGCGTCCGGCGGCGCATCCGCCTCCGGGGGTGGTTCAGAGAGGTGCAGCGTTTGCGCATCGGTTTGTAAGGTTGCGGTGTCGGCCCGGGCATCTTCCGAGGCCACCAGCGCCAGTTCCTCCAGGGACGCAAAAGGCGCGGGTGCCGGATCTGCCTGCGCCGCAGGCTGCGCGGGTGTCAGCAGCTCGTCGGTGAGATCTCGCACAACCGCCAGTACATCGGACTCTCCGAGCTGGTGCTTCTCTTCTGCGCACCCATAGAGCAGCAGCCGGCTGCAGATCTTGTTGACGTGCCGCGGCAGGCCGCCGCTGTGACGGAACACCGTATGCACCGCCGCACCGTCGATAGACGGATCGCCGCGCCAGTCGACGCGGTTGAGGCGGTACTCCAGGTAGGCCTTGGTTTCGGCGAGGTCCATCGTGTGGAGGCGGCAGCTGGCGATCACGCGTTGTCTGAACTGCTCCATGCCAGGCGCGCCGATGACGTCTTCCAGCTCCTCCTGACCCAGCAGGAACAGCTGCAGCAGTGGTTTCGAGCGAAGGGATTGCAGATCAGTCAATACGCGCAGCGCCTCGAGCGCCTGGCCGGACAGGGTCTGTGCCTCGTCGACCAGCAGCACCACCGTACTTCCGTCCTTGCGCTCCAGGTCGGTCAGATGGCTGTCGATCCGATAAGTCAGCATGGCGCGGTCCATGCTCTCTGCGGCCATGCCAAAGGCGTAGGCGAGGCGGCGCAGCAACTCGGTCGCGTTCAGATCCCTGGCAACCAGGCGAACGCTGACCGTCCTGGCGGTGTCGAGTTCGTTGACCAGACGCTCGCCGAGTGTGGTCTTGCCGGTGCCGGGCGGGCCGGTCACGACCACGATGCCCTCGCGCCGCTGAATGGCGTAGCGTAGATAGGCCCAGGCCTTGGCGCAGCTCTGGTGCGGGAAGCAGACGTGCGGGTCAGGCAGCAGCCGGAAGGGATCGTCCCTCAGTCCATAGAATCTCTCGTACATGTAGCGATCCTCCGGTGTTCAGCAACGCGTACAGATCATTGGGCCGATCGGATATCAGAGGCTCGCCTGACCTGCCGCTCCAGCTCCAGGGAGGCCCTGATAAATACCCCCGCTTGCGGGGGAGGTGAAAAACCGGACTCTTCAGAGCTTCCCCAGTAACAACTCTGTTTCAGTCAAGTGTTGAAAAGCAGGACTGGGGTTTTGTAAATCGGGCTTTAGCCCGACATGTCGGACTGAAGTCCGACCTACCTACAAAAGACGATAGTTTAGAGAAAGCCCAGACTTGACCGAAACACAGCCTATTGGATTAAGTCTAGTTCATAAGCGATTGATATCTATGTCCATCTATACTCCATTCCTGCGGATAGGGGCACGCGCGGGTCGGAGTGTTAACCAGTCCACAGTTTCAATAAACTGCCGGCCCGACGGGCACGCACTGCATGCCACCGTGCCTTGGCCGGGCGCCCTGCCGGGGCTCAATAGTGTTCGTCGGCGGTCTTGAGCGGCCTGTTCCCCAGCGGGTGCTGGGGGCTTTGCGCCGCCGTCCGGCTCTCCAGTCCAGCCAGCGCGACCTGAACCCGCAGTCCACCGTAACGCGCCACGGTGTCGACCGCCCTGCGGTGCTCGGCATAGAGGCGGTTCACCGACAGGGTGACCAGCTCGGGGTGGCCATTGATCCTGCGTCCCAGGCCCGCCAGGACGTGGCCGGTCGACTTCTGCAGGTAGTGCGCCACTGTAAGAATGGCCTGGCGGTGGTTGAGATAGGTGATGTATTGGTTGTCGATCGTCGAAGTGTCCATCGTCCCGTGCTCCCTTGATTCCGGCTGCTTACAAGGGCAAGGCTAGACTCGGAGGACCTGGTCGCCCGGGCGTTAGTCACCGGCAGAACGTGAACAATTACCGGATCCTCCGGGTGCTCAGCGGGAAGGGGCTATTCGACGATGTCATAGCCGATGGTGAACAACAGGCCGGAATCGCCGAGCAGGATAAGATCGGTCGCCCAGCGGCCCTTTTTCAGGCCGACAGAAGGGATAATGGCGGGCGCAAAGCCGTTATGGTTGAACGCGAGCTTGTCCTTCCACCGTCCCGTATAGCCGTGCAATACGCCGCCGGTGAGCTTTACGTGAAGTGGTTTATAGATCTGGGGCAGTTCCCATTTCTTGCCGATGTAGAGGTATTGGGAGAAGTCGCCATAGGAATTGTTGAACAGCGACAGGCCATACAGCCAGTTGCTCTTCTTGTTCAGTTCGATATTGGCGAGGATCGGCGGACCCTCGTAGTTGTCGCTGGAACGGAAGTGTACGTAACCGCCCAGTTGCAGGTGGATCCTGTCGCCTTGCTCGAACCAGTCGGCCGAGGCGCCGGAGGGCAGCCATATTGCAATCGACAGCCAGGTGAGCCAGTGGCGACAACAGTGGGTGAATGATTTCATTGTCCAACTTCCTTAATGTCGGATACATGCTCGAGCCGAGTAGGCAACCTTGTCGGGCTGAAGCCCGGCCTACAAGGGGGCAGGTCGGAATTCATTCCGACAATTCGTCGTCTTGCAGGCCGTCGTTGTCCCATTGTCTTGGGGTGTAAGGACACCGGCTCACGACAATCGGTGTCATATTCCGTGTCTGGGATCATAGGTGCTTGCGGTGCTGGAGAGAAGTCCAAGGGGAATAATGGTGTCACTTGTCCGTCTGAACAGCGGCCATGTCTGAGCCAAGCGATTTGAAGTGGATGGGCCAGGCCCTGGTCCTGGCGCAGCGCGCCTGGGACGAGGGTGAGGTGCCGGTGGGTGCGGTGTTGGTGCGCCATGGCGAGGTGATCGGCGAGGGCTGGAACCGCCCCATCGGTGGCAATGATCCGACGGCCCATGCCGAGATCCAGGCGCTGCGGGCGGCCGGAGAGCGGCTGGGCAATTACCGGCTGCCGGGCAGCACCCTCTATGTCACGCTGGAGCCCTGCCCCATGTGCGCCGGGGCAATCGTGCATGCACGGGTCGAGCGGGTGGTGTTCGGCGCCACCGACCCGCGTGCGGGCGCGGCGGGCAGCGTGTTCGATTTGCTGCCGTCCGACCAGCGTTTCAACCACCGCACCGCCTGCGAGGGCGGGGTGCTGGCCGACGAGGCCGGAAGGCTGTTGCGGGATTTTTTTCGTGAACGGAGGAAGTCATCGAGTTCGTCGCGATAGGGGCGTAGCCTGGATGAAGGCCGCAGGCCGCAATCCGGGGAAAACAAGGGGCTGCGTCTCCAAAAAACACAACCAGAGGTCATGTCATGAGAATCCTTTCGCTATTGCTGTTGCTGCCATCCCTGGTGCTTGCCGAACCCGAGTATCCGCCCGTGGACGTGGAAATGACGGTCCAGCAGGTCGGGCCGCACAGCTATTACGTGCAGGGCGCTGCGGGTGCTGCCACCGAGAACAAGGGCTTCATCTCCAATGCCGGTTTCGTGGTCACCGGCAAGGGGGTGGTGGTGATCGATGCCCTGGGCTCGCCCTCACTGGTGCAGAAACTGCGCGGCCTGATCGCGGGCATCACCGATCAGCCAGTGGTCAAGGTACTGGTGACCCACTATCACGCCGACCATGTCTATGGTCTGCAGGTGTTCAAGGACGAGGGCGCCGAGATCATCGCGCCCAGGGGGGCCTGGGACTATCTCGACTCCGAGGCGGCGGCCAATCGTATCGAGGAACGACGGGTCTCGCTCTACCCCTGGGTGGACGATGACACCCGCTTGGTGCCGCCCGATCGCATTGTCGATGGCACCGAATCCTTCACCCTCGGCGAGGTG
>JANTHJ010000012.1 GCA_024762475.1 Chromatiales bacterium | reverse complement strand
ACCCGGCTGCGCATCGACGACATGCTGCCGATCGCCGAAAAACTCGACCAGGCGGGGTTCTGGTCGCTCGAGAGCTGGGGTGGCGCGACCTTCGATGCCTGCATCCGGTACCTGGGCGAAGACCCCTGGGAACGGTTGCGCCTGCTCAAACAGGTGATGCCCAATACCCGTCAACAGATGCTGTTCCGCGGTCAGAACATCCTGGGCTATCGCCACTACGCGGACGATGTCGTGCACAAGTTCGTCGAGCGCGCCGCGGTCAACGGCATCGATGTGTTCCGCATCTTCGATGCCATGAACGACCTGCGCAACATCGAGACGGCAGTGAAGGCCACCCTCGAGGTCGAACGGCATGCGCAAGGTGCCATGTCCTACACGGTCAGCCCGGTTCACAACCTCGAGTACTGGTTGAACATGGCACGCGGACTCGAGTCGATGGGCTGCGAGTCGATCTGCATCAAGGACATGGCCGGGCTTCTGACACCGAACGTCGCTTTCAAACTGATCGGCCGACTCAAGGACACGGTCGAGGTCCCCATTTCACTGCACTCGCATGCCACCACCGGCATGAGCACCGCGACCCTTCTGAAGGCGGCGGAGGCCGGGGTCGACCATGTCGACACTGCCATTGCCTCGATGTCGATGACCTATAGCCATTCCGCCACCGAATCGATGGTGGCCATCATGCAGGATGGCGAGCGCGACACCGGTCTCGACCTGAAGCACCTCGAAGGCATCTCTGCCTATTTCCGCGATGTGCGACGCAAGTATGCACGTTTCGAGGGCTCGCTCAGGGGCGTGGATTCACGCATCCTGGTGGCCCAGGTGCCCGGGGGCATGCTGACCAACATGGAAAATCAGCTGCGCGAGCAGGGCGCGGCCGACCGCATGGACGAGGTCCTCGAGGAGATACCCCGGGTCCGCAAGGATCTGGGCTATATCCCGCTGGTCACGCCCACCTCGCAGATCGTCGGCACCCAGGCGGTGATCAACGTGCTGCAGGGCGAGCGATACAAGAGCATCACCAAGGAGACCGCAGGGGTGTTGCGGGGTGAATATGGCGCCACACCCGCGCCAGTGGACAAGGCCCTTCAGGCACGCGTGCTCGAGGATGGCGAGGAACCGATCACCTGTCGCCCTGCCGACCTGCTGGACAACGAACTGGACCGGCTGACCGACGAATTCGAGGCACTCGCAAAGGAAAAAGGGATTCGGCTTGCCGAGGAGCCGATCGAGGATGTCCTGACCTGGGCCCTGTTTCCGCAGGTGGGTCTCAAGTTCCTGGAACACCGCGACGATCCAGGGGCCTTCGAACCACCCCCGGCGCAAAGCGCCCCTGAGGCGCAGGCAACCGCCCTGACATCGGCGTCGTCGGACCAGGGCACGGAGAGCTACCGGGTAATCGTCGATGGTCGTACCTACAGCGTCACCGTTGCACCCAACGGGAGCCTCTCGCAGGTGATGCCCGCCGAGCGGCCGTCAGAGAGTCCGGCGGCCTCGACGAAACGGGACGATGACCCGGTCAGGTCGGTGCTGGCGCCCTTGGCGGGCACGGTGTTCAAGATCAATGTCGCGCCCGGTCAGAGAGTCAAGGCCGGCGACGTGGTTCTGATACTGGAGGCGATGAAAATGGAGACCGAGGTACGAGCGCCTGCCCCCGGTACCGTCGACAGCATCCCGGTGAAGGAGGGTGGTGCGGTACAGGTGGGCGATACCCTCCTGACCCTGCGCTGAGCTGCCGGCATGTTGGAAGGACTGCAGGCACTGTGGCTGTCCATGGGAATCGCCAACATGGGCTGGGGTCAGGCCCTGATGCTGGGTATCGGGAGCCTGCTCATCTATCTTGCCATCCGCAAGGGCTTCGAGCCGCTGTTGCTGCTACCCATCGGCTTCGGTTGCCTGCTGGCCAATATCCCGGTTGCAGGGCTCGCGGAGGATGCGGTCGGCCACCTCCTGGCCGAGGGAACAACTGCACAGCTGGCGGCACTGGCGCAGGCGCTCGGCACAACGGTCGACAAGGTGGTGGATGTCTGGCACCACGCATCGCCCGCGCAGCAGGCCGCCGGGGTGTTGGTGGCCGAGGGCCTGGGTTACGAGCCCGGCATGTTGCGGATGTTCTACGACGTGGCCATCGCCTCGGGTATCGCTCCCCTCCTGATTTTCATGGGGGTAGGGGCATTGACCGACTTCAGCGCCCTGATCGCCATGCCACGGACCCTGCTGCTGGGCGCGGCGGCCCAGTTCGGCATCTTCGCCACCCTGCTGGGGGCATTGGCGCTCAACCTTGTGCCGGGGTTCGACTTCACCCTGGCCGATGCCTCGGCCATTGCCATCATAGGCGGCGCGGATGGTCCGACTGCGATCTTCGTGGCCTCCAAGCTCGCGCCCGATCTGCTGGGCGCCATTGCGGTCGCTGCGTATTCCTATATGGCGCTGGTGCCAATCATCCAGCCGCCGATCATGCGTCTGTTGACCAGTGAAGACGAACGCAAGGTGGAGATGTCACAACTGCGCCCGGTCAGCCGACTGGAAAAGATACTGTTTCCATTGACGGTGCTCGCGTTATGCGCGCTCTTCCTGCCATCGGCGGCGCCTCTGATCGGTATGTTGACCTTTGGCAACCTGCTGCGTGAATCTGGGGTGGTGGATAGGCTGAGCAAGGCGGCACAGAACGAGATCATCAATATCGTTACCATCATCCTGGGTCTGGCCGTGGGTTCGAAACTGCAGGCCGAAAAGTTTCTGAGTGTCGAGACGCTGGGGATCCTGGTGCTTGGTGCCATTGCGTTCTCGATCGGCACTGCCGCGGGGGTCCTCATGGGCAAGCTGATGCACCGCTTCTCCGGCGGCAAGGTCAACCCCCTGATCGGCGCGGCCGGCGTATCCGCAGTCCCCATGGCCGCCCGGGTGGTGAACAAGGTGGGCCTGGAGGCCAATCACCACAATTTTCTGCTGATGCACGCCATGGGACCGAATGTGGCCGGGGTGATCGGGTCGGCGGTGGCGGCAGGGGTGTTGCTGGCCGTCGTAACTCCCTGATTGTGTGAGCCTGACGGCACCGGGAGTGTCGTATGAACGGTGTTGTCGGCACGGCGTCTTGCGGTTGCGAATTAAGTCGCCGAATCATATAATTCCGCGCTTATGTTGCCGCAGCTACCAGAACAGGCCGACCCCCGCCGCCTGTGCGAGCAGGGGAAACGCTTCGAGGGCCGGGTTGCGCTGAACAGCTTGGATCGTCTGGCGCCGCTTCTGACCTCCACCGAGGGCGAGGCGGCTTTTCAGTTGGTCTTCGACCGCGATGAGCACAAGCGTTCGCGGATCCGCGGGCATGTGACGGCCGATCTTCAGCTGCGCTGCCAGCGATGCATGCAGCCGATGCGGCTACCGGTCGATGCGGACTTTACGCTGAGCCCGGTGGAAGGCCTGCGTGAGGCTGAGGCCTTGCCGGAGGAGTACGACCCGCTGCTGCTGGAGGAACGCCTGCTCCACCCCATGGATCTGGTGGAGGACGAGCTGATTCTGGCTATCCCTCCGGCACCCAGACATGTGGCGGCCGAATGTGCGGTGGATCTGAGCGAGTATCGGGATTCTTCCGAAGCGGCCGAGCCGGCGCAGCGGGAGAATCCCTTTGCGGCACTGAAACAGTTGAAGCGCGACAGCTAGTCGTCGCGCCTTGTAATTTTTACAACCCTGTCCCCAGGAGACGAACATGGCAGTCCAACAGAATCGCAAGACCCCTTCCAAGCGTGGCATGCGCCGCTCGCATGACAGCCTCAAGCCGGAGGCCCTGTCGGTCGATCCGACCTCCGGCGAGACCCATCTGCGCCACAATGTGACGCCGGATGGCTTCTATCGTGGCCGCAAGGTGGTCGACAAGTAAGTCGATTGTCTCTGCTGCACCTGATGCCTGCCTGCAGAACCATCGCCCTGGATGCCATGGGGGGGGACACCGGTCCCTCCGTGGTCGTCCCGGCCGCGATCGGCTTTGCGCAGAAGCATGTCGATTGCCGCCTGGTGCTGGTGGGGCAGGAGGATCAGCTGAGAGAGCACCTGCCGAGCCGAGGGCTGCCGGAGAATATCTCGCTGGTCCATGCCTCCCAGGTGGTCGAAATGGACGAGCCGCCCGCGAATGCCCTGCGGGGCAAGAAGGACTCGTCCATGCGGGTGGCCATCAACCTTGTCAAGTCCGGTGAGGCCGACGCCTGCGTCAGCGCGGGCAATACCGGCGCCCTGATGGCCACTGCCCGTTTCGTCCTCAAGACCATCCCGGGAATCGACCGGCCAGCCATTATCACCGCCCTGCCGGCAGTGGATGGACGCACCTGGGTGCTGGATCTCGGCGCGAATATCGATTCCTCCGCCGAGCATTTGCTGCAGTTCGCCATCATGGGCAACGAACTGGTGAAGGCGGTGGAGGGCCCGGGTGCCCCCAGTATCGGCCTGCTCAACATTGGGACCGAGGAGATCAAGGGCATCGAGTCGGTCAAGGACGCCCATCAGTTGCTGCGTCACAGCGGGCTCAACTATCAGGGATACGTGGAAGGGGACGACCTCTACCTGCGCAAGGGCCTGGATATTGTGGTCACGGACGGCTTCATCGGCAATGTTGCGCTCAAGAGCAGTGAGGGTGTGGCCAAGATGGTCCGGACCTTCCTGAGCCGCGAATTCAAGCGCAATCTGTTGACTCGCGTGGCCGCCGCAATGGCCTTGCCGGTACTCAATGGCCTGAAACGCCGCATCGACCCACGCCGTTATAATGGTGCCAGCCTGCTCGGCCTGCGCGGGATCGTGGTCAAGAGCCATGGCGGCGCCGATGCCTTCGCGTTCGAGAATGCCATCGGCATCGCGCGTAAAGAGGTCGAGGCGGGCATCGCCGAGCGGATCAGCGAATCGGTGGCAGAGCAGCTGCAACAGAAGGCCAGCGCATGAGCTGCCAGGCGCGTATTACCGGTACTGGCAGCTATCTACCGGAAAAGATTCTGACCAACCAGGACCTGGAAAAGATGGTCGCGACCTCGGACGAGTGGATCCGGGAGAGGACCGGAATCGTCAAGCGCCATATCGCGGCGAAGGACGAAACCACCTGCGACCTCGCCGAACATGCCGCCAGGCGGGCACTGGCTGCCGCAGGTCGCGAACCGGAAGAGGTCGATCTGATCGTGCTGGCGACCACCACGCCCGACAAGGTCTTCCCGAGCACCGCCTGTCTGTTGCAGGCCCGCCTCGGCAATCATGGGGCCGCCGCGTTCGACGTCCAGGCGGTATGCACCGGCTTCATCTACGCCCTCGGCGTGGCGGAGAAGTTCATTCGCTCCGGGTCCCATCGCTGCGCCCTGGTGATCGGTGCCGAGACATTTTCACGGGTGATCGACTGGAGTGACCGGGGCACCTGCGTACTGTTCGGAGACGGAGCCGGGGCCGTGGTCCTGGAGGCCTCCGAAGAGCCGGGAATCCTCTCTACGCACCTGCATGCCGACGGCGCCTATGAGAAGCTGCTGCATGTGCCGGGTGGGGTGTCAAAGGGCTTCGACTTCGAAAGCGACGAAGGCGATCCCCGCTATACCAAGATGCGGGGCAATGAGGTGTTCAAGATCGCTGTCAATACATTGGGGCGTATCGTCGACGAGACGCTGGAGGCCAATAGCCTTAAAAAGAGCGATGTGGACTGGCTGGTTCCCCACCAGGCGAATATCCGGATCATCAACGCCACCGCGCGCAAGTTGGGCATGTCCATGGACCAGGTGGTGGTGACCGTGGACCAGCATGGGAACACCTCGGCGGCATCGGTTCCCCTGGCCCTGGATACCGCCGTCAGAGACGGTCGAATCGAGCGCGGCGAGATATTGCTGCTGGAGGCCTTTGGGGGCGGTTTCACCTGGGGCTCGGCACTCCTGATCTTTTGAGAGAACAATAATGACTTTCGCGATGACCTTCCCGGGACAGGGCTCGCAGTCGGTGGGCATGCTCGCCGATCTGGCCGAAGCCTATCCGATTGTCCGCCAGACCTTCGAAGAGGCCTCCGATGCCTTGGGCGTGGATCTGTGGACGCTCTCACAGGAAGGGCCGGCAGAGGCCCTGAACCAGACCGAGAACACCCAGCCGGCCATGCTCGCCGCGGGTGTTGCGGTCTGGCGTACCTGGCGCGGCCAGGGCGGACCGGCCCCGGGGCTGATGGCTGGCCATAGTCTGGGCGAGTATTCCGCATTGGTGGCGGCCGGCGTCCTGCCGTTTGCCGAGGCAGCACGCCTGGTTCACGAGCGGGGGCGGCTGATGCAGGCAGCGGTACCGGCAGGCGAGGGCGCCATGGCGGCCATCCTGGGCCTGGACGATGACCAGGTGCGTGCCCTGTGCGAACAGGCGGCCCAAGGCGAGGTCGCCGAGGCGGTGAACTTCAACTCGCCAGGCCAGGTGGTGATTGCCGGCAATGCCTCTGCCATTGCTCGTGCGGTCGATCTGGCCAAGGCCGCCGGCGCCAAGCGGGCGCTGCGGCTCGATGTCAGTGTTCCCTCGCATTGCGCCTTGATGCGCGATGCTGCAGAGCGACTCTACGAGGTGATGCGCGATCTGCCGATTACGCAGCCCGAGATCCCGGTGCTGCACAATGTCAGCGTGGCGCCGGCACCCGATCCCGGTCAGATTCGGGATCTTCTCAAGCAACAGCTCTACAGCCCGGTGCGCTGGGTGGAGACGGTGCGCGCGATGAAGGAGGCCGGTGCCGACACCCTGGTGGAGGCGGGGCCGGGCAAGGTGCTGACCGGATTGAACAAACGTATCGACAAGACCATCACCGCTGTGCCGGTGTTCGATGGGGCGAGTCTCGAAAAGGCTTTGGAGAGTGTCAATGGCTGAGGACAGGATTGCATTGGTGACCGGGGCCAGCCGCGGAATCGGCAAGGCGATTGCGCTGAAGCTCGGTGCCGAGGGTATGACGGTGATCGGCACCGCCACCTCGGACAAGGGAGCAGAGGCCATCAGCAGTATGTTGCAGGCGGCGGGCATAGCGGGCAAAGGCATGTGTCTGGATGTCTCGGACGACGCCTCGGTGGCGGCTGTCATCAAGGCGATCGGGGACGAGTTCGGTGCGGTGACGGTTCTGGTCAACAATGCCGGCATCACCCGCGACAACCTGTTGATGCGTATGAAGCCCGAGGAATGGGAGGCGGTGATCGACACCAATCTCACTTCACTCTACCGGGTATGCAAGGCCTGCCTGCGACCCATGATGAAGGCCAAGGGCGGCCGGATCATCAGTATCGCCTCGGTGGTCGGGGTGAGCGGGAATGCCGGACAAACCAACTATGCCGCGGCCAAGGCAGGGATGATCGGCTTTACCAAGTCGCTGGCCCAGGAGATCGGCTCGCGGGGTATCACCGTGAATGCGGTCGCGCCGGGGTTCATCGATACCGATATGACGCGCGAACTGCCCGAGGCACAGCGCGACGCGCTGCTCTCCGCTATCCCCCTGGGGCGCCTGGGGCAGGCCGATGAAATCGCCGCCGCGGTGGCCTTTCTCGCCTCCGAGGGCGCTGCATACGTCACCGGTGAGACGATTCATGTCAACGGCGGCATGTATATGACTTGAAGATACATTTATAATCTATTGATTATTAAGGATTATTAAACCCCAGTGGTCGTTGCTGCAAAAACCTATGACAGGGGCGTATTTGCACATACAATACGGCCTCATCGCGTGACTACCCGACCACGCATTTTTGGAGGAAAGAACCGAAATGAGCACTATCGAAGAACGCGTCAAGAAAATCGTTGTTGAACAATTGGGTGTGAGCGAAGACGAGGTCACCAACGCGGCCTCCTTCGTCGACGATCTGGGCGCGGACTCCCTGGATACCGTGGAATTGGTGATGGCCCTCGAAGAAGAATTCGAGACCGAGATTCCGGATGAAGAGGCGGAGAAGATCACCACCGTTCAGCAGGCGATCGATTACGTGAACGCCCACAGCAGCTGATCCACAAACCCTTATTCCGTGCAGGCCGACAAGGGATGCCCCGCGGCAGCCCCTGCGGCCTGCGCCATGTTCAGAGCACGAGCATTGCGAGGCCTGTCCCCAGATGTCTGGTTACCAATCCGATAGACGCGTCGTTATCACCGGCCTGGGCCTGATTTCCCCGGTCGGACAGGATGTCGCCACTGGCTGGGAGAATATTCTGGCCGGCAACAGCGGCATTCGGCCCATTACCCATTTCGACATCGAGCCATTCAGCGTCCACTTCGGTGGTCCCATCTACGACTTCGATCTGGAGAAGTACATCTCCAAGAAAGAAGCGCGCAAGATGGATGCCTTCATCCACTACGGGATTGCGGCGGGCATTCAGGCCATCGAGGACAGTGGCCTGGGAATCACCGACGAGAATCGCCGCCGGATCGGGGTCTCCATCGGTTCGGGCATCGGTGGCATCATGGGTATCGAAAACGCCTACGGGGCCTACCTTAAAGGCGGGCCGCGCAAGATCTCGCCTTTTTTCGTACCGGCCAACATCATCAACATGGTGTCGGGCAACCTGTCCATCATGTACGGGCTCAAGGGGCCGAATGTCTCGCTGGTCTCCGCATGCGCCACCGGCACCCACAGCATTGGCGATGCGATGCGCATGATTCAGTATGGCACCGTGGACGTGATGGTCACCGGCGGTGCCGAGCGTGCCACCTCGCCGACCGGTCTCGGCGGCTTTGCGGCGGCGCGAGCCCTGTCCACGCGTAACGACGATCCGCAGGCCGCGAGCCGGCCCTGGGACCGCGACCGCGACGGCTTTGTGTTGAGCGACGGCGCAGGTGTGGTGGTGATCGAGGAGCTCGAACACGCCAGGGCACGCGGGGCGACCATCTATGCCGAGGTGCTGGGCACTGCCATGAACTCCGATGCCTATCACATGACCTCTCCCTCGCCCGGGGGCGAAGGGGCCGCCGAATGCATGCTCCTGGCCCTGGAGGATGCAGGTATCGCTCCGGAGGACGTGGACTACATCAATGCACATGGAACCTCTACGCCTGCCGGTGACGTGGCGGAGACCAAGGCGGTCAAACGGGCGTTCGGTGACCATGCCTACAAGCTGGCCGTCAGCTCCACCAAGTCGATGACCGGGCACATGCTGGGTGCCGCAGGGGGCGCCGAAGCCGTGTTTACCGCATTGGCCCTGCGTGACCAGGTCATGCCGCCGACCATCAACCTCGACAACCCGGACGAGGAATGCGATCTCGATTATGTGGCGCATACCGCGCGCGAAGCGAAGATCGACATTGCTATCAGCAATTCTTTCGGATTCGGCGGCACCAACGGCACCCTGGTATTGCGCCGGTTCACCGGCTGAATCTCCGTCACATGCCGGCCCGAGCCCTCCTGAACGGCGAGCCGGCCTCCAAGTCGGCCTTCAGCGATCGGGCCTGCCACTTTGGCGACGGTCTGTTCGAGACGCTGGCTGTGCGCGAGGGTCGGCCTTGTCTTTGGCAATGGCATTGGGATCGCCTGCGTACTGGCTGCGAACGTTTGGGCCTGTCTGCGCCAGCGCGCGACCTCATAGAGAAAGAAGTCCTGGCCCTGTGCAACGACCAGCCGCGAGGCGTTCTCAAAATCATGCTGACCGCCGGTGCCGCCGGGACCGGCTACGTCCGCGATCAGAATGCCAGTGTCAGCCGCTGGATACGCGTAGCGCCCTGGCCGGATATTCACCCCTGGTCGACTGAGACGCCATTGACGGCCCGCGTGTGTGAGCTGCGCCTGGCCAGCCAGCCGCAGCTGGCGGGCATCAAGCATCTCAATCGCCTGGAGCAGGTGCTGGCACGCAACGAGCTACCCAAAGCAGTCGATGAAGGGATTGTGTGCGACTCACGGGGACGGGTGGTCGAGGGCATCAGCGCAAATCTCTTTGCTCGTATCGGGAACACCTTTGTGACGCCGCGCATCGTCGATTGTGGCGTAGCGGGGACGGTGCGACACCAAATCCTGGAACGGGGCAGGGCATGTGGAATCGAGGTCGCCGAAACGCAGCTGGATCTTGAGGCGCTGCAGCACGCCGATGCGGTCTACGTGACCAACGCCCTGCTGGGCATCCGCCCCCTGGCGCGGATCGATGATCGGGAGTTGCCGATTCAGAGGCGCAGCGCGGAGCTGGAGAGACTCCATGCCTCCTGTTTCACATACTCTGGGGAGGTCAGGTGCAACGACTGATTGGACTGCTGATTCTGATCTTGGCGCTGGTCGCCGGCTGGTATTGGATGGAATACCAGAATTTCCTGAAGACGCCGCTGCACCTTCCGGAGAAGGGCAAGGTCATTCAGGTCGAGCGGGGCACCAACCTGCGGCAGCTGGCGCGACGATTGGAGCAGCAAGGCGTGCTGAGCCATGCCGACCTGCTCTATTGGCACGCCCGTTGGCACGAGCTTGCCAACCGCATTCGCGCCGGCGAATATCTGATTCCCGCCGGCACCACGCCGCCGGCGCTGTTGCAGATCCTGATATCGGGCAAGCCGGTTGAATACCGCCTGACCTTGCTGGAAGGATGGAATTACCGCCAGGTCATGGCCGCTATAGAGCGTGATCCTGTATTGGAAAAGACCCTCACCGGCAAGTCTCCGGAGGAGATCATGGCGGCGATCGGACACCCCGGCGAGCATCCTGAGGGGCGCTTCTTTCCGGATACTTACAGCTATCCCCGAGGCACCACGGATGTGGGGCTGCTCAAGCGCGCCTATGCGCGCATGCAGAAGGTCTTGGCCGAGGCCTGGGCCAGGCATGCCCCCGATATTGCCGTGAAGACGCCCTACGAGGCGCTGATCCTCGCCTCGATCGTGGAGAAGGAGACCGGTGCCCCCGAGGAACGCGCAATGATCGCAGGCGTCTTCGAGCGTCGCCTCAAGGCAGGCATGAAGCTGCAGACCGATCCCACCGTCATCTACGGCATGGGCGAGCGCTACCAGGGAAACATCCGGCGCAGCGACCTGCGCGAAGACACGCCCTACAATACCTATGTTCATCAGGGGCTGCCCCCCACGCCCATCTGCATGCCGGGTCGTGATGCGATCGAGGCGGTCCTGCATCCGGCCGACGGCAGGGCCCTCTACTTCGTCGCGAAAGGGGACGGCACCCATGTGTTTTCCGATAACCTCAAGGCGCACAATGCCGCAGTGCGCAAGTACCAGCTGAAGCGATGAGCGAGTCGGGCAGATTCATCACCATAGAGGGCATCGAGGGGGCCGGCAAGAGCACCTGCATGCAGCTGGCGGCGGAGCTGATCACCAGCCATGGCATCAGCCTGTTGCAGACCCGCGAGCCCGGCGGCACGCCGCTCGGCGAGGAGCTGCGAGATCTGCTGTTGAGTCATCGACACACCGGCATGTCCGAGGACGCCGAACTGCTCCTGATGTTTGCCGCGCGGGCCGAGCACCTACGGCGCCATATCGAGCCGGCCCTCGCCGCCGGACAGTGGGTATTGTGCGATCGTTTCACCGACGCCACCTATGCCTACCAGGGCGCCGGCAGGGGCGTCTCAGTCGACAGAATTGCTGTTCTGGAGCAGTGGGTCCAGGGGGGGCGTCGGCCGGATCTCACCATCCTGATGGATCTGCCGGTGGCGCTGGGACTGGAGCGGGCCGGCAAGCGCTCCGATCCGGATCGCTTCGAAAGCGAGAATCTGGCCTTCTTCGAGCGCGTCCGGCAAGGGTACCTGGACATCGCCGCTCATGAGCCGCAGCGTGTTCGGATCGTGGATGCCTCGCGCGATCTGGCAGCGGTACAGCAAGACATCCGCCGGCTCATCGAAGACTTCATGCGCGAGGCGGAAAATGGCTGACACCGCGGAAAGAGTGCAGTACGAACTGTCGCTCCTGCCCTGGCAGTCGGAGCGTTGGGCGGAGCTCATGGAGCGGCGGCGCAACGGACGCTTTCCCCATGCCTTGCTGATCAGCGGCCCGGAGGGGGTCGGCAAACAGCAGTTCGCACGGCGCCTGGCGGCATCACTGGTCTGCGAAACCGACGACCTGAAGCAGGCGCCCTGCGGGGAATGCCGGGCGTGCCGCCTGGTGAGGAGCGGCGCCCACCCGGATAACCTCTGGCTCAGTCCGGAGGAAGAAGGAAAGCAGATACGCATCGATGCGGTACGCACCCTGATCGGACAAAGCAGCCTCACGACCCAGGCCCATGGCATGCGGGTATTCGTCATCGCCCCGGCGGATGCGCTGAACCGTGCGGCCGCCAATGCATTGCTCAAGACCCTCGAAGAGCCCCCGCCATCGAGCTGCCTGGTACTGGTCAGCTCCCGGCCCCAACGTTTGCCGCAGACCGTTCGCAGCCGCTGCCAACGGATCGCCTTCCGCCCCGTGGCGGACGACATGGCCCGGGACTGGCTGGCGGCACTGGGTGCTGGGGAAGAGGTCGAGGCGGCCCTTGCGGCAGCCGGCGGAGCGCCCCTGGCCGCGCTGCAACTGCTGGAGAGCGACGAGTTGAAGCGGACCGCCGGGATGCTGGAAGATCTCTATCAACTGGCCAGACGGCAGGTCAATCCGGTGAGTATCGCCCAGGGGTGGGCCCGGGAGCCTGCAGGGAAGCAGTTGGCGCGGCTTCGCCGGGTACTGTTCGACCTGGGGCGGTGTCTGGCCCACCCGGGCGCGCGTCGGTTGTATCTGCCACAGTTGGCGGCAGATTTGCAAAAATCCGTGAACGACATAAACTTGCAGGGCATATTTAAATATCTGGATGAAATCAACCGCCTGGAGAGGGAAATGAGCCACAATCTCAATCCAGGCATGCTCATGGAAAAGCTCGTCAGCGACTGGCTGTCGTTGACCCGACCGGAGAAACATTAGAATGGCCGCACCCCGCGCCAGACAAGGCATTCTTTCCCTTACGATCAAGGACAAGAATGCCCTGTATGCGGCCTATATGCAGTTCGTGCAGAACGGCGGCCTGTTCATCCCCACCAGTAAATCCTACAAACTCGGGGACGAGGTCTTCATGCTGCTCAGCCTGATGGACGAGCCGGAGCGGCTCCCGGTGGCGGGCAAGATCATCTGGATCACCCCGGTCGGCGCCGAGGGCAACCGGGCGGCCGGTATCGGCGTGCAGTTCTCGGATCAGGACAATGGCGTGGCACGTAACAAGATCGAGGGTTACCTGGCGGGCATGCTCAAATCAGAGAAGCCCACCCATACGATGTAGCGTTTCGCGCTGCCCCCTCGACAGGAAAGCCCGTGTTCGTCGATTCTCATTGTCATCTCGACCGCGTCGATCTCGCCCCCTATGAGGGCGATTTCGAACGCATGCTCGATGCCAATCGAGCGGCCGGCGTCGACCACATGCTGTGTGTCGCCATCGACCTGGAGTCGTACCCGCAGATGCTGGCCCTGGTTTCACCCCATGAGGACATATCGGTGTCGGTCGGGGTGCATCCCTGCGACCGTGACCGGCGCTCGCCCACCGTCGGCGAGCTGATCGAGCTGGCACAACACCCCCACAACGTGGCCATTGGCGAGACCGGCCTCGATTACTTCCGGGCGGAGGGGGACCTGGAATGGCAACGGGAACGCTTTCGTACCCATATTCGCGCCGCGGTCGCCAGCGGCAAGCCCCTGATCATTCATACCCGCGAGGCCCGCGAGGACACCATCGCCATCCTGCGCGAAGAGGGTGCCGAGCAGGCCGGCGGGGTGATGCACTGCTTTACCGAGACCTGGGAGATGGCCCAGGCGGCGATGGAGATGGGCTTCTATATCTCGTTCTCGGGCATCGTGACCTTCAAAAACGCCGAAGCGCTGCGGGACGTGGCGCGGCGGATTCCACTGGAGCGACTGCTCATCGAGACGGATTCTCCCTACTTGGCACCGGTGCCTTTCCGCGGCAAGCCGAATGAACCCAAGCATGTCGCACGCGTGGCCGAGAAGATCGCCGAACTGCGGGACCTGCCGGTGGACGAGCTGGCGGCGCTGAGCGGCGAAAATTTCTATCGGCTGTTCCGGCGGACAGGCTGACGAGTCAATCGAACGCCCTGCAGGGAGGCGGGCCGTGCAAACCATCGAAATCCACTCATCCGAAATGGCACGCAGGCTGTTGGTGTTACTGATGCTGGCGGTGCCGCTCAGCCTGTGGCTGGCCGCGTTGAACGGGTGGTGGCTGGGCGCCATGGCATGGATCGCGAGCCTGGGGTGGGCCTGGCGGGGCACCATCGGCCTGGGCGCGGCCCACCTCAACCTGCAGCATCGGCCGACCGGCGGGTGGGAGGTCAGTTCCACCAAGGTCGAATCCGCGTCCTTGACCCGGGTCCGGCCAGTGGTGGTGGGCCCGCGCCTGGTCATTGCGGAGCTGGAGACCGAGGCCCAGCATTACGCGCTGGTCGTTGCGGCCGACGCCGGTTCGCCGGAGGATCTGCGTCGACTGCGCCAGTTGCTGTTGTCGGGGCTGTCGCCCGCGACCCCGCCCGATGATGGCGGTCAGTCGGAGGGGCGCGGGACGTAACTGTCCGGGATGAGCACCGTCGGTTGTGCCTGGTTGGGATCGGTATCCGGAAAATCGATGTTGTAGTGCAGACCGCGGCTCTCGCGCCGCCGCCGCGCCGATTGGACGATCAGATCGGCCACTTCCAGCAGGTTACGCAGTTCGAGCAAGTCGTTGGAGACCCGGAAGTTGCCGTAGTACTCGTCGATTTCGCGACGCAGCAGATCGACCCGGCGACGCGCCCGCGCCAAGCGCTTGTTGCTGCGCACAATGCCTACGTAGTCCCACATGAAGCGCCTCAGTTCGTCCCAGTTGTGGGACACGACCACTTCTTCGTCCGAATCGGTCACGCGGCTCTCGTCCCATGGCGGGACCGCTTCGCCGGGTACGGCCTCGCCCAATCGCTGCAGGATCTTCCCCGCGGCCAGTTCACCGTAGACCAAGCACTCCAGGAGGGAATTGCTGGCCATGCGGTTGGCCCCGTGCAGGCCGGTGTAGGCCGTCTCGCCGATGGCGAACAGACCGGCGATGTCGGTCTCGCCCATCCGATCCACCTTGACGCCGCCGCAGGTGTAGTGGGCGGCGGGCACCACTGGTAGCGGTTCCTTGCGTATGTCGTAACCCAATTCCAGGCAGCGGGCAAGAATGGTCGGGAAGTGCTCTTCGATGAAAGCAGCCGGCTTGTGGCTGATGTCCAGATAGACGCATTCGGCACCGAGTCGCTTCATCTCGTGGTCTATGGCCCGCGCCACGATGTCCCTTGGTGCCAGCTCGGCCCGTTCGTCGAAGCGCGGCATGAAGCGCGTGCCATCCGGGAGCAGCAGCCGCCCGCCCTCACCGCGAACTGCCTCGCTGATGAGAAAGGACTTCGCCTTGGGGTGGTACAGGCAGGTGGGATGGAACTGGATGAACTCCATGTTGGCGATCCGGCAGCCAGCGCGCCAGGCCATGGCGATCCCATCTCCAGTGGCTACATCGGGATTGCTGGTGTACAGATAGACCTTGGCGGCACCGCCAGTGGCCAGAACCACTGCCCGTGCGGGTGCCGCCACGACCCGGTCCCGCTTCAGGTCCAGCAGATAGGCGCCGCTACAGCGCCGCGGCTCCCCTGGACCCCCGGTGCGCGTCAGATCGACCGCGATGTGGTTTTCCAGGACGCTGATGTTTGGCCGCTGGCGCACCTGGTCCACCAGAGTCGTCTCCACGGCGCGACCGGTGGCATCGGCGGCATGCACGATGCGCCGGTGACTGTGTCCCCCCTCGCGGGTCAGATGGAACTGGGAGTCGCCGGTCGGCGGGGTCTGGGTAAACGCGACACCCTGCTCGGCAAGCCAGCGGATGGCGGCCGGACCATGTTCCACCACCGTGCGCACCACCGATTCATCGCATAGTCCCGCGCCGGCGCTGAGGGTGTCGGCCACATGGGACTCGATCGAGTCGGCCGAGTCCAGCACCGCTGAGATGCCGCCCTGGGCGTACAGGGTATTGCCTTCCTCGAGGTCGCGCTTCGAAACGACGGTACAACGGACCGACTCGGGGAGGCGCAGGGCCAGGCTCAGGCCCGCAGCGCCACTGCCAATGATCAGGACATCGGTATCGGTGAGGGTATCGCTCATTGCGCGCACGGGGCCTGCGGTGTTCGGAATAGGGGAGTGTAGCCGGCCTGCCCGGACTGTCGCCAGACCGTCGTGCAGTGCCCTGGGCAAAGCAGTATCATGCGCGCCATGCTGAGGATTCGAGCAACAGACGGAAATCGTTCGATTTTTTATTTCGCGGCCGGTGAACTCGCGTCACTCCCGGTTGTCCACAGGATATGGGACCAGGGCGCTGTCTCTATGGGACCTGCGCCATGACCTCGGACAAAGAAGCCGACCAGATACTGGTCGAGCGGGTCCAGAAGGGTGACAAGAAGGCCTTCGACCTGCTGGTGCTGAAGTATCAGCAGAAGGTGGCCAATCTGATCAGTCGCTATATTCGGGATCCGTCCGAGGTGTTGGATGTAACGCAGGAGGCCTTCATCAAGGCCTATCGCGCCCTGCCGAAATTCCGCGGTGACAGCGCGTTCTACACGTGGCTGTACCGGGTGGCGATCAATACCGCGAAAAACCATCTGGCGGCCCAGGCCCGCCGCCCGCCACAGGACGACATCGAGGCGGAAACGGCTGAACAGATGGATATGGGGACCCGGCTGAAGGAGCAGGACACCCCAGAGCGGCTCGCCATGCAGGACGAGGTTGCCCGCACCATCAAGCAGGCAGTCGAAGACCTGCCGGACGAATTGCGTACGGCGATCACCCTCCGCGAGCTGGACGGGCTCAGCTACGAGGAGATCGCCCGGGCAATGGATTGCCCCATCGGAACGGTGCGCTCGCGGATATTCCGTGCGCGCGAGGCCATCGACAAGAAGCTGAAACCTTTGCTGGGTGCATGAGAGCGATGAAAAAAAGAGAAATATCGGTCGAAGACGGATTGGGCGAACAACTCTCTTCGTTCCTCGACGGCGAGCTGTCCGAGAGGGGCATGGCCAGGTTGTCTGCGCATATGGAAACCGACCACGCCGCGCGCTTGCAATATGCACGCTTTGCGCAGATTTCCGCCCATCTCGGCGGGGACGGCTTTGCGCGGGTGAACGCGAGCGGCATTGCAACGCGGGTCAGCCAGTCGCTGGCCGACGAGCCCACGGTTCTGGCGCCTCGTCAGTGGCGCGACGGCCTGCGCATCCCCCGGCTCGCGCTTGGGGCCGCGCTGGCGGCCGGGGTTGCGGTAATGGCCGTTGCCATTGCGCCACAGATCGTTGGAGGACATAAAGCGAACGGGCTGCCCCAGGCCGAGACCTTTGCGTTCACGCCACGCCTGAGCATTCCGGCGGATGGCCTTCGCACCGTCTCCCTGCAGGCCGATTCTGCTCCGATGATCGCCCGCCGGGCTGCGGTTGCGCCGGTTGCGGAAACGGGGCACTGGCGCGTTCTCAAACCTGCGATGCGGGAGAAGTTGAGCCGCTATCTTCTCCAGCACAACGAGGTCGCAGGACGTATCGCCACCCAGCAGCCAAGCGCCTATGTCAGCTTCGTCAGCGCGCCCGATGTCCCTCGCTGAAAGGCTGCGCCCGGTACTCGGGCTGCTGACAATGCTGATGGCGGGCACCGCGTTTGCGCAAGACACCGCGTTCGATTGGCTGGCCAAGATGCGCCAGGGCGTCCATCAGCTCGATTACGAGGGGCGATTCGTCTATCAGGTCGGTGATCAACTCGACGGCCTCTACGTCGTACATCGCGTTAAGGGCGGACATGAGCTGGAGCGGCTGGTGGCCCTGGATGGGGAGGCCAAACAGATCATTCGGGGAGAACAGGGGGTGGCCTGCCTCGAGCCGCGTAGTCGCAATATCAGTGTGATCGGAAATCGCGCCGGTATCCAGAACAACCTGCAAGATGAATTGCAACAGATCGCCATGCACTACGAGCTCATCCTGGACTCGTCGGATCGCCGGGCCGCCGGCCGGGCTGCAGTGCGTTTGGAGGTTCGCCCCAGGGACAAGCTTCGTTTTGGATACCGTTTCGACCTCGATTCGACAACGGCATTGCCCCTGCGATCGGTCCTGATCGATCACGACGGACAAATCCGTTCACAGACCCTGTTCGTCGATCTGAAGGTCGGGCGGGACATTACGCCCATCGAAAAGGATCTCTCCGCCCTTGCGCTGACGCGCCTGCCGGACCCTAACGCTTCCCTCCCGGTGGCAAGCGATCCCGGACCCGGCTGGCAGTTCCAGGGGCTTCCCCCCGGATTTCGCCTGGTGACGGAGGGGAGGGCGGATGACGGCTCACGACATTTCGTGTTCACGGACGGGCTTGCCTCGGTCTCCCTGTACGTCGAGCCGGGACAGGAGCGTATTCTTAGCGGGTATTCCCGGATTGGAGCCACCGAGGCCTATGGTACTGTCCGCCATGGCCATCAAATGGTGGTGGTTGGCGAGGTTCCTCGCACAACCCTGACCAAAGTCGCAGAGGCCGCGGAGCCGAGATGATCGAACAGCATGCCAGAGTGGTGGCGGTCAGCCGTGACCGGGCCAGTGTTCAGACCGAGAGTCAATCGGGCTGCACCAGCTGCTCGGCAAAATCAGGCTGTGGTACCGGCGCGGTGGCACAGCTGTTCCCTGCGCGGCAGCGACAACTCCTCGAGCTCCCGATCGACCATCTCAGTCGCAAGCCGCTTCCCGGCGAACGTGTGGTAATCGGCATCGATGAGGGGTATCTGCAGAGAAACACCTGGCTGATCTACGCCCTGCCGCTTGCCGGCCTGTTGGGGGGCGCGCTCGCTGGCGATTTCCTGATGAAATCCATGGCGGGTCCGGGGGGCACGGAACTCGGCGCCATCCTCGGCAGTCTATTCGGCCTGAGCATGGCATTCGCCTGGATGGGAATCCGCTCGCGCAGGAACGCGGCGCTGAACACCGATAATATCCGCATCCTGCGCATCGACCCTTCCGCGACTGCCGTTGCCATCCGGGATCTCGGGCTGCACGCCTGACCGACCCTTCCTCCGAACGAATGACGAGCAGGAACTCCATCATGACCAAGAACCATCGTTCCCTATTTTCCATGTTGATCGCCGGCTGGCTGTTCACGGTGCAGGCCTGGGCGGGATCCCTGCCTGACTTCACCGAGCTGGCACGCGAAAACAGCCCGGCGGTGGTCAACATCAGCAGCCACCACGATGCCAAACAGGGCAAGCTGCGGATTCCGCATCAGTTCAAGCTGCCCGATCTGCCCGAGGACAGCCCGCTCAACGATCTGTTCAAGCGGTTCTTCGATCAGCTTCCCAACGTGCCGACGCCCGAGAGCCAGTCGCTCGGTTCGGGATTCATCATCTCCAAGGATGGCTACATCCTCACCAATCACCATGTGGTCGATGGCGCCGATACGGTGGAGGTGCGCCTTAGCGATCGCCGTGTATTCGACGCCAAGGTGATTGGCAGCGACAAGGCCAGTGATGTGGCGTTGATCAAGATCGATGCGAGTGATCTGCCCACGGTGCGAATTGGCAAAAGCAGCGAACTGGAGGTCGGTGAATGGGTGCTGGCCATTGGTTCTCCCTTCGGTTTCGATCACAGCGTCACCGCCGGCATCGTGAGTGCCAAGGGGCGCAGCCTGCCGAGCGAGAATTACGTACCCTTCATCCAGACCGATGTGGCGATCAACCCCGGCAATTCCGGCGGGCCTCTGTTCAATATGGACGGCGAGGTGGTCGGCATCAACTCGCAGATATACAGCCGCACCGGCGGCTTCATGGGGCTCTCGTTCGCTATACCCATCGAACTCGCGATGAATGTCGCCAACCAGTTGCGCAATACCGGTCACGTGGCGCGGGGTTACCTCGGCGTGTTGATCCAGGACGTGGATCGCAACCTGGCCGAGTCCTTCGGTCTGAAGCGCCCCGAGGGTGCCCTGGTCACTGAGGTGATGCCCAGAACCCCGGCAGAGGCAGCCGGCCTGCAGCCGGGAGACATCATCGTCCGTTTCAACGGCAAGCACATCGATCGTTCCAGCGAGCTGCCACCGATGGTGGGCGCGAGCCCGATAGACCAGGACGCAGATCTGGAGGTGATTCGCGAAGGCAAGCACGTGACGCTCAAGGTGCGTGTTGCCCAGTTGCCCGAGGACGCGGTGGCATCGGGCCAGCCCGCGAAGCGGAAGAACCCGGACCAGGTCGATAAACTGGGCGCTGTGGTCACCGATCTGACGCCGGAAGCGCGCAAGAAGGCAAAGCTGGCAAAGGGCGGCGCCATGGTCGCACAGGTGGATCCGCAGGGCCCGGCCCAGGAGGCCGGTCTGCGCCAGGGCGATGTGATCAAGATGTTCGATCGCCAGCGGGTGAAGGATGCTGCGCACCTGCGCAGTCTGGTGGAGAACGCCAACGGCACAGTGGCGGCCCTTATTCTGCGCGATGGCCAACCGCTGTTCGTGGCGATTCGCCTGGGCCGCTGATCCGGGGTGATCGAGGCGGTCGAGTTCTACTATCGAGAGGGCTGCCATCTCTGCGAGGAGATGGCGGCCGCGCTGTTTCGGGGGTGGCCCGGCCGATTCGACGATATGCAATGGCGCGACGTGGATTCCCGCAAGGAATGGCGGGATCGCTATGGCCACCGGGTGCCGGTTCTGGTCCTGCAGGGCCAGGTATTGTGCGAATTTCACCTTGCTCCCGAGGTCCTGATCCCACATTTCGGTCCCCCCACGAATCCGCTATAATCGCGGCTCTCGTACGGGCAACGGCAGCGTCCGCTGCGCGGTGCCTTCCTCACTGTTTCAGGGTGGTTGGACGCCCCGTGCTCCACTGTATTCGATAGCAGGCATCTCGATCGCCCCAATGGCCGACCTCAGTCATATCCGCAATTTCTCCATCATCGCGCACATCGACCATGGCAAATCCACCATCGCCGACCGTTTCATCCAGGTCTGCGGGGGGTTGAGCGAGCGCGAGATGGAGGCCCAGGTGCTCGATTCCATGGATCTGGAGCGGGAGCGGGGGATTACCATCAAGGCACAGTCGGTCACCCTCGACTACAAGGCACGGGACGGCGAGATCTACCAGCTGAACTTCATCGATACCCCGGGGCACGTGGATTTCTCCTATGAAGTATCTCGCTCGCTGGCGGCGTGCGAGGGCGCTCTGCTGGTGGTGGATGCCGCCCAGGGCGTCGAGGCCCAGAGCGTGGCCAACTGCTATACCGCGATCGAGCAGGGTCTGGAGGTATTGCCGGTTCTGAACAAGATCGATCTGCCCTCTGCCGATCCGGAGCGCGTGATCCAGGAAATCGAGGAGATCATCGGTATCGAGGCCGAAGATGCCCTGCGGGTGAGCGCCAAGACCGGTGAGGGCATCCCTGATCTGCTCGAGGCCCTGGTGGAACACATCCCGCCGCCGCAAGGGGATCGTGAAGCGCCATTGCAGGCCTTGATCATCGATTCCTGGTTCGACCCCTATGTCGGAGTGATCTCGCTGATTCGGGTGGTGAACGGCGAGATCAGGCCCAAGGACAAAATGTCCATCATGTCCACCGGGCGTGCCTATCAGGTGGAGAAGGTCGGCGTATTCACCCCGAAGCGCGAGCAACGCAAGGCACTGTCCACAGGCGAGGTGGGTTTCGTGATCGCCGGGATCAAGGAGATCGACGGCGCCCCGGTCGGCGATACCATTACCCTGGCCGACCGTCCTGCGAGCGAGCCATTGCCGGGCTTTCAGGAGATGCGCCCGCGGGTCTTCGCCGGGCTCTATCCGGTGAGTTCGGATGACTACGAGTCATTCCGTGAGGCCTTGCAGAAGCTCAAGCTGAACGATGCCGCACTGCACTTCGAGCCAGAGACCTCCCAGGCCCTGGGCTTCGGCTTTCGCTGCGGCTTTCTGGGCATGCTGCACATGGAGATCGTGCAGGAACGTCTGGAACGCGAATACGATCTCGATCTGATCACGACCGCGCCGACCGTCATCTACGAGGTCGAACTGAGCGACGGCGAGGTGATCCAGATCGACAACCCCTCTGACCTGCCCGATCCGGCCCGGATCAACGAAATTCGCGAGCCGATCATAGAGGCCCACATCCTGGTGCCGCAGGAGCACCTTGGGAATGTGATCAATCTGTGCATCGAGAAGCGCGGCGTGCAGAAGAACATGCAGTATGTCGGCGGTCAGGTGCAGCTGGCTTACGAACTGCCCATGAACGAGGTGGTGCTGGACTTCTTCGACCGACTCAAGTCGGTGAGCCGCGGCTACGCCTCTTTCGAGTACGAGTTCAAGCGCTTCCAGGCCGCCAACCTGGTCAAGCTGGATATTCTGATCAATGGCGAAAAGGTGGATGCCCTGTCACTCATCGTGCATCGGGACAACGCCGAATCCCGGGGGCGCGAGCTAACCGAGAAGATGAAGGAAATCATTCCCCGGCAGATGTTCGAGGTGGCCATTCAGGCGGCGATCGGCAGCAAGATCATCGCCCGCTCGACGGTCAAGGCCCTGCGCAAGAACGTGACCGCCAAGTGCTATGGCGGCGATGTCACCCGCAAGCGCAAGCTGCTGGAGAAGCAGAAGGCCGGCAAGAAACGGATGAAGCAGGTCGGAAGGGTGGAGATTCCCCAGGAGGCCTTTTTGGCGGTGCTGCATGTCGGCAAGGACAACAAGTAACAGGGTGCACGAGCCCGGGAACACATCATGGACACACTGATTCTGTTTGGTTTTTTTGGCGCCCTCGTCTGGATCATTCTCCAGTTCGGGATAGAGCAGGCCCTGGCGGTCGGTGCGCTGGTCACCGGAGTGGTGTGGCTGATCCACCGGCTGGTCAAGGGCAAGCAGAAGCGGGAGGAACTGCCCAGCTATGCGGAGTATGCCCGGTCTTTCTTTCCCATTTTCCTGGTGGTGTTGCTGCTGCGTGCCTTCGTGGCCGAACCGTTCCGGATTCCTTCGGGTTCGATGATGCCGACCCTGTTGGTGGGCGATTTCATCCTGGTCAACAAGTTCACCTATGGCCTGCGTATGCCGGTGACCAAGACCAAGTTCATGGAGGTCGACGAACCACACCGGGGCGATGTGGTGGTCTTCCGCTATCCGGTGAACCCCAAGTTCGACTACATCAAACGATTGATCGGCCTGCCCGGCGATCGTATCCGCTACGAGGACAAGACCCTCTATATCAACGGCAAGCCACAGAAGTTGACGCCGGTCGGTCCTTACGAGCCGGTTGGATCGGGCGCTAGGGCGGCCGGTTCGGTCGAGTACATCGAAGATCTGGAGGGGGTTAGGCATGCGGTGCTGATCAACCCCTTGGCTCCCGACTTCAACCCGGGCTGCACCTTCATGGGCTATCGCGAGATCGTGGTCCCCGAGGGACATTACCTGATGATGGGAGACAATCGCGACGACTCCAACGACGGGCGTTGCTGGGGGTTCGTGCCTGAGGAAAACCTGGTGGGCAAGGCCTTCCTGATCTGGTTCAGCCTCGATTGGGAACGTCCCGGCTTCATTGCATGGAATCGGATCGGCAACCTTGTCCATTGATTCTTGGGTAGAAACGGGAAAGAATTCTACCCACTAACGATTAAGCGAGATCTATTACATGTCTCAGAAGCTTCCACTGCCTGCACGTCAGCAGGGACTGACGTTCCTCTCATGGATCTTTGTTCTGGCGATAGCCGTGTTCTTCGTCCTCATCGGCATCAAGATGGTGCCTACCTACCTCGAGAACTTCGCCATCAAGGATGTGTTGGAGAACGTGGCCCATGACCGCACGATCCGCGACATGTCCAAGCGGCAGATCAAGGAAAGTCTGCTCAAGCGCTTCCGAATCAACGGTGTCTATGAGTTCAATCGTGACGACATCCATATCGACAAGACCCGCCAGGGCCGCAAGATCCGGGTCGAATACGAGGTGCGTAAGCCCGTCGCCGGCAACGTGAGTGTGGTAATGAGCTTTTCCGATTCCCTTCTGATCGCCCAATGATCGAACGCCTGCAGCGGCGACTCGGTTATCGGTTTTCGGATACAGGGCTGTTGATGCGGGCCCTCACTCATCGCAGTGCAGGCCCGGATCATAACGAAAGGCTGGAGTTTCTCGGGGATGCCATTCTCGGTTGCGAAACCGCCGACTGGCTGTTCCGGCATGTCGCCTCGGGTGACGAGGGGCAGTTGAGTCGAATGCGCGCCCACCTAGTCAAACGCGAGACTTTGGCCGAAATTGCGCGCGAACTCCAGCTAGGCGAAATCCTGCGGCTCGGTCCCGGCGAACTCCGCAGTGGCGGGCAGAATCGCGACTCCATCCTGGCCGACGCGGTGGAGGCACTCATCGCAGCGGTCTACCTGGATGGCGGCATGGAGGCGGCGCGCGCACTGGTGCGGCGTCTTCTGGGGAAGCGCCTCGAGGAGGCACACCATACCCTGCAGCAGAAGGACGCCAAGACCAGGCTGCAGGAATTGTTGCAGGCGCGCCATCTCCCCTTACCGCGTTATGAGGTCGAGCAGATCGAGGGTGACCAGCATTGTCAGCAGTTTACGGTGAGTTGTCGGGTCGATACCCTCGATATGGCGAGGGAAGGGCGCGGCAGCAGCCGGCGCAAAGCCGAGCAACGGGCCGCCGAGGCCTTCCTGGCGGCCATCGACAATGACTGATTCTCCTTATCACAGCGGCTATGTGGCCCTGGTCGGACGCCCCAACGTGGGCAAGTCGACGTTGCTCAATCGCCTGATCGGGCAGAAGGTGGCGATCACCTCCCACAAGCCTCAGACGACGCGTCACCGCATCCTCGGCATCCAGACCCGCAAGGATGGGCAGATCATCTATATCGACACCCCCGGTATCCACGATCGCGGGGGGCAGGCCCTGAATCGCTACCTCAACCGTGCGGCCCATTCCGCGCTGCAGGAGGTCGACCTCGCGCTTTTCGTGGTACAGGCCGGGATGTGGAACCGCGAAGATGAAATGGTTTTGAAGGCCATCAAGCAGGCGGGCATTCCGACCATTGCGGTGGTGAACAAGATCGATACCGTGCGTCCTCGCGAGGCACTCCTGCCGTACCTGGCCGAGCTAGGGCAGCGGCACGACTTTCTCGAGGTGGTCCCGGTTTCGGCCAAGGACGGCACCCAGGTCGAAACACTGGAGACGGTACTGCTGAAGTACCTGCCGGTTGGCGAGGCGATCTTCCCCGAGGATCAGCTGACCGACCGTCCGGAACGATTCTTTGCCGCAGAGATCCTGCGCGAGCAGATCATCCGCCGCTATCACGAGGAGCTGCCCTACGCAGTCACGGTGGAAATAGAACGCTTCGAGGAAAAGGACGGCCGCTATGTGATCGGCGCAGTGATCTGGGTGGAGCGCGACAGCCAGCGTGGCATTCTCCTCGGTCGCCAGGGGCAGGCGATGAAAGAGGCCGCCAGTGCCGCGCGACGCAACATGGAGGAATTCTTCCAGACCAGGGTCCATCTCGATGTCTGGATCAAGGTCAAGAAGAGCTGGTCGAGCGACGAGACCAGTCTGGCGCAGCTGGGTTATTCCGATTGACGGAAATCACCGGTGGATCTGCAGCCTGCCTATGTCCTGCATACCCGACGCTATGGCGAGTCGAGCCTGATAGCGGAGCTGATCACGCCGACGGAGGGACGCCACGCCGTACTGGCCAAGGGCGTGCTATCCCGTAAGGCGCCGGGCAAGGGGGTACTCCAGCCCTTTCAGCCCCTGCTGATGCGGTGGCGGGGCCGGGGGGAGCTGCCGGTGGTCACCGAATGCGAGCCCGCCGGCATACCACCGAAAATGGCCGGCCGGGCGCTTTACTGTGGCTTCTATATCAACGAGCTGGTGCTACACCTGTGTGCGAGAGGAGATCCACACAGCACGCTCTTTCCGGCCTATGTGGCCTCACTGTCCGAGCTCTCGCAGGCCGACAACGATAACCGATGCCTGGAGCCCGTATTGCGCCGCTTCGAGCTGCAGCTGTTGGAAGAATTGGGAAGTGGCTTGCAATTGGGCCGGGATGCACAGGGCCAACCAGTGGAGGCGGACAGGCGCTATCATTACCGGCAGGATACGGGCGCGATGCCAAGCGAGGGATCGGAAGGCAGCTATGCCGGAGCCACCCTGTTGGCGTTGGCCCGAGGCCGATTCGATGACGATACCCAGCGACGCGAGGCGCGTCACCTGATGCGCCAGGTGATTGACAGCCATCTCGGCGGCCATCGCCTCAAGAGCCGCGATCTCTTTCGACCAAGCGGGAAGACAACATGAATCAGAAACGCCTGCTCGGCGTCAATATCGACCATGTGGCCACCATACGCCAGGCGCGGGGGACCCGTTACCCGGAGCCCATTCAGGCCGCACTGCTCGCGGAACAGGCCGGTGCCGACGCCATTACCCTGCACCTGCGGGAGGATCGGCGGCACATCCAGGACCGCGATGTACGCATGCTCGCGGACATCCTGCAAACCCGCATGAACCTGGAGATGGCGGCTACAAGCGAGATGCTGGAGATCGCCGGCGAGGTGAAACCGGCGGATTGCTGCCTGGTACCCGAACGGCGCGAGGAGCTGACCACCGAGGGCGGATTGGATGCCGCCGCGCAGATCGACTATCTGCGGGGTTATTGTGGGGCATTGGCGGAGGTCGGGGTGCGCGTTTCGCTGTTCATCGATGCGGACGAACGCCAGCTCGAGGCGGCGGCAGAGATCGGCGCGCCGGTGGTGGAGATCCATACCGGCCACTATGCCGACGCCAGGAATCCTGACCGCAAACAGGCTGAACTCGCGCGCATTTCGCATGCCGCCCTCTATGGGCAGCGACTGGGCCTGCAGGTGAACGCCGGTCACGGGCTGGATTATCACAATGTGCAGGCGGTTGCTGAGATCGACGGACTCGCGGAATTCAACATCGGCCATGCCATTATCGCGCGGGCGATTTTCGATGGGCTACCGGCCGCGGTCAGGGAGATGAAACGCCTGATTCACCCCGCTTGAGCCTTGCTGAAGGCAATCAATCGATTCGATTCCAGCTGGGTGCGTGCCAGTGCCAGACCGGCCGCCGCCTCATCGCGGTGATTGCTGCCAGTCTCGAGATCCGATAGCGCGGCCTGCAGGGCGGTCGCGCCGCAGATGGCGGCACTCCCCTTGAGACGGTGGGCCTCCTGCCATAACGCCTCCCAATCCTGCTGCTCCAGCGCCGACACCAGGCAGGTGACGGCATCGGGCAGCTCCTTCGCCAGCGACTCCAGAAGTTGCCGGCCAACCCTTTCGCTACCTGAAACTCTGAGCGCCGTCTCGGCGTCATATACCGCCAGATCCGACGTAGCGGCCGGCTCCGGCTCGGGCAGTTTGAGTTCCTCCAGGTGGCTGTCGCCGCGCAATGTCTCGAGGATGGTTTCGACTAGCATCCCCCCCGATACCGGCTTGACCAGACGGGCATCGAATTCACCTTGCATGATCTGCACCTGGGTGGCATCGGCGGCATCTGCGGTCAATGCGATCAGGGCGGTGTCCACCGAGCATTCCCGAATGGCGCTGGCGGCCGCCAGACCGTTCATTCGAGGCATGTGGATGTCCAGTATCGCGACATCTACCTGATGCGCCCGACAGTGTTGTACGGCCTGCTCGCCGTCCTCGGCCTCCAGCACTTCGGCGCCTCCGTCACGTAGCAGATGTGTCAAAAGTGTTCGGTTGATCTCATTGTCGTCTGCTGCGACGCAGGTCAAACCCTCGAGCTTTGTCTTGGGGGGCGAGGCGATACCAGCGGAAGGAGTGTCGCGAGGCCGATGCCGGCGCTCGAGGGAAGGGGCCGCGCGTCGCTTGATGGCATTGCGCAACAGGGCCCAAAACCGTTGACGGGCGACCGGCCTGGATCCTGCCGCTGCACCGGCCTCGCGCAGGCGCTGCATCAGCAACTGGTCGGAGGAATTCACCAGGGCCACTGAGGGTACGCCACGCTCCACAAAGGCGCGGATCAGGCGTTGGAGCTGCGCGACCTCCATGTTTCCCGCGTTGGCGCTGAGAATCACCAGTGCATAGTCGGCTAACTCCGAGACCTCGAATTCCTGCAGCTGCTCCCTGTGCTCCACCTCGAACCCCAGCGTTTCCAGATCATTACGCAAGACGATGGCGCTCAGGCCGTGGGACTCGACCAGCAACACCGGCCTGTTACGCCCACTGATGCCTGGTGAAGGCAGCTCTGCGGGTTCAGGGGATCTTTCCAGGGCCACTTCCACATAGAACACAGCACCTTCTCCCGGGCGCCCCGATACCGTGACCGAGCCGTCCATGGCATGTGCCAGAGCCTGGCACATGGCGAGGCCAAGCCCGGTACCGCCTTCGGCACTCTTGCTGGCCTGGGCGCCGCGGGCAAACGCCTCCATGAGCGTCTCCGCCTCCTCGTCGGACAACCCAATGCCAGTGTCGGAAACGCTCAGGCCCAAACGCACCCCGTGCTCGCTCTGGTCGTCGATCATCACCCGCAGGATCACCTCGCCCTCGGCGGTGAACTTGACGCCATTGGAGAGCAGGCTGGTGAGAATCTGGATGATTCGCGGCTCGTCACCAACCAGCACTTCCGGTACATCCTGATACACCAGGCCGACGAGTTCGAGGCCCTTCTGATGGGCCGAAGGGGCGATCAGATGCAGCGCGCTATCGACAGTGTCGCGTACCTGGAAGGGCTCATGACGCAGCTTGATCTCCGATGACTCGAGACTGGCATAGTCCAGGATATCGTCGATCAACCGCATAAGGCACTCGGCCGAGCGCCTGATCGTATGGGTATATTCCTGTTGCTGCTGGTCCAGTTCCGTACCCGACAACAACTCGGCAAATCCGATGATGCCGTTCATGGGGGTGCGGATCTCATGGCTCATGCTGGCCAGGAAGTCCGATTTCACCCGATTCGCCTCGATGGCGCGGCGGCGCGCGATGTCCAGCTGGGCGTTGCGAATCTCCAACTCCTCGTTGGTCTCCTGCAGCTCTTTCGTGGTCTCGGTCACCTCCTGCTGCAGCCGCTCGTTGACGGTGCCGATCTCGCGCACCATCCGGTTGAACCCCCGCTGAAGCTCCCCCATTTCCCCATCCGAGACCTCACGGACTCGGACATTGGCGCTTCCGGCCTGGAAGCGCCGCATGGCGCGGGCCAGGAGGGTCAGGGGCCGCAGCATGATGCGCAACTGATAGGCCGCCATTCGGATGGTGCCGAACACGCCGAGGAGCAACAGGATGACCAGCAGGAGCTTCTGGTAGGGGAGGAGCGGATCTTTGACCAGGGCCAGCACCGCAATCATCACCAGGAGTGCCGCGACCAGGGGCAGGGTGGTCAGCAGATACCGGCGGTAGTAGAACAGGTCTGATTTCTTGAAATCCATGAAGGACAACAGGTTCTCCCGCTTCTTCTTGATTGAGGGCCATATGAGATAAAATCGGCATATGACATATCCAACGATAGCCGATTTTATTGGGAATACCCCGCTGGTGCGATTGCAGCGCCTGCCAGGGGAGACCACCAATACGCTCCTGGTCAAGCTCGAAGGGAACAATCCGGCCGGATCGGTCAAGGACAGACCGGCGCTGTCGATGATCCGGCAGGCGGAGGCACGCGGCGAAATCCGGCCCGGTGACACCCTTGTCGAGGCGACCAGCGGCAATACCGGCATTGCCCTGGCCATGGTGGCGGCGATCAAGGGCTATCGGATGATCCTGATCATGCCGGACAATCTCAGCGTGGAGCGACGTGCTGCCATGTATGCCTATGGCGCCGAGCTGATCCTGGTGACTCGCGAAGAGGGCATGGAGGGTGCGCGTGATCTGGCGCTGGCCATGGAGACACGCGGCGAGGGCAAAGTGCTGAACCAGTTCGCCAACCCGGACAATCCCCGGGCCCACTACGAGGGGACAGGTCCGGAGATCTGGCGCGACACGCGCGGCAGCGTGACCCATTTCGTGAGCGCCATGGGGACCACCGGCACCATTGTCGGCACGGCCCGCTATCTGAAGGAGCGCAGCCGGCAGATCCAGATCATCGGTGTCCAGCCTGCCGAGGGCGCCTCGATTCCCGGGATTCGCCGCTGGCCTGCGGAGTATCTCCCCGAGATCTTCGACGCCTCACTGGTGGATCGCGAGATCGATGTCGACCAGGAGACCGCGGAGGAGACGACCCGTCGCCTGGCGCGCGAGGAAGGCATATTCTGCGGTATCTCGTCGGGGGGCGCCGTCGCCGCCGCCCTGCAGCTGTCGGCCGAGATCGAGAACGCGGTGATCGTCGCGATCATCTGCGACCGGGGGGATCGCTATCTTTCCACCGGCATCTTTTCCCCGGAGAGCTGAGTATGCATTTCACCGCCCTGGCCGTGGCACCCTTGCCCGATATCGAAACCGCCCGCCAGAGTTTCGGCCTGGACGACCTGAGTGCCGAAGACGTGGGCAAGGTGCTGTTCCACCGGCGCAAGCAGCAGACCGGCAGCGAGCAGCTGGACTGGGATCAGCTGGCCCTGGGCGCCGTTTCCATGGTGCGGTTCACCAGCGACGAGGTGCGCATCGAAAGCTTTTCGATTGCAGAGTTTCCGGAGCTGATGCTGCTGGACGCCGTATTTCAGATGATGCAGACCGCGCCGCCCCTGGTTACCTGGGGCGGGCGCAGGCAGTTGCTGCCCCTGCTGCAGTTCCGGTGTCTCAAGCATCGTCGTGCGATTGTCGACTACTGGGCGCGCTATGAAGACCAGCGCGACCCGCATCTCGATCTGCAGGCCGAGTGGCTGCCCCAGATCGATCGCTTCCCCCCCCTGGACGCGATGTCCCGACGGCTGGGCTTGCCGGGCATGCTGGAGCTGCGCGAGGAGAGACTGTGGGAACAATGGCTGGCCGGAGACGGCGAGCCCCTGGTCCGATACGGCGAGACGGCCGCCATCAATACCGGCCTGCTGGCGCTGGAGATCTTTCACCTGCAGGGCCGCTATGCCCTCAGCGAGGTCGATGCCTGGCGCGAGCGGCTGCGTGACGTTCTGAAGGAAACGCCCCGACACGCGGCACTGCTCCAGGCCTGGGACAGCCGGCCGTGACCCGCCGGCGCCGGCGCTCGCGCCTGCCGGAAGGGGAGTTCGAGGCCGAGATCGCCGACATGGCCCACGACGGGCGGGGAGTGACCCGGGTCGACGGCAAGGCCACCTTCATCCAGGGCGCCCTGCCGGGTGAGCGGGTGCGCTTTCGCTACATCAAGGTCAAGCGCAGCCACGACGAGGGTGCCGCCACCGCAGTGCTCGAGGCCGCTCCCGAGCGCGTGGCGCCGCGTTGTCCTCACTATGCGCTCTGCGGCGGATGCAGCCTGCAGCACCTGGCCCCGGAGGCACAGATCCAGGCCAAACAGGGGGTCCTGATGGACAATCTGCGCCAGCTCGGCAAGGTCCAGCCGGAGACCGTCTATCCACCACTGGTCAACGAGGCGCCCTGGGGCTATCGTCGCAAGGCACGCCTCGGCGTGAAATGGGTGCCCAAGAAGGGAAGGGTGCTGGTGGGCTTCCGCGAGCGGGGCAGCAGCAAGGTGGCGGATTTGTCCGAGTGTCACGTGCTGCATCCGCGGGTGGGAAGGTTGCTCCCGGCACTGAGCGAGCTGATCGGCGGGCTGAGCATTCGCGATCGGGTACCACAGATCGAGATGTCCATGGACGACGAGCGCTGTGTATTGATCTTCCGCGTGCTCGAACCACTCAGCGAGGCGGACCAGGAACGCATCATCGCCTTTGCAGAGCAGCATCAGATCGTGCCCTATGCCCAGCCAGGCGGGCCGGATACCGTCGCCCCGCTGGAGCCGCCCGGTGTCGACCTGTCCTATCGTCTGCCCAGTGAGGCGCTGACGCTGGGTTTTTTGCCGGGAGATTTCACCCAGGTCAACACCGAGATCAACCGCAAGATGGTCGGTCGCGCCATGGAGCTGCTGGCGCCGGGGCCGAACGACCGCGTGCTTGATCTGTTCTGCGGCGTCGGCAACTTCACCCTGCCGCTGGCGCGGTACGCCGGCTCGGTGGTGGGTGTCGAGGGCGATGCCGGACTGGTCCGGCGCGCACGGGAGAATGCGACCCGAAATGCGCTGCAGAATGTCGAGTTCCACACCGCCAACCTCTATGAGCCCCTGGAAGGGGAGGCGTGGCCGCGGGAGCCGTACGACATGGCGCTCCTGGACCCGCCCCGCAGCGGTGCCCAGGAGGTCCTGCCGCTGTTACCGAAACTTGGAGTTCGCCGGGTCCTGTATATCTCCTGCTATCCTGGCACCCTGGCACGGGATGCGGGCATTCTTGTCAATGAGCAGGGGTATCGGCTACTGGGTGCAGGGGTAATGGATATGTTTCCGCATACCGCCCATGTGGAATCCATTGCGTTGTTCGAGAGGCAGGACTGATGGGCATGGAGATCGAACGCAAGTTTTTGCTGCGCGACGACAGCTGGCGCGACCGGGTCGAACGCAGCATTCCGATTCGGCAGGGTTATCTGCATCGGGACGAACGCAGCGCCATTCGTGTGCGCATCTTCGATGATCAGGCCCATCTGAACATCAAGGCCACCGACGACGGCATCCGTCGGCATGAGTTCGAATATGCGATTCCGCTCAGCGACGCACAGGGGTTGTTCGAACAGGTGGTCCGGGGGCCGGTGATCGAGAAGATCCGCCATGAACTGCATTTCGGTGGGCACCTGTGGGAGGTCGACGAGTTCCTGGGCGACAATGCGCCGCTGGTGGTGGCAGAGATCGAACTGGAGTCGGCTGACCAGCCCTTCGAACGCCCGCCGTGGCTGGGCGAAGAGGTCTCTGCCGACCCCCGCTACTACAATTCGAACCTCGCCGCCCATCCGTTTGGCCAATGGGCCGACTGATCCGCGCCGGGTGGCTGCTGGTCCTGTTGCTGCTGGGTGCCTGTCGGGCGTCCGACCCCGACACCCTGGTCTTCGCCATCGCCACTGCGCCCGCCTCGCTCCATCCACTGCTGGCGACCGATGCGGTTTCGGAGCGCATCAACGGGTTGCTGTACCGACCGCTGGTCGATTTCGATGTCGAGGCACGCCCGGTGCCCGGCCTGGTTCGCTGGGAGCGCATCGACGACCGTCACTACCGTCTGCAACTGGTCGGGGGTCCGGCGCCGTTCTGGGATGGCCGACCGCCAACGCTCTCCGATGTGGCCGCCACCTTGCGGACCGCGCGGGACGATCCGGCCTCGCCCCATGCCGGCACGCTGCGCCATATCCGCCGGATCGAAATACATGGCAGCGATCTGTTACTCACGCTCTCGCGCGACGACCCGCGCCTGCCCGAGCGTCTGCACCTGGGCGTGGCGCCCGCGGAGCGGCTGGCGCAGGGCGCAGCGCTCGCCCGAGACCCCATGGGCAGCGGCCCCTTCCGTTTCGTCCGATGGGTCGATGACGGTGGCGTCGTTCTGGCACGGCGCCGGGATGGCCTGGTTGTCCGTTTTGCCGTGGTCAAGGATCCGACCATGCGGGCGCTCAAACTCATGCACGGCGAGGCCCACCTGCTACAGAACGATCTGCCGTTCGAGATCTACCCGGTATTGCAGCGCGATCCGGCCATCTCGCTGCGCGAGCGCCCCGGCACCACCTTCAGCTATATCGGATTCAACCTGCAGGATCCGATCACAGGGGATCACCGGGTGCGCGAGGCCATCGCCCATGCGATCGACCGCGAGGCCATCGTGCGCCATCTGTTCATGGGGCATGCCCGGCCGGCCGAGACCCTGCTGGCGCCCGGCCATTGGGCGGCACACCCGCACCTTCGCCCCTGGGGTTATGATCCGGCACGTGCGCGCGCCCTGCTCGGGGAACTGGGCCATGGGCCGCAGCGGCCATTGCCTATCAGCTACAAGACCTCCACCGATCCCTTCCGTCTGCGGGTGGCAGCGGTGTTTCAGGCACAGTTGCGCAAGGTGGGAATCGACCTGCAGATCCAAAGCAACGAATGGGGGACCTTCTTCGGGGACATCAAGGCCGGACGGTTTCAGATGTACAGCCTCAGCTGGGTCGGCATTCGCGGCCCGGATATCTACCGGCACATATTCCATAGCGCCTCGCTTCCGCCTGGCGGCGCGAATCGGGGGCGCTACCGCTCCAGCGAGGTGGACCACCTCATCGATCGCGCCGACCGGCTGCCGCGCAAGCAGGCAAAATCCCTGTACTATCGGATCCAGGAGATCATTCACCAGGCGCTGGTCTACGTGCCCCTGTGGCACGAGAACAACCTGCTGCTGACGCGACGCGTCGAGCCGGTTTCTCCCCTGCCGGACGGGAGCTATGGCTTTCTCCGGCAGGTCCAATGGCGCACCCAGTGGCGTGAGATGGGCAATCGATGAATCCGGATTGGAGACAAACTCGCCATATCGAGGTGGACGTCGGCGCACAGTGGTTGCTGTTGCGCAATGGCGCAACGGAGCTGGCGCGCTACCCGATATCGACCGCGCTGAATGGACCGGGACAGGCCATGGGCTCGGAATGCACGCCCCTCGGCTGGCACCGGGTTCGACTCAAGATCGGGGCAGGCTGCCCGATCGATACCGTCTTCGTGGCGCGACGGCCCACCGGAGAGATCTGGATGCCGGCGCTGGCGCAGCGCTGTCCCGACCGCGACTGGATTCTCAGCCGCATCCTGTGGCTGAGCGGCTGCGAGTCCGGACACAATCGCGGCGGGCGATGCGACAGCCTGCGGCGTTTCATCTACATTCATGGCACACCCGATTGCGAACCCATGGGGGAGCCGCGCTCGCACGGCTGCATCCGCATGCGCAGTGCCGACGTGATCGACTTGTTCGACCGGGTGGAGCGGGGCACGCCGGTGTTGATTCGGCAGGGAGAGGCGGGGGAGTCGGCATGCTGAGCCGTGTCCTGGACACGGTGATCGTTCTCCTGGGCGTTGTGACCCTGGTGTTCTTTCTCGGTGCAGTAGTCCCCGGCGACCCGGTCGATGTGATGCTCGGCGAGCGTGCCAGCGGCGCCGACCGGGAGGCACTGCGTAGTGCCATGGGCCTGGACAAACCGCTGGCGACCCGCTGGCTGAGCTATCTCTCGGGTCTTGTCCATGGGGACATGGGCACCTCCCTGGTGCAGTCGCGGCCCGTGAGTGCGTTGATCGCCGAACGACTGCCCGCGACCCTTGCGCTGGCCGGTAGTGCCTTCCTGGTCATTGTGTTCCTCGCGTTCCCCCTGGGCCTGATCGCCGCGCTTCACCGCAACGCCTGGCCGGATCACCTGGCGGGCCTGTTCGCGCTGCTCGGCCAATCCATCCCCAATTTCTGGCTTGGCCCTTTGCTCGTGCTGGCCTTCTCCATCTGGCTCGGCTGGTTGCCGGTCAGCGGCAGCGAGGCCACCGGGAGCCTGATCCTTCCGGCGATCACCCTGGGCACCTCGTTGGCCGCCATCTCGATGCGGATGCTGCGCGCCAGCCTGTTGGAGGTCATGTCCCAGGACTGGATGCGCACCGCGCGTGCCAAGGGGCTGGGGGTCTGGCAGGCGCTGTGGCGGCATGCCCTGCCGAATGCCCTGTTGCCGGTCATCACCCTGCTGGGCCTGCAGTTGGGGGGGCTGCTCGGCGGGGCGGTGATCACCGAGGTGGTGTTCGCCTGGCCGGGGATCGGCTCACTGTTGATCGACGCGATCGGCCAACGCGACTATCCCCTGATCCAGGGCGTGGTACTGCTGATCGCGTGCAGCTACGTGGTACTGAACCTGATGACCGACCTGCTCGCCGGCCTGCTCGATCCGAGGATTCGCGCTTGAGCAGGCTCCCCGTTACTCTTTTGGCTGCCTGGCTGCTCATCGCACTGGCGGGGCAGGTGTTGCCACTGACTCCGAACGAGATCGATCTGGAACAGCTCTTCGCACCGCCATTTTCCGCCGCTCGGCCATTGGGCGGCGACGAACTTGGGCGTTCGCTCCTCGATCGGCTGTTCACCGGTGCCGGCATCTCGCTGCTGGTGGCCGGAGTCAGCGTCAGCGTCTCTGCCACCATCGGGACCGCACTGGGCCTGCTGGCGGGCTATCTGGGGGGCGCGGTCGACCGGGTGGTCTCGCGTCTGATCGAGATCTTTCTGGCCTTTCCAGGCCTGCTGCTGGCTATCGCCCTGGCGGCCTTTCTCGGCCCCGGCATCGGCAATGTGGTACTGGCGCTGTCGGTCATGGGCTGGGTGGGTTATGCGCGGCTGGCGCGCAACCAGGTGCTGTCCCTGCGGCATCGCGATCATGTGCTCGCAGCCGTGGCCTTGGGGCGCGGGCCGGTCGCGATCATGCGACTGCACCTGTTGCCGCTGTTGCTGGCGCCCCTGCTGGTGGAGGCCAGCTACGGCGTGGCCTCGGCGGTGATCGCCGAGGCCGGGCTGTCGTTCCTGGGCCTGGGGGTGCAGCCTCCGCAGGCCTCCTGGGGCAGCATGATCCGCGAGGGCGTGCGCTATCTGCTGGTGGCGCCGCACCTGGTGCTGGCGCCCGGCATTGCCCTGTCGCTAGTGGTGTTGGCGGCAAACCGCCTGGGGGACGGTCTGCGCGACCGGCTGGATTCGCGACTCAGCCGGACGTACGCCTGATGCCGCGGGCAATGCGACACCCATCGCCCTGCAGTGCCTCCATCACTCCGTCCCACAAGCGCAGCCGCGCGGCCACCGATTCGCGTGCCGCTTCGATGGCCTCGTCGATGCGTTCGCTGTCTTGTCCGCACAGCGAGTCGAGCAAGCGCAGCGACAGTGGGGCATGGAAATCTTCGTCCAGGTGCACATGACGTTTCAGATAGAAGTGGAAGATGGGCGCCTGCGCCTCGTCTACGCCGATTCGTCCGAGGATGGATCGGAACATTCCGGGAATGATGTGTTCCCTGCCCAGTGCGAGTGCCGCAGCTACCCGATGGGGCCGGTCACTGCGAATGAACTCAAAGGTCTGGGCAGTGAAGTCACGCGAAGCCGGCGGCACTTCGGGCAGCGCTAGGGCCTTTTCAACGCCCTGCGCCTGCGCGACATCGACAAAACGATGCACAGGCCCAACATCGGCGCCGATTTCGTTCATCGCCCGCTGATACAGTTCGAAATGGCTGGCGTATTCCCCGGGGCGATGGGTCTCGTCCGATTCCTCCTCCAGCACCAGTTCGTTGATGAAACGTCGCACCGACCCGTCGCCCCGCGGTGCCCAGGGAACGATGGCCGGGGCGATGCTCGATTGCAGGTACTTGATCAGGGACATGAAGTCCCAGACCGAGTAGACATGGTGGGTCATGAAACAACGAAGGTCTTCGAGGGTGCGCACTGCCTCATAGATGGGGTGCTGGGCGAGCGCTTGGCGAAACTCGCCAATGATGTCGCTGGTGATCTCTGTCGCCATGGGGTGTCAGCCTAAAACCAATGATCGGCGCATGATACGCCGATCGCCTTCGGTCAAACACCTGCCCGAGCAGGGGGCCCCTATTTGACGTAATAGGCCGTGAAATAGAGGTCGTTCACCATCGGCTCACCGGCCAGCCCCTCGAGCGACTTGCGGACCGTTTCCAGTGCCTTCTTGCGCAGCGCCTCCTTGCCGTCCGGTGTCAGCAGCTGTTTGCCGTCTTCGCCGGCCAAGAGCATGAGAATCGCATGCCGCAGTGCCGGCGTGTGGATCTGGATCTTCTCCACCTTGCTCTCGAATTTGGTCATCAGTTGAATGTCGCAACGGATATACTTGGGTCCGCCCGTAAGATTAGTGACGAAGGAGGGTTTCATCTCCACATAACTGATCTTGACCGGTTCCTTTTCCTCGTCCCCCGACCAGGCCAGGGGGGTTAAGGCAAATAAAAACATAATGATAGCGATCGTTTTTAAAGTGCTTCCCATCGTTCGTTCTCTCTACTGCGTTCCGATACTTCAGCTCATGGATTTACACCCAGGGAGACAGCCATGCATGGCCCGGTGATCCTGGACCTCCTGGGCACCGAGCTGTGCGACGCGGATATCGCGCGGCTGCAGCACCCCGCGACTGGGGGGATCATCCTGTTCAGCCGCAACTACGCCTCCCGCGATCAGCTGTATCGGCTGATCCGCCAAATACATGAACTGCGCTCGCCGCCACTGCTGATTACCGTGGACCAGGAGGGGGGTCGGGTACAGCGCTTCCGCGAGGAGTTCACCCGCCTGCCCGCCGCCGGGTCCATCCTGAGGCATTTCGATGGCGACCTGTCCCGCGCGCGGCGTGCCGCCCATGAGCTGGGCTGGCTGATGGCCGCTGAACTGCGCGCAGTGGGTGTCGACTTCAGTTTCGCCCCGGTATTGGATCTCGCACATGGTGTCAGCGAGGTCATCGGTGATCGGGCCTTTGGGCATACGGTCGAGCAGGTAGCAGCCCTTGCCCAGGCTTGGATGATGGGCGCCCGGGAGGCAGGCATGGTCAGCGTCGGCAAGCACTTTCCCGGACATGGCGCGGTCAGGGCCGACTCGCACCTCGAGTTACCGGTGGACGATCGCCCCTTGCAGGAGGTCTTGCACCGGGATGTCCGCCCATTCCGGCGGCTGATCGCCGCCGGGATAGAAGGCATCATGCCCGCGCATGTCATCTATTCGCAGGCCGATTCTCGCCTGGCGGGTTTCTCCCCGTTCTGGCTGCAGCGGATCCTCCGCGGTGATCTGAACTTCAATGGGGTGATCTTCAGCGATGACCTGAGCATGAAGGCGACCGACGAAATCGGGGGCTACGCCGAGCGCGCCGGGGCAGCCATCGAAGCCGGTTGCGACATGGTCCTGGTATGCAACAGTCCAGAAGGCGCGGACCAAGTGCTCGACCACCTGGCGGACTATCACGAGCCCGTGTCCATGGCGCGCTGCGCGCGACTGCATGGCAGGCCTGCGATGGCCTGGCCCCACCTGCGAGAGAGCCCGCGTTGGCATCATGCGGTGGAACTTGCGAGCGCGATCAGCGCGGCGGCGCCAAAGGAACTCGAACTATGAACTCATCTGCCAGGCATGCCCTCGAGGTGCTCGAGGCGGCACAGGTGATCCACGACGAGCAGGCGGTGGCCAGGGCGGTCTCCGAAATGGCGAGGCAGATCACCGATGACCTCGCAGACAGCGACCCCCTGGTCCTGTGCGTCATGAACGGCGGCCTGGTGCCCACCGCGTTGTTGATGCCGCACATGCGGTTCCCTTGGAAGCTCGATTACCTGCATGCTACCCGCTATCGCGAAGAGACCTCGGGGAATGACCTCATCTGGCAGCGCACCCCGGAACAATCGCTCGCGGGACGTCACCTGCTCATCATCGACGACATCCTGGACGAGGGACATACCCTGGCGGCGATTCTCCAATACTGCGAGGCGCAGAATCCGGCCAGCCTGCGCACCGCCGTCCTCAGTCGCAAACGCCATCAACGGGGCGTCAGGCCCATCCTGGACTATGTCGGTCTGGAAGTGCCGGACCGTTATGTCTTCGGCTGCGGCATGGACTACAAGGGCTACTGGCGCAATCTGCCAGCCATCTATGCGCTACCGGAAGGGGAGAAGCAATTTTGAGTATCGACGTCATCGGCATCATCGGAGGATCGGGACTGGCGCGGCTGGAGGCGCTGGACATCGAGCGGCGGGAACTGGTCTCCACGCCCTACGGTTCGCTGTCCGCGCCCATGCAGTTCGGCCGCCTGGGTGATCTTCCCGTCGCCTTTTTGCCGCGCCATGGCAGTAATCACCAGATACCACCGCACATGGTCAACTACCGGGCGAACATCTGGGCCTTCAAGGAAGTGGGGGTGGAGCAGGTCGTCGGTATGGCGGCGGTGGGCGGGATCAGCGACAACATGGTGCCGGGCACCCTGTGCGCGGCCGATCAGATCGTCGACTATACCTATGATCGCAAGCACACCTTCTACGAGCAGGATCTGACTACCGTGATCCATATCGATTTTACCGAGCCCTATTGCGAGGCGTTGCGCCAGCGGCTGTTGGCAGCGGCCGCCACGGCCGGCGTCGAGGTGATAGGGCAGGGCACCTATGGCGCCACCCAGGGGCCGCGCCTGGAAACCGCTGCCGAGATTCGACGCATGGCCCGCGACGGCTGTGACATCGTTGGAATGACCGGGATGCCCGAAGCCGCGCTGGCAAGGGAACTGGAGCTCTGCTACGCCAATTTCTCCTTGGTCGTGAACTGGGCCGCCGGTCTTGGGGAAGGTCCGATCACCATGAAGGAGATCGAGCGCCACCTGGGCGACGCCATGGGCAGGGCATTGTCTGCTATTGCTGCACTCGCGAAGACCTGATGAGAATTCGCAGTGCCATTACTGTGTTGCTGTTTTCCCTGGCCCCAGGATGGGCGGCAGCAGAGGCCCCCGCGGCCTTTGAAGAAGGTATGGCAGCACTGTTGGAGGGAAACTTTGCCGAGGCCTATTGTCACTGGAAGCCGCTGGCAGCACTCGGACATGCCGAATCTCAGTATCATCTGGGCTGGCTGTATGCGAATGGCAATGGTCTCAATGTCGACATGCAAAAGGCGATGGACTGGTGGAAGGCGGCCGCTGAGCAGGGCCATGCCGATGCCGCGTTCGCCCTGGGACTCGACTACACCACGGGAGAAGGTGTGGCTCGCGACCTACGGGAGGCCGCTCAGTGGCTCTATCAGGCCGCAACCGCCGGGCATGCGGATGCGCGTGATGTGCTATTGCGCCTGGCTGGTGACCCCGCGTCGGAGGATCTTTTTGCTGCGCTTCCCCAGTTGGCGCTGGAACCATGGTTCGGCTGGAGCGCAGAGGTAACCGGAGACCGCATCAACGTGCGTGCCGGCCCAGACAAATCACACCCAATCGTTGGCAATCTGGAGCACGGGCAGCACGTTCGGGTGATCGGCCGTCGAGGCAACTGGCTGCGCGTTCGCCTCCCTGCGACCAAAGAAACCGACCACGGCGACTTCGCCTGGGTCTATCATTCGTTGTTGAAACCAGTCTCAAAAGGGACGAGTGACAGACGAAGCTAGAGGGATTCCCGTTATGTTTTCACGCGTCATATTGATCATTCTCTCCCTGGTCGCCATCGGCCTTTATATCCGCGTTATTCTGCCCCCTGGAGAGTCCACCTCGCTCGGTGGCCATCAGAGCGCACCGGTGGCAGCCTCTGAAGAGAAGAGCACCCCCGTTGAGGCCCCGGCTCGGGTACCCTCATCGAATTCGCCAGGGACCGGCGAGACAGCTCCTGCGAAAGAGGATACTGCAGCACCGGAGCCCCTGCCGGCGGAACAGATGCGCCTCGTGCTGGAGGCCCTGGCCCCGGAACTGATGCACAAGGAACCGTAGCAGTCTGTCGGTCGATGGATTCGCTTTGGACGCAAAAGAGGATGCCTCATGAGCCTTTATCAACACGTTCTACTGGCTACTGACTTCACTGCCCAGGCGGAGATGGCTGCGCGCAAGGCGCTGGAGATTGCCCGAAGGTTCGAAGCCCGGCTGACCTTTCTGCACGTCATCGACTATTTCCCGGAAGACATCCCGAATGACTGGATTGCGCCCGAGGACCAGGATCCACAGGAGTACTTGCGACAGCGTGCCGAAGAGGCCCTGCAGGCGCTGGCCCAAAAAGCAGGTGCCGAGGCGCAAACCGAGGTACTGTTCACCGAGCATTCGGCAGCGGCCGGCATCGTAACTTTCGGTCGCGAGCATCAGGTCGATCTGACGATACTCGCCTGCCATGGCCACCGTGGCATCTCGGCCCTGCTCAGCTCCACTGTCGAGCGGGTCTCGCGCCATGCGCAGGGGGACGTCCTGGTAGTACATCCGGCGCCTTGAGTTTCGCTGGTGATCAGCCGCCTCGGGGAGGAAATCTTCGATCGTAGAATCCAGTAACGGCCTGCTGTTTCTGCCGGATATGGAGCGAAAGGCAAAGGCCCGCCTTTTTTCAAGCAGGAGGATTTACACCGCACGGTTGCTGTGCATCCACCGGACCCGACACCGGTTATTGGTCACCTGGTGCAATAGACATCAGCAGTCTCGTGAGCCGCCAGGCTTGATCGCTGCGATCAGCAAGGCAAGAGTCCATAGCAGCAGTCCCACCGAGATCACTATGAGTGCCTCCGCCATGGTGATGCCGAACAACAATTCGGGGGTGTAGCCACACATGTCCTGAACCTCGAACAGGGCGGGAAACCACTTGTCCGGAGCGAACCACGCCGGCAGACCCAGATCGAAGCCGCATTCACTGACCAGGAAACCGCGCTCGGTCCCGAGCAACTGCCAGGCGGTCCAGGTCATTCCGCCGGATATGACCAGCACCAGGAGATGACCAATGGTCGTCGCGACCGCCCAGCGTCGCAACAGCCAGGCCAAGATCGCCACGGCCAACAGGCCCACGATCCAAAGGCGCATGTGGATACACAGTGCGCAGGGATAGGTTTCTTTCACATACTGGAAGTACAGAGCGACCCCCTCGAAGGCCAGTGACAGCATGACCAGCCCGAACCAATAAAGGCGGCTTCGTCCGATACAGGCCAGCGTCTTCCACATCTCAATTGCTCCTTCGAAGGGTCGACTCCATTCTCTGTCAGCTGGCGGTCCCTATGCAAATGGGCACGCTTGGCCGAGAAACATCGAATGAGAACTTGCCCGATGGCTGGCATGATAGCGGTCGTGTCGAAAGCAACCTCAGTGAGTAGCCATGTCAAAGACTATTCTCATCACCGGCTCGACAGACGGCATAGGCCTGGATGCGGCCACGCTGCTGGCCGCGCAGGGACACAAGATTCTGCTGCACGGCAGGAATCAGAGACGACTCGAAGCCGCGGCCGCTCGCCTTCGGGAAGAATCGCCGAACTGTTCGCCGGAGGCCTATCTCGCCGATCTCTCGGCCCCGGAGGAGGTAGAGAATCTGGCCGCGGCCGTGACGCGTGATCACACCAGACTGGACGCGCTGATCAACAACGCCGGCGTCCTCAAGGGGCCGGATCCGAGCACCAGGCATGGCTGGGACCTCCGTCTTCTGGTCAACACCATCGCGCCCTACCTGCTGACCCGCAGGCTGTTGCCCTCGATGGACCATGCCGGCCGGGTGATCAATGTCGCTTCTGCCGCCCAGGAGCCAGTGGATCTGCAGGCCCTGCAGCACCCTGGCACCCTTTCGGACATGTCAGCCTATGCCCAAAGCAAGCTGGCCTTGATCATGTGGACCTTCCACCTGGCGCGCACCCTGGGTGAGGGGGCACCGGCATTCATCGCGGTCAATCCTGGCTCGCTCCTGGGCACAAAGATGGTGCGGGAAGGATTCGGTCTGGCAGGAAAAGATGTCCGCATCGGCGGGGACATCCTCGCAAGGCTGGCGACGGAAGAGGCCTTCTCGTCCGTATCGGGCCAATACTCCGACAATGATGTGGGTGATTTCGGGTCGCCCCATCCCGACGCCCTTGATCCCGAAAGGTGTCGGATGCTCACGGAGGCACTGGACGTAATCGTCGCCCAGCTCACGTGACCGGCGACGGCCCCGGCCGAGGCCGCGCCGAGTGCGCCTCTATCTTTCCGGTGGCCTTTGCCAGGGATCTTCCGAAGGCGACTGTTGAGCCTTCTGCGAGGAGGGGCCTTCGCTATAGGGGCTCGTGTAGACCCAGTCCTTGGTATAGCGCCATTGGGGCGGCTTCGGCGGCTCATGCTTGAACTTGTGCCCCCAGCTCATGGTCGGACCGCTACCCCACATGGCCTTGACGTCACGCGCGTTGGGAGGCAGGCCATAGGGGCGGGGTGGATAGGGCGAACGCGCTTGGGGGGGCGCACCCTGGGGCGCCGATCCCTGCGCTGGCACCGGGGCGTAAGGAGGATAGGGCCCCCACGGGCCTGGCGGGTATTCGTACTTTGACATGCCGAAGCCAAAGGCGCCGGCAGTGGTTGGCAGATAGATCACGACCGTGGTTGCGGCCAGGACGAGGATTCTGTTGAGTTTCATGAAGGCACCTCCTTGACAGGGCTGTCGCGTGGTCGAACGCACCATTTGTAATTATTAGCGACCCAAGAAAAAAGGCCAGTGACCAGGATCAAAGCCAGGCTGAATCTCCGGTCAAATGCAAGGCTATTTCATGCGGGAAGGTTCGGAAGGGCTGATAGACTGCGAAAACCCCGCGGGCGCCTGGTCTGCGGGGACGCGTCCTTTGAAAGGTCCACGATGGCCTCATTCAAGGCTTATCTAAACAGGTTTCCGCCCAACCAACGAACAAGGAGTCATCATGTTTCACCCCATAGAAATCCCCTTTGGCTGTGTCATGCTCTTCAACGTCGTCGACCTCAAGGAAGGCGTGACCATCGAGGATGTCGAGCTCGTACTCGGGGAGATGTGCAATGTCGTCAAGAACAACTATGGCGATGACAATGGTGGCTTTATCGGCGGTCAGGTTTATCGCAACGCGGGGTTCATCTCAGAGGAAGGTTCGGTCGCCAGCCCCGATGACAAGGTCAACAAACGCGTCCAGCAGAACCTTGGCGATATCGTCATCGTGACCTACTGGCAGTCCTTTGAGCAACATGAAAAATCGCACGCCGACAAGCTGTTCAAAGAAAAATTCTCTCGCCTGGCGGAGTTCTGTGACAACACTTACGAGGTCGGCTATGAAATGCTCTGGCAGGGCGTACCAGAGGACTAGTCAATCTCATCCAGGGCCGGGGAATCGAAATATGCCCCCGGCCCTGATCATCGAGAGGGCCATGGTGTGGAATACGGGCTCCAGCCGTCTCTGATGCGGTTCGCGGCGCTCACCGCATCCTACGCAACCTCGTCGGGCTGAAGCCCGACCTACAACTCGGGGCAGGTCGGAATTCATTCCGATAATGCGTAGTCCGGTCGGTCGTCATCGTTCCATGATCAGGGGTGTGGGCCACCCCCTCATGGGACTAACCGATGCATCCCCTCATTGCGCCCAGCCGCCTCGCTGCCATAGCCGCATCAGCTCGTCGAAGTTGAGCGGCCTGCCGAACTCGGGAAAGGGCGGACGATCGGCCATTCCGATGGCGTTCAGCAACTGGTGGCGGGCTGGCGTTGGAAGCTCTTTGGACTCGCGGATCTGTTGCTGGATTTCTTCGCGCGAGCCCTCGAACTTGAAGCTTTGGCTCTTCCCGTCCGGCCCCTTGTACTTGATGGCCGCGCGATAGCGTCCGTCCGGCAGCCTTTCCACCGCGAGTGACTCGAAGACCTCGCGCACGATGGGTGCTGCCCGACCGGAGGCAGAAGGGGGCGTTGGCCGATGCAGCCGTGGCATCTGTGGGACCGCACCCGCCCACGGGGCGCGCATCGGGGAGTAGGGTCGTGCCATGCGCGGAGCACCCTTGGCCAGGGTCACGGTCACATCCTTGGCCTGGCCGCCTCGTACGACCTTGAGGTGAACCTGGCGTCCCGGCTGGTCATTCGCCACCAGGCGGGCTAGTTGCTCGGGTGAGAACAGGCGTTGGTCGTCATAGCTGAGCAGTACGTCATAGGGCTGCAGACCCGCCTTGGCCGCCGGCGAACCGGGCTGCACTCGAAGTACCATCAACCCTTGGCCACGAGGGACATCGGCGGGTAACTGCGCAGCCAACGGGGGCGGGACGCTGTTCACTGCCACGCCCAGATGGGCGCCGCGAGAGGCGTCAGGTGCCGTCGCGTTCTGCGACGGGGTGGGCGCCTTGGCCGGCTCTGCCGCCTGGGCAATGGCCACGGGAAGGGTCAACGAAAGTGCCAGCAGCATCGGTTTCAGTGTGCGCATCTGGGCCTCCTGTTTGAAATGATGGCGTTGCTCGGCGAGCTCGAATGCAACATGGGGGCAGCTGATGCAATCCCAAGGCTTCCCAGGGAAAATCTCAAATAAATGCGATTTTTCACCTCCCCCACTTGTGGGGGAGGAGTGGAGCGACAGGGGCCCGGGGAGGAAGAGTTCAAACAACGGTTTATCCCCCTCCCAAGCTCCCCCCGCAAGCGGGGGGAGGGATTAATCAGACCTTCCCTAGCGCCCCGGGGCACCCATTGCGTCGTGGCGTGGGAATAGGCCTACAAGGGTTTGCGAATTATGCACGTTCTGTTTGCGATATTTCGCCATAGGCGCTGCGCGGCCACTGACTACACTAAAACCCAAGCCGCCGGGTATCCCGTCACTGGGAGAACGGCAAACAGCCGTACCGTCAAATGAGGAGAAGGATCATGCAAACGCACCAAGCCAGTACAGCCTATGTCGTGGATACCCGCGGAGCGCCAACCGAGGGAGTTGCCAGCGCCTGTTTCGCCATCGTCTGGGTCAGGGGACTGGGCGATGAACGCGCGGCCGCCGAAATGATCGACGCGATAGAACGTGTGGACGGCGTCGTCTCGGCAGATTTTTCACACCGAGAACCCTATATCCTGACAGTGGGATACGACCGGAGACAGACGCGCACCCGGCAAGTCCTGGAGCATATCCGCGGGTTGGGTGTGCAGGCCGCTATCGTCGGCTGTTAATTATTGCCCCAGGTTATTGAAAGCCCGAATACGGCACAGGGATGTGCCCTCTTAGTCAGAGCGGAGCAGATGAACACTGAACTGTCTATCGGCATCCAGCCATAGCGCCTCACCCTCCCATCCGGCCGCTTTGGCCAGAATCAAGAATTCATCCGGACTGTACTTGTACGAATTCTCTGTGTGGATGGTCTCACCGGACTCGAAGTGGAAGCTCTGGCCATTGACCCTGAGTGCGTGGCCTCGCACGCAGCGCAGGTGCATCTCGACCCGTCCCAGTTCCCGATTGTAAAAGGCATGGTGCTCGAACCTGGCGGGGTCGAGATCCGTGTCGAGTTGGTTGCGGATGCGTTCCAGAAGGTTCAGGTTGAACGCGGCCGTCGCGCCGGCCGCATCGTTGTAGGCGCGGTCCAGTACATCGGAGTCCTTCTTGGTGTCTATGCCGATCAGCAGCAGACCATCGTCTCCGGCCTTGTCCCGCAGGTCGCTCAGAAAGTGGATGGCCTCGGCAGGCGAGAAGTTGCCAAGGCTGGAGCCTGGATAGAAAAAGATCCGTTCTTTCGTTGGAATCTCATCCGGGAGCTCATATTCACCGGTGTGATCGACGCATACAGCGTGGATAGGAATGTTCGGATAGTCGCACGCCAATCGCGCGGCTGAGGCCTTGAGGTGCGCGGCAGAGATGTCCATCGGCGCATACAGGCTCGGTGCCATCCGATCCAAGAGGAAGCGCACTTTCACGCCATTGCCGGCGCCCGGTTCGATCAGCGGGCGATGCCTGCCAAGATGCGCGGCTATCTCTTCGGCGTTGTCCGCATAGATGCGCTGCTCCACCCTGGGAAGGTAGTACTCGGGCTGTTCACAGATCGCCTCGAAGATCTTCGAACCGGCCTCGTCATAGAAAAACTTGGGGTGGAGCCGCTTTGGCTCCTGCGCCAGGCCGCGGATGACCGCTTTCAGCAGATCTTCCGTCTCCGGGCGGTAGTCGTGAAAGTAGAGACTCAAGGGTGCTTTCCGTGTTTCACGCAGGACTGTCCGCCAGCTGGATTCCACTGAACTGCCAGCGATCATGGGGATAGAAGAAATTGCGATAGCTGGCGCGCACGTGATCCCTTGGCGTGACACAACAGCCACCGCGCAGCACCATCTGGTTGCTCATGAATTTTCCATTGTATTCCCCAGCAGAGCCGGCATACGGCCGGAAACCCGGGTAGGGATGATAGGCGGTGGCGCTCCAGCGCCAAAGGTCGCCGAACCATTGCCCATCTTTGGTCGCCGGGGCCGGATGTAACACGCCTTCTTCGGCGAAGTTTCCATACACCGGCATCTTTTCCAGGACCACCTCCAGCTCGGCCTCGGTAGGCAGTCGCCGTCCGGCCCAGCGGGCGTAGGCATCGGCCTCGAAATAGCTGACATGAGAAACGGGATCATCCGGCCGCCAGGGGCGCAATCCACCCAAGGTCATCTCCAGCCAGCCGCCTTCGCCATCAGGCTCCCAGTACATCGGGTGTCTCCAATCGTAGCGATTGATATGCGTCCAGCCATCCGCCAACCACAGATCGCTCCGCTGGTAGCCTTCGTCCTCAATGAAGGCGAGGTACTCTTTGTTGGTGACGAGCCGGCCGGCCATCAGAAAGTCTGCCAGGTAATGCGGATGGCGAGGGGACTCGTTGTCATAGCAAAAGGCTCCACCGTCGGGATCATGACCGATTTCGTATACGCCACCGGGCTGTTCCCGCCATTCAAGAAGAGTTGCCCCCATATCCCCGCGGTCGGGCAGGTCGTCACGATAGGCCGGCCTGAGCGGATTCACCGAGAAGTTGTACTTGATGTCCATGTACAACAACTCCTGGTGTTGCTGCTCATGGTTCAGCCCGAGTTCGATCAGCGCCAGCAGCTGCGCATCCGGATCCTGCTGCAAGCGATCGAACAGGGTATCCATGGCGGCATCGATGGCCTTGCGATAGGCGTATACCTCGGGCACCGTCGGGCGAGCCAGCAGGCCCCGCTTGGGTCGCGGGTAGGCGTTGCCCAGGGTCTCGTAATAGGAATTGAACAGGTGTTCGAAGACCGGGTGATAGGGTCGGTAGCCGTCGAGATATGCGGTGAGCACGAAGGTCTCAAAAAACCAGGTCACATGCGCCAGGTGCCACTTCGGCGGGCTGGTCTCGACGATCGACTGGATCTGATAGTCCTCGATTTCGAGGGGAGCGCAGATGTGCTCGGAGAGGGCTCGTATCGACTGGTACCGCTGCCGGAGCCGCTGGGGATCCTGCATGGTCATGTTCCTCGATCTTTCACTTGTAGCACCCCGCACCCTCCATCGTTGCCGCAAGGCGAGGGAAGACTACGGCTAGATGATCAGCCAGTGCGTTCCCCTTCGTAATGATGAACGATCGAAATCGACTTGGCGGTATCGGGGTTTATGGGCAGGTCGATCGTGAAATGCAGCAGACGTGACCTGAAGGGCGTGCGGCCCCACCGATAGATCTTGCTTGCAAGAATGGCATCCCCGCTATCGTATGCCGTTACGTGATAATGGCCGCGGATCTGATTTCGGCGGGAATAGGGCCGATGCAAGTGCCCTGTAAGCCGTAAGCCACCTTTACCGGGTTGGACAATGACATGGTCGACCCGCACCACGCTGGGACCTTCGGTCTGGACCGGAATGGCGCTCGCCGGATGATCGTCGTGTTGCGGTGCCGCATGGGCCAAGAGGCTGGCTCCCAGCAGCAGCGGGGCAAAGCGAGTTCCAGAAAACCCCAAGGCCGGCATAGACAATGTCCCCCATCGGTCGATGTCACAAATATTTTTGCTGTATTCAGTTTAGCCAACCAGTCAGTAATTGGCCAAGAAAAGAGCAGTAGACCGTGCGGATCGTGCCGGCGAAACAGTCCGGAAACGACGGTATACCGGACCGCAAGGTTCCGGCACGACCCGGGACTCTCAGCGGTTTTCCGGATGCATTTGTTTCATCACCGAAGCATCCTGGGAGGCATCCGTCTCTCCTTGGTTCGGATGCATTTCTTTCTGCGCTGGCGCCTCCGTAGGGACAGGTGCTTTGTCCATGGCCGGCATGCCCGGGCCACCCTGGGGCCCGCGCATCCTGCCGGGGCCACCCATCATCGGCATGCCCTGGCCACCCTGGGGCCCGCGCATCCTGCCGGGGCCACCCATCATCGGCATGCCCTGGCCACCCTGGGGCCCGCGCATCCTGCCGGGGCCGCCCATCATCGGCATGCCCTGGCCACCCTGGGGTCCGTACATCCTGCCGGGGCCACTCATCATCGGCATGCCCTGGCCACCCTGGAGTCCGTACATCCTGCCGGGGCC
>JANTHJ010000011.1 GCA_024762475.1 Chromatiales bacterium | reverse complement strand
CAACCGTCTCCGGCTGCAAATTCCTTCGCTTATGAATTACCGCCAGCACAACGACATCGGGCTCCCTGATTTCGTAGAGGATGCGATAGGAATAGAGCGACAGCTCCCGGATCGCTTCGTTGTCAAGTTCCGGTACTATCTTGCCCATACGTGGCAAGTTGTCGAGGATATCCGGTTTAGCCGCGATGTCTTGGGTAACCTTCTTGGCGTAGTGTGTTGAGTCGTGGGCAATAAAGTCATGGATAGCTCGCAGATCAACCTTGGCCGGATCTGACCAGGTCACCATGTGTCGATCTCGCGCTTGAGCTCCTCACTGGTGACGGTTTTGCCTTGATTGGCGGCCTCTTGACCCTTGCGAATCTTATCCAGCACATAGAGCCGGTACATGATTTCGTCCATGTCGGCGTCATCGGGCAGTTTGTTGATTGTATCCAATGCGTCCTGTTTGGCCGGTTGCATGGTGTCGCCTCCTTATCTGGTTCTCAGGTAGTGGCAGCCTGATCACCCGGTGACCTGTGTGGTTCCGATCCAAGGATAAATGTGACTATCCGTGAGGGCTAGTTTAACTGGTGCCGAGCAGCTTGGTGGCGGCCGCCCGTTATGGATCGTATCTGATTGATTATGCCGGCGAAATCAACCACATGAACGTGGCAGCGATCTCTGCAAACTTATGTTTCGACCGGGAATGCAGGCATGTTATGCAGGAAGCACCATACTTGGAATTCCACCCCTTGAGAAAGGAGGAATTCCCATGCAACCCTTTGCCCACTCCAAAACCAACCCACCTCCCCATGCGCCATGGAACAAGGGAAGGATGACCGGACAAAAACCACCCCTGAAGCCCCAGGAAATCTGGTCCATCCGGACCTTACTGAAAATCAAGGGCCGTACCCGCGACCTGGCTTTGTTCAACCTGGCTATCGATAGCAAGCTGCGTGCCTGCGATATCGTCAAGTTGCGAACCAGTGACGTAATGCGCTCCGGAGCCGTGATGTCTCGTGCCTCGGTCATACAACAGAAGACCGGCATGCCTGTCCGTTTCGAGATCATGGAACAAACGCGAGAGGCGGTGCAGCAGTGGGTTTCCAGAGCCGGACTCACCGGTGACACCTGACTCTTTCCCAGCCGATGCCTTCATGGAGCCCATATTACGACTCGTCAGTACGCCAGGATCCTAAAGGCCTGGGTAGGGATGATTGGAATCAACCCTTCCGTCTATGGCACCCATTCGCTTCGGCGTACGAAGGCCAGCCTGATCTACAAGCGCACCAAGAACCTTCGCGCTGTCCAGCTACTGCTTGGACACACGAAACTCGAGAGCACGGTAAGGTACCTTGGCGTCGAGGTACACGATGCGCTGGAGATGGCAGAACGTATCGAGATCTGATGCTGTCAGGCACGGTGAGCGACCAATACCGGTCGTTCACCGGTCGATGTCCGGACAACAAGAGACATTCGTGCAGCATGAAAAACCCCGCCAAGGCGAACCATGACGGGGCTGCGTTGATAGCCCTCGGTAATTTATGCGGCAGTCTTACTGCGATGCCGTCTGTAGCCGATACCGGCTAGGCCGAGGCTCATCAATGCGAGTGTGGTGGGTTCTGGGGCAGAACTTACTTCAACGGTCAAAGCTGCTAGAAAGGGCGAGCCGTTGGAGACTCCTTGGCCGAAATTAGTAAACTTGACACTTGTTAAAGGTCCGCTGATCGAAGAAACATCAAAACTGTAGGCGTCGAACCGGATGCCGCCAGGGTAATTGGCCGTTGCCACGGCGTCAGTTACTGTGTTGCAGAAACCGCCTTGAAAGTGATCACGGACGTTCTTACCTTCAGTCAGCGTAAAACTGGTTGAACTTCCACCCGAAGCTTCCAGTGTACCGACATCCTGACCACATGTGCCCCAGGCTGAATTAATCAGGGCATGCATGGTTACGGCATTGGAAATGTTCAGACCACCCAAAGTGTAAACAGATGATGCGGCTTGCAGACCGCCGGCAACCCAGGCATGGCCGTTTCCACCATCGGCTAATTCGAATGGCGTACCACCGATATTGACGATTCCCGGAGCAGGGTAATTTAAACCGCTAGTATAGTCATGCAGATCTGAATTCACGATAGAACTGATGTCTACTTTAATAAAGGCTGCCTGTACCTGAATACTACCCAAGATAAGGTACAGCACGAAGAACTTCATCAGTGGTTTCATTATATGGGCCCCCATATTTGCTCTAAATCTAAGAATGTCAAGCAATATTTATGCCATTGTAGAAATATACATATAAAACAATGCCATACTTCAAATCAAATTGCTCAGCAATTTGTATCGTGTAAAATTTTCTGACACACGGGCGTGGGCGGCGCGAATGTCTCTTGTGGGTCGCTAAGAGAAGTTGCTGGAAAAGAACCAAACGGCTGCTTCGGTCTCTTTTGGTCGCGTAAGAGACCCAGCCACTTACTCTGTCAGGCAAGTCGAAGTCACCAAGGACATGGGTGTTATGGCCCCGATCGATTGATAAGCATCTGTCCATCACGTTTGCAGGATTTCAGATTCTCCGCTGCCTTGTCTCTTTTCCTGCCGGCATCCCAAGCCGGTCACCACCCCGAGAGTGGCTCAGAGCGTTGCCCATTTCTCCGGGGCATGGCCGTGGCATTACGCACGGTAGATCTTCGGGGAGAGGAGCAGAGATGGCGACTTTTGGTGTCATGGGGTAGGGCAGGGAGCGATTCCGGAAGCGCGGCCTGAGGGTGGCCCGATGCCTCACATGTACAGGCAACTATGCGTATCCACCAAAGGACCCATAGCCCCCCCGGCGCATGTGCCGTAAGGCTATGACTTATAAGGGAAGTGGTGGGCCCACCAGGACTCGAACCTGGGACCAAGGGATTATGAGTCCCCTGCTCTAACCAACTGAGCTATAGGCCCAATAAACTGTCAACGTCCCTTGAAATCATTCCTGGCGGCTGGGGCCAGGGCCGGGTGGGATCAGTGCGGAGCGCATGATAGCAAAAAGGCCGGTAAAACCGGCCGTCTTGCTGAGCATCCTGGCTCTGTCACTCGCCGTCGAGGAAGGAGCGCAATTTCTCCGAGCGGGTCGGGTGACGCAGCTTGCGCAGCGCCTTGGCCTCTATCTGACGGATGCGTTCGCGGGTGACATCGAACTGCTTGCCGACCTCCTCGAGGGTGTGGTCGGTGTTCATGTCGATGCCGAAGCGCATGCGCAGCACCTTGGCCTCGCGGGCGGTGAGCCCGGCCAGCATGTTCTGGGTGGCCTCGCGCAGATTCTCCATGGTGGCCGATTCCACCGGGGAGATGGCCAACTGATCCTCGATGAAATCGCCCAGGTGCGAATCCTCGTCGTCGCCGATGGGCGTCTCCATCGAGATCGGCTCCTTGGCGATCTTGAGCACCTTGCGGACCTTGTCTTCGGGCATCTCCATCCGCTCGGCCAGTTCCTCGGGCGTGGGTTCGCGCCCCATCTCCTGGATCATCTGGCGCGAGATCCGGTTGAGCTTGTTGATGGTCTCGATCATGTGCACCGGGATCCGGATGGTGCGTGCCTGGTCCGCAATGGAGCGGGTGATGGCCTGGCGGATCCACCAGGTGGCATAGGTCGAGAACTTGTAGCCGCGGCGGTACTCGAACTTGTCCACGGCCTTCATCAGGCCGATGTTGCCCTCCTGGATCAGATCCAGGAACTGCAGCCCGCGGTTGGTGTATTTCTTGGCGATCGAGATCACCAGGCGCAGGTTGGCCTCGACCATCTCCTTCTTGGCGCGGCGTGCCTTGGCCTCGCCAATCGACATGCGGCGATTGGTTTCCTTGATGTCGCTGATGCTCAGCTGGCAGTTCTGTTCGATCTCGGCCAGCTTGCGCTGGGCGCGTTCGATCTCTTCGGCCAGTGGCTCGAGCTTGGCCGCCCACGGCTCTTTGCTCTTGCGCTGATCTGCCAGCCAGTCCAGATTGGTCTCGTTCTTGGGGAACGAGGTGATGAACTGCTTGCGCGGCATGCCGGCCTCGTTCACGCACAGCTCCAGGACGGTACGCTCGTGGGCACGGACCTGGTTGACCACGTCCCGCAGCATCCCGGTCAGCTCGTTGAACAGCGCGGGCGCCAGGCGGAACTCCATCATGCATTCGGCGCACTTTTCCGCCGCCTTGCGTGCCTTGTCGGTGTTGCCTTCCTTGTTGAGCAGGCGCACCCAGCTCTTGTAGGCCTTTTCCAGGGCCTTGCGCTTCTGCTCCACCTCTTCCAGGTCGATGCCCGTGTCTTCGGGCTCGTCGTCGCTCTTCACCTGGGGTACCGGCGGTTCGTCACCCACGTCGGGCAGCTTGAAGCCGGCCACCACGTCGGAGAGGCGGGCCTCCTCGTTCTTTACATCTTCGAAGCGCTTGAGCAGGTGTGCCACCGCCGGTGGGAAGGTGCCGATGGCATAGCCCACCTGGTTGAGGCCGTCCTCGATGCGCTTGGCGATCCGGAGCTCGCCTTCGCGGGTGAGCAGCTCTACGGTGCCCATTTCGCGCATGTACATGCGTACGGGGTCGGTGGTGCGACCGAACTCGCTGTCCACCGTGGCGAGCGCAGCCGCCGCCGCCTCGGCGGCATCGTCGTCGGTGGAGACGGCGTTGTCGCTCAGGGTGGTCTCATCGCGCTCCGGCGGCGTCTCGTGCACCGAGATGCCCATATCGTTGATGATGCGAACGATATCCTCGATCTGTTCGGGATCGACAATGGAATCGGGCAGGTGGTCGTTCACCTCGGCATAGGTGAGGTACCCCTGCTCCTTGCCCTTGGCAATCAGGTCGCGAATGCTGTTTTTTTCCTGCTGTTCCTGGTTCATGGAAATCCTCAGGAGGTTGAATATTCCGTTCCGGCAAATACCGCCGGGCAGAAGTGAATCAGGCATTATAGCGCGCCCGACATGTTCGTGCCAGGTGCGAAGCTCTGGAAATTAGGCCTCAAGAGCGTCTGTAAAGTTCCCTAAGCCTTTGTTTTTCTTCGTCAGACATGGTGGATAGGGAGGTCGATTTCAAGAGCGCATTTCGTTGCTCTGCGTGCTGTTTTTCCAGCAGGCGGGACAGTATGCCGCATAGCTGGTCGGCGGCGTCGTCCTGCACCGCCAGCTCCGCCACCGCCAACTGCGCCAGATGGCCGCGCAGACGCTCGTCCGCGGTGGCCTCCACCAGTGCGGCGCTGTGGGTCGCGGGCTGGTTGCGAATCCGGGTCAGCAGGTCATGCAGCACCTCGATGCCCGGCTGCTCGATCGCCTCCCAGCCGGGTGGAAGCTCTGCCTGGGCCGCCTCGGGATATTGCAGAAGCAGAGCGATAGCACGCCGCATCGGCGGCATGGTGCCCGGCGTCTGGTGGCGTGCCCGGCGCGGTGCGGGACGCCGGGGCGCTGCGGTATCCGGCGGTGGGACCTCGACCGCGACACCGACCCGCTGCGCCAGTGCCTGCTCCATCATCCGGCGAAAGGTGCCCGCCGGCAGCTTGGCCAGCAACGGTCGCGCCAGTTCTCCCAGGCGCGCGCGTCCGTCGATGCTGTCCATATCGGTCTGGGACTCGAGCCGCGCAAACAGGAACTCGGACAGCGGCTGCGCCTGGCGTACCTCCTCGAGAAAGGCCTGCTGGCCGATCTTGCGCACCAGGGTGTCCGGATCCTCGCCCTCCGGAAGGAACAGGAACCGCGCCTGGCGACCGTCCTTCATCAGGGGCAGGGCGGTCTCGAGGGCCTTCCATGCCGCCTTGCGGCCGGCCCGGTCGCCGTCGAAACAGAACACCACCTCATTGCTGGCACGGTAGAGCTTGTTCAGGTGTTCGGCGGTGGTGGCAGTGCCCAGCGTGGCGACCGCGTTGCGGATGCCGAACTGGGCCAGCGCCACCACGTCCATATAGCCCTCGACCACCAGGATGCGCTCCAGCTCCCGGTGCGCCTGGCGCGCCTGGTACAGCCCATACAGCTCGCGCCCCTTGTGGAAGACCGGCGTTTCCGGCGAGTTGAGGTACTTGGGCGTGCCTTCGCCCAACAGGCGGCCGCCGAAGCCGATCACCCGTCCCCGGCCATCGTGGATGGGGAAGATGATGCGCTCACGCAGCCGGTCGTAGGTCTTGCCGGCGTCGTTGCGGGTGATCAGCCCCGCCTGATCGAGCAGTTGGCGGGCCTTGTCGTCCCTGCCGAACCGCGCAAGCACATTGTCCCAGCCCGGTGGGGCGAAACCGAGCCGATAGGCCTCGATGATCTCTTCGTTCAGGCCGCGCTGGCGGAGATAGTCGCGGGCGCGCCCCGATGCGGGATGTTCCCGCAGCTGCTCGCGGTAGAAGTGGCTTACCTGCTCCAGCAGTTCGTAGATCGGCCGGTGGTCCGGTCCCTGCTCGAAGCTGATCTCACGCGGAATCTGCATCCCCTGACGCGCCGCCAGCTCCTCCACCGCCTCGGGAAAGCTCAGGCGGTCGTATTCCATGAGAAAGCCGAGCGCCGTACCGTGGGCCCCGCAGCCAAAGCAATGGTAGAACTGCTTGCTGGGGCTGACAGTGAAGGAGGGGGTCTTCTCGTCGTGGAAGGGACAGCAGGCCTGGTATTCCCGTCCCGCGCGTTTGAGGGGGACACGCTGATTGATCAGCTCGACGATGTCGGTGCGACTGAGGAGTTCGTCGATGAAATGCTGCGGGATCTTGCCGGCCATGGGCAAAGACTAACAGGGGTGTGCGGGAAACGGCAGGTTTAGAAGGGTGTCAGGAAGCGGGAAATTGCATTTTTCGCTTCCGTGGTTGAAAAAGGTCCATGGAAGGACTTTTTCAACACCCTGTTTAGGAGAGTTTCTGCTTCACCAGGGCCGAGACAGCACCCATGTCGGCGCGTCCCTGGACCTGCGGCTTGACCTTGCCCATGACCTTGCCCATGTCCTTCATGGACGCGGCGCCGGTATCGGCAATGGCCTGTTCGACGATCGCGGCGATTTCCTCGTCGCTGAGGGCCGCCGGCAGGTAGCCCTGGATGATCTCGACCTCGGCCTGTTCGGCATCGGCCAGGTCGGTGCGGCCGGCATCGCTGTATTGCTTGATGGAGTCACGGCGCTGCTTGACCATCTTGTCGAGCACCGCCAGCACCTGCTCGTCGTTCAGCTCGATGCGCTCGTCCACCTCGCGCTGCTTGATCGCGGCCATGATCAGCCGGATCACGCCCAGGCGCGACTTGTCCCCCGCCTTCATGGCGGCCTTCATGTCTTCCTGGATGCGGCCCTTGAGCGACATGCGGCTCAGTAGGGACGGTCGAACTTGCGGGATTCGCGGGAGATCTTCTTCTGCCAGCGCTTGACGGCGGCAGCGGCCTTGCGCTTGCGCTCCCAAGTGGGCTTTTCGTAGTACTCGCGGCGACGTACCTCGGCCAGGATGCCGGCCTTTTCGCAGGAGCGCTTGAACCGGCGCAGTGCGACTTCGAAGGGCTCGTTCTCTTTTACGCGGACGTGTGGCATTGCTTCCTCTGGGCTCTGAACCCGGTAGACTGTCTGTTTGCTCCGCCGTCCACACGCAAAGCGGGTCGACGGAAAGGCGCAGAATTCTACTGCCAGTCCATGAGAAATGCAAAAATACGATCAATGACACGGGTACTGGGGATCGAGACCTCCTGCGACGAAACCGGCGTGGCCGTCTATGACGGCGAGCGGGGGCTCCTCGCGCATGCGGTCTACAGCCAGGTGGCGCTGCACGCCGACTACGGTGGCGTGGTGCCGGAGCTGGCCTCGCGTGACCATGTGCGCAAGCTCGCGCCCATGGTGGCCGAACTGCTCGATCGGGCCGGAGTCGGGGGGCGTGACATCGGCGGTGTGGCCTACACCGCCGGCCCTGGGCTGGCCGGGGCGCTGCTGGTCGGGGCCGCCTTCGGGCGCAGCCTCGCCTGGGGCTGGGGCGTGCCGGCGGTCGGGGTGCACCATATGGAAGGGCATCTGCTCGCGCCCATGCTTGAGGAGGCGCGGCCGGATTTTCCCTTTGTGGCGCTGCTGGTGTCGGGCGGTCACACCCAGCTGGTGCAGGTGGAAGGGGTGGGGCGCTACGGTCTGCTCGGCGAATCGGTGGACGACGCGGCAGGCGAGGCCTTCGACAAGACTGCCAAGCTGCTGGGGCTGGAATATCCGGGAGGCCCGGCCCTGGCGCGCCTGGCCGAGCAGGGGGATCCTGCACGGTTTCGCTTTCCCCGCCCAATGACCGATCGGCCGGGATTGGATTTCAGCTTCTCCGGCCTGAAGACCTTCGCCCTGACCACCTGGCAGAAGGAGAGCCGCGGCCTGGACGAACAGGCACGGGCGCGGCTGCGTGCGGATATCGCTCGTGCCTTCGAGGATGCGGTGGTCGATACCCTGCTGATCAAGTGTCGGCGCGCGCTGGAGAAGACCGGCGGTCGATCGCTGGTCCTTGCCGGCGGGGTCAGCGCCAACCGGCGCCTGCGTCAGGCGATGACCGAGATGCTGGCCGGCCAGGGCGGGCGGGCCTATTATCCGCGTCCGGAACTATGCACCGACAACGGTGCGATGATCGCCTATGCGGGCTGGCAGCGCCTGCGGGCCGGGCAGTGCGAGCCGGCGGCGTTCGACATCCATCCCCGCTGGGACATGACCGCCTTGCCGGGGCTGGAGATTAGCTGATCAGCTGTCGCTGCCGATCGCTGTCTCTTTCCCGGTCAGCAGGTTGTGGATATTGCTGCGGTGGCGCCAGAACAGCAGCAGGGTGATGACGGCCTGCATGCCGACCAGCTCTGGCGCAGGCCAGAACCACCACACGACCAGCGGGGCCAGTCCCTGCGAGATCAGTGCGGCGAGTGAGGAGATGCGCAGCACCTTGGCGACGAACAGCCAGATCAGGGCGATGCCCAGGCCGATCGGCCAGTAGAGGCCGAACTGCACTCCCAGGGCGGTGGCCACCCCCTTGCCGCCCTTGAAGCCGAAGAAGATCGGATAGAGATGGCCCAGAAAGGCCGCCATGCCGGTCAGTGCCAGCACCAGTGGCGAGACCACCAGCCAGTGTGCCGCCAGCATGGGGATCAATCCCTTCAGCGAATCGCCCAGCAGGGTGATCGCCGCCGCCTTCTTGCCGCCGATCCGCAGCACATTGGTCGCGCCGGGGTTGTGCGAACCCTGGGTGCGCGGGTCGGGCAGGCCGAGCAACCGGCAGACGAGGATGGCGCTGGAGACGGATCCCAGAAGATAGGCAGCGATGACGAGCAGGATGTCTGGCATTGTCGAGGGTGTGTTCGGAATGGCGCTGCATTGTCCGGACTGGGGAACCCAGAGGTCAAGCCATGGCAGCGGCGAGATGCTAACCTTTCGTTCCTTTGGCAATAAATTGATTGAGGTCTGGCAGGGGTCAATGGATATCGTGTACCTGCGCGGTCTGCGCATCGACACCATTATTGGTATCTACGACTGGGAACGGCGGACTCGCCAAACGGTGATTCTCGATCTGGAGATGGGTGCCGATATCTCGCGCGCCGCACAGAGCGAGTCGATAGAGGATGCGCTGAACTACAAGGCGGTGGCCAAGCGCCTGATCGCCTTTGTCGGAGAGAGCCGCTTCCAGCTGGTGGAGACCCTGGCCGAACGCTGCGCCGCGCTGGTGATGGAGGAGTTCGATGTGCCCTGGTTGCGCCTGACCCTCAACAAGCAGGGCGCGGTCCGCGGGGCGATGGATGTCGGCGTGATCATCGAGCGGGGGCAGCCACCATCATCCTAAAATCCTCAGTTGGACGGCCGCCAGCGTGCGTATCGCGTGGTTTCTGGCAAGGCATAACGAGGCGGAATAGCTGCTCTATTCCAACGAGTTATAACGCAGCCAGGGGCCGCGCGATGCGTGCTCTGGTGGTCGTAGCGCGCTTCACCCAACAGGTGAGTCCGGCATTACCCCGGTTCTTTATGCCACTCATTGTTTTAGGCTTCATTCATAGCGGTCAACCGAGGATTCTAGGATCATGACCTGGGTGTGGGTCAGCATCGGCAGCAATATCGAGCGCGAGCGTCATGTGCGGGCCGCCTTGAGGGCCCTGCGCGACACGTTCGGCGAACTGGTGGTCTCGCCGGTCTACGAGACCCCGGCCGAGGGCTTTGCCGGTGCCCCGTTCTACAACCTGGTGGCGGGGTTCGGCACCGAGTTGCCGCCGGGAGAGATACAGACGCTGTTGCGCGCCATCGAGGAGCGCAACGGTCGTCGCCGCGACGCCGGCAAGTTCAGCGATCGCACCCTGGATATCGATATTCTCACCTATGGTGACCGTACCGGCGAGGTGGACGGGCTGCGTCTGCCGCGCGACGAGATCACGCGCTACGCCTTCGTCCTGCGTCCCCTCGCCGATGTGGCCGGCGATGAGTGCCACCCGGTGCTCGGCACCAGCTATGCCCGCCTGTGGGCACAGTTCGATCCGGAGGGCAGGCTCGAGATGAGGGAGGTGGATCTCGGACCCTATGGTGGCTCGGGAGGTCAGGCATCCTGATGCCGCTGCCCGAACGTTCATTCGCGCGCTGGATGTCTTCGCCCCGTGCCTGGCTGCAGTTGGCCGGCTTTGTCGTGGGCTACACCCTGTTGGGCATGCTGGGCCTGATGCTGCAGACGGCGCAGAGCGGTGTCACGCCCATCTGGCCGGCCTCGGGTTTCGCCTTTGCCGTCGCCTTCCGCTTCGGCAGGCGCTACCTGCTGGGCATCTTCCCTGCCATGCTGTTGCTCGCCCTCTGGGCAGGCGTGCCGCTGGAGGCTGCCGTGCTCGCGGCCACCGGAAGCCTCCTGGAGGCAGCAGTCCCGGTGTACCTGTTGCGGGCACGAGGCATCACGGAACTGGGAGGGTTGCGTAGCACTCTGTGGTTCGTGTTCGGTGGTGCGGTGCTGGGGCCTTTGTTCAGCGCGACCCTCGGCGTGGCAGGCATGGCGCTGAGCGGCAGTCTCTCCCTGGATGCGTGGCAGGTGTGGCTGTTGTGGTGGCTGGGTAACAGCACCGGCTTCCTGTTGGTGGGTGGGCTGGTATTGGCGACGCGGGACTGGCGCCAGTTCCTGTTCCATCAGGATTTTCTGGGCTATGCGCTGCTGGTCTTTCTGCCGGTGGCCGGCCTCGGCTGGCTCAGCTCCTATTGGCTTGGCGATATCCGGTCGTCGCTGATGCTCTATCTGATGATGCCATTGGTGGCCGCCATGGCGATTCGCGAGGGCCATTTCGGCGTGTTGCTGACCGGGCTGGTGGCGGTCCTGGCGATCATCCTGTCGTCACTCGCGGTGCCGGACTATTACCTGCGCGCGATTGGTCTTGGGCCGCTGTACCTGAATATCTCACTGTTGTGGTTGTTGTCCTTTACCGGACTGGTGGTCAGTGCGGCCTGGCGGGAGCGCAAGCGGGGCGATTCCTATGCCTGGTTGGCCAAGCACGACAGCCTGACCGGCCTGGTAAATCGGCACGAATTCTCCAAGCGTCTGCGTCAGGCGCAGGCACGGATCAAGGGTCAGGGTGGCGAGGCCGTCCTGATGCAGCTGGACCTCGACGACTTCAAGTGGGTCAACGACACCATGGGACACCTGGTCGGGGACGAGGTCCTGCAGGCGGTGGCCGAGCAACTTCAGGCGGCGGTCCGCTCGCGTGACACGGTGGCGCGGATCGGCGGAGACGAGTTCATGTTGTTGCTGGAGAACTGCTCCCTGGCGGGTGCCGCCGAAGTGGCCGAAAAGCTGCGCAAGGCCCTGGCCGATTTTTCGCTGGAGGATGGAGCCCGGCTGAACGTCACTGCCAGTATCGGCACCGTGCTGCTGTCGCCCGATGACGCCAACCTCGATGACCTGCTGCGGCGGGTGGACAATGCCTGCTACCGGGCGAAGTTCGAAGGTAAGGCCCGGGCGGTCCAGTCCACCTGAGTGAAAGCGCCGCGTCGGATGGCTACTGCTGCACGCTGCGGCCGCCATCCACGGCGAGAATCTGGCCGGTGACATAATCGGTGCCCGCAATCATGAACATCACGGCCCCGGCGATCTCCTCGGCGCCGGCAGGCCTGCCCAGTGGGATGCGCTCCAGAATGGCGATTCGGTCCTGGTCGTCGAAGTAGTGCTCGGGCCACAGGGCGGCACCGGGGGCCACGCCGTTGACCCGTACCTCGGGTGCCAGATCCCTGGCCAGGGCCTTGACCATCATGGCGTTGGCCGCCTTGGCCATGGAGTAGACCGGGTGGTTCGCATTGGGGCGCTCGGCGTGGATGTCGACCAGGTTGACGATGCAGCCCTGTCGCGATCTGAGGGTCGGTGCCAGTGCCTGGGCGAGGAAGAAGGGTGCGCGGGCATTGCTGGCGAAAAGATCGTCCCATTGCGCCTGGGTGACGCTGCCCACCGGGGTCGGGTAGTAGCTTGAGGCATTGTTCACCAGGATATCCAGGTGACCGCGCACCGCCTGGGCCGCTGCCGCTAGTGGATCGATGGCCTGCATGTCCGCCAGGTCCGCCTGCAGGGTGAAGGCGGAGTCCGGGCGTTGGGTGTTGAGCTCGCCCGCAAGCGCCTCGGTGCGATCGGCCGAGCGGCGATAGTGGAGAATGACATCACAGCCGGCGCTGTGCAGGAAGCGGCTGATCTGGGCGCCGATACGCGCAGCGGCACCGGTGATCAGCGCGATCTTGCCATCGAGACGGTATTCGCAGTGAGACATGGAATGATCCTCTTGGTGGGCCGGTGGGTCAGAAGCATATTGGGTCCGAAGCATATAATGATTCGCCCGATCCCGAATACGTACCTGGAGATCCCGTGACCCAACCCGTCCTGGCACCCGATCAGGTCGCTCAGCTCGAGCACACACGCGCCTGTATCGCCGATGCGATCGAGGCGGCGGGCGGGTCTATCCCCTTCGACCGCTATATGGAGCTGGCCCTGTACGCGCCTGGCGCCGGCTACTATGTGAACGGCGCCCGCAAGTTCGGTGCGACAGGCGATTTCGTCACCGCCCCGGAGCTGTCCCCGCTGTTCGGCCACGGCCTGGCCAACCAGGTGGCCGAGGTGCTGGCCCAGTCAGGGGGCAGTGTGCTCGAGTTCGGCGCCGGTTCGGGTGTGATGGCGGCGCATATCCTCGCGCGCCTGGCGCAGCTCGACTGTCTGCCGGAGCGGTACCAGATCCTCGAGCTCAGTGGCGAGCTGAAGAGGCGTCAGGCGGCGACCCTGCGGGAGCGGGTTCCCGGGCTGAGCGACCGGGTGGAATGGCTCGACAGGCTGCCCGAGCCCGGCTGGCGGGGCGTGGTGCTGGCCAACGAGTTGCTCGATGCAATGCCGGTCTCGCGCTTCAGGGTCGGCGATGACGGGTGGCAGGAACAAGGGGTCGAGTGGACGGGCGAGGGCTTCCGGCCGATGTGGACGGCAGCGCGCACGCCAGGTCTGGTGCCGGCGCTGGAGGCCATCACAGGCCGCCTGGGCGCCTTCGAACCGGGCTACAGTTCCGAGATCAACCTGCGGTTGCGGCCCTGGATGCAGGCGGTGGCCGAATTCATGGGGTGCGGCGCCCTGTTGCTGATCGACTATGGCTACAGCGAGCGCGAGTACTATCATCCGGAACGCGATGCAGGGACGCTGATCTGCCACTTCCGGCACCGGGCGCACGACGATCCCTTCCTGCTGCCCGGCTTGCAGGACATCACCGCCAGTGTGGATTTCTCGGCGGTGGCAGAGGCGGGCGTGGAGAGCGGGCTGACGCTGGCCGGCTATACGACCCAGGCGCAATTCCTGCTAGGGTGCGGCTTCGACCAACTGCTGGCCGAGACCGGGGCGATGGCCTTGGGTGATCGCATCGATCAGCTGCAGGCGGCCAAGCAATTGATTCTTCCCTCGGGTATGGGAGAACGCTTCAAGATGATCGGCTTCACCCGCACCATCGAGAGTCCCCTCAGGGGATTTGCATTGAGGGACCTGCGTGCGTCGCTGTGAGTGGCTGATCCTTGCCGTGTTGTTCGTGGCGGGCTGCCAGAGTCCACCGCCACCGAGCGCCATGCAGGTCCGCGACTTTCGTCTGCAGGACGTGGCGAAGGGCGATATCGATATGGTGGCGGAGATCACGGTGCGCCAGCATCGGCGCTATCTGCGCGAGCTCGCCGAGAAACTCTATCGCCGCAACCCGGACCAGCTGCGGCGTGGCCTCGGTGAGCGCGAGGCAGCGGTGCGCGCCTTGCTGGGGAGCCCGCCCCGGCGCCTGTCGGTGCAGTGGCAGAATCGACGCGGTGGCGACCTGATCATGCTTGGCTTGTCAGAAGGGTTTCGCGGCGACCGGGTCGCGGCCTTCGTCTACGGGCTGCGCAGCATGGCCATCGCCGCCTATGGTGGCGAGGGGGATTTCTACCTGTCGCACGACTATCATCCGCAGAAGATCTACTACCTCGCGCGCAATGTCGAGATCGCGGCCTGGCGCCTGCGGGCCAGGCGGGATGCCCGGGGGCGGCCGCTGTTGCTGAGTGGCGGTGCCGGACCGGGTGGGACTTTCAACGCCAGCTTCGAGCGTCTGTTCGGCAAGCTGGTGGCGCTGCACGATCATTTTGCGCAGGTGGTCGCCGAGGCCAGCAACCGGCGCATCAAGAACGTGATTCAGAGTGTGGCCTCGGCGGTGTTCTTTCCGATTTGAAGCCAGCCTCAGTCGTCCAGGGCCTCGAGTGGTATCTCGGCTGGATCGCGGCGAGCCCAGCGGCGCAGTCGGTTGAACCAGTTGGCCCGGGTGTGTTGCTGCAGGAATTCCTCGGCCAGTGGGCCCATCGGGGTGGGTGTGATCCCAAGTTGGAGCAGGCCGTTGCGGTTACAGACGCTGTCGGTCTGCAAGGAAAGGAAATTGTCCGGCGTGAACGGCTTGCCCGGGGCATATTGGAGAACCGTCGCCTGGAACCGCGCCAGGCCATCGGGTAGCCGGATGATCTCCTTGTAGCGCCGGGTGTGGTAGGCGATCAAACGCACGATTTCTTCCAATGTATAGACGTCCGGTCCACACAGTTGATAACGCTGGCCGAAGGTGTGGCGGTCGGGCAGGGCGCGCACGAAGGCCTCGGCCACGTCGCATACGTAGACCGGCGCGAAGCGCGTGTTGGCGCAGGCCAGCGGCAGTGGTCCCGGGATCTTCAGCAACTGTGCAAAGCGATTCAAAAAGCTGTCATCCGGGCCGAAGATGACCGAAGGCTGAAAGCTGGTGACTGCGATGTCTGGCTTGCCCAGGGTGTGGGCACGATTCTCGCCCTCGCCCTTGGTGCGTAGATATTCGCTGCTACCCGCGGCCTGGTCGGCATGCAAGGCGCTCATGTGTAGCAGGCGATGGATCCCGGCCTGGTGGCATGCCTCCACCAGGCGCTCGGTCAGGGCTACATGCACGTTGCGAAAGCTGGTGTCCCGGGAAGCGTTGAGTACGCCAACCAGGTTAATGGCCGCATCGCAGCCATCGAGGGCGTCGGTCAGCCGCTCCACGGAGTAGTCGCCGACTTCGCGTACCTCGGCGCTCAGGCGCAGCTCGGGGTGCCGAAAGGCCCGGCGCGTCAACACGCGGCACGAATAGCCGGCGTTGTGGAGATGGTGGGTCAGATGGCGGCCGACAAACCCGGAACCGCCGAGCAGGGCGACCTTGCTGAACTTCATCCGTCGTGACTCTGCTGGGACTGTTGACGCCACTATAGCGGGAGGCGACACCTTGACTCAAGGCAGATTCCCGTCCGACGTCTTCGGCTTGTAACGGCGCAGGACGAGGCTGTTGCCGCGTCCGTCACGCAGTACCATGCGGTCCCGATAGATGTGGTGCTCATAGCGGGTCGGACTCTGGCCCCTGACCGGCCGCAACCACAGATAGCGAGGACCGGCAGTGATATAGAGATCCTGATACTGGTCACGCGAGACATAGAGCCGCGCCATGTTGTTGCGCACCAGGAGCAAGCTGCCGTTGCTGCTTTCCCAGGCTCCCTGCAGCCTGCTCAGTATGTTGCCGCCCCCGGCATAAGGAGCGGGGGGCGGCCAGGGGGTGCTGCCATAAGGGCTTGCCCCATAGGGTAGGTTGGGGGGCAGGCCAGGGAATGACGGTGCCCAGGGAAGGCCGGATGCAAATGGGGGATAGCCGGGAATCGGCAGCGCCTGGATCTGTGGATACACGGTGGTTGGGGAGGTGCTGCTGTTTTGCCCGAGCAGGGCAAGTCCCGTCGCCATGCCGCGCATCATGTCCATGAAGGGGCTGCCTGTGGTGGCCGGCGCGGCAGAGCCGGCCAGGCCCAGCAGCAAGCCGATCATCAGCAATTTCGCATATGCCTGCACAGCACACCTTTTGAGGAATTTAAGGTTAAACTTGCGTACAAAGCGATTCTAGGCCATGCCTTGTCGCGTCGGAAACCGAAATGCGGGTCGAGGTGGTAGATGTCTGATTGCGGGGATGGAACACGGATTGGAGAAATGAGCACGGGCAGGCAGGAACGTCGCACCGGTACGCGGGATACGATCGACAAGTTGCTCGAGGAGCGACAACAGCTGGTGGTGAAGTTTTGCAAGCTGGCGGGCGCCCAGCCCCTCGACAAGGGCGAGGAAGATGATTTCGACCAGCTCTTGCAGCGATTTTGCGAGCTTCTGGTCGATTATTCGGCCTTTGCCCACTTCGAGATCTACGAACGGATCATCAACGGCCGCGAACGGCGCACGGGGGTGATCGAGGTGGCGCGTGAGGTGTACCCGCGCATCGCGGAGGCCACCGAGGCCGCAGTCGAGTTCAATGACAGGTATGACGCGAATGACCACCGGCTGGATCTGCACGCGTTGGGTGATGATCTGAACAGCTTGGGCGAGGAACTGGCCATTCGAGCGGAAATGGAAGACCGGATCATCGCTGCCCTGTTGGGGAGCTGACTGCGAGGAGCCGCTGGGCCGCAAGGAGACATATGCAGTCGATGAAATCGCTACTGCTGGGCCAACAGCGATCGCGGATGGATCGCAAGACGGTGCTGTCGCGTATGGCGAGGCCTGCCTTCCATCGCCTGCGCCTGGAACGTTTCCCGCGCGGGGTGGACAGCACCCACATCGATGTGGCGCTGGATCCGGAGCTGATCGACGCGGCCATTTCCCTGGTCCGGAGTACCCTCAACGAGGATGTGCGTCGTTATTTCTGGGACGAGGCCCCCAAGGCGCCCGATCTCGACGTGGCGGAGGTCTTCCGCCGCAACTACTCTGAGAACACACGCCTGGTGTTGCGCGAGAGCCGTGCCAGGGCGCGTCCTGAATCCTGTCAGCTGTTCCAGCTGGCGGTGATCAGATTGCTGATCGAGCAGGTGGACCACCAGCTTCAGGAGTTGCGTCGCGAACTGGAGGATGCCCGCTCGCAGCCGGCTCGCCGGTACAGCGGTCGCAGCCTGGAGCTGCACGACAAGGTGGTGATCCTGGCGCGCAACGAGCAGTCGATCCGATACCGGACGCTGCATGATGTGATGCGCGTGGTGATGCGACAGGAGGATTCCCACCTGCGCAAGATGCGCAAGACGGTGATGGGCATGTCCTGGCCGGTGTCGCGCGCCATGCTGGCCAACCCGGTGGTGCAGCTCGGGGGGCTGGGGTCGAACGAGGACTACTTCAACTATTATCCCCATGTGCTGCGCAACGACGAGCACGCCCAGACGCTCAATCGGCTGTTCTTTGAAGCAGTGGCCGAGTGGTTGCCGGACGAATTGGGACTGTCGGCAGACTCGGTACTGCAGGAGGAGGGCGCATTGCCCGGAGACTCGGTGCTGCGGGGGCACACCGAAATACTCAGGCGTACCGGCCTGCTGGTCGATCAGGGCGAACTGGCAATGCTGGTGCCGCATGAGTTCGACAATGCCAAGGCGGTCCTGCAGTTGCTGGGGGGCGATGTGGAGCCCTGGCCGCAGGTGGGCCCTTGGAGCAGCCGCCAGTTCATCACCCTGCAGCGGGCGAAGATGAAGGAGCTGATGGTGGGTGTCGAGAGAGCAGGCCTGATGTCGCGTATCCGCGCGTCCTTTCTGCTCAAGTCGGTGTATCCCAACCTCGGGCTGCGGGGCGGAGTCGACTGGGTATTCGACTATCTGGCTGGCGAGATCCGCGGACGCGAACTGGTTCGACGCCTGCAGACCCTGCCGGGCGTGGAAGACGCCCGCCCGGTGGTGCGCCTGATCGAGGAGCGCATCAAGGCGGTGGAATTGACCGGTCGGCATGCTGGCCAGCGCATGCTGGCCAGCTTCTTCAGCGAACTGGTGGATTATCGCTACCATCTGAAGCTGGCTACCTGGCTTTACAATGGTCTGGATTACATTCGCCTGCTGCAGGATCAGCAGGACCTGTCCATGTCGGCAGCCAACAATCTGCTGCAGGATTTCCGCCGCGGCAGCAAGGAAACCGATCAGCGGGTCGTGGGCCACGTCGTCCTCAAGGCGGACGTGCGAGGCTCTACCGAGATTACTGCGCAGATGCGTGCGCGCAATCTCAATCCGGCCACCTACTTCAGTCGCAACCTCTACGACCCGATCAACAAGCAGCTGCGCGCATTCGGTGCGGAAAAGGTGTTTGTCGAGGGGGACGCAGTGATCCTTTCGCTGATGGAGTTCGAGGGTCAGCCGCGTGATCACCTGGCGGTGGCGCGTGCCTGCGGCCTGGCGCAACGGGTGCTCGAGGTGGTCGAGGCAAAGAACGCCGAAAGCCGGACCCTGGGGCTGCCCGAACTGGTGCTGGGGGTCGGCATTGCCTACTCCAATGAGGCGCCAACCTATCTCTATGACGAAGGCCACCGGATCATGATATCGCCGGCCATCAACCGCGCCGACCGGCTGTCGTCCTGCCATCCGACCATGCGCCGGATCCTTTCAGACCGACTCGACCCCGGGCAGCGGGTAGTGGTGGCGGTGCCGGTGCGGGAGAATCAGAGTTCAAAGTACGACCCTGACGGGGTGCTGCGTTACAACGTGAATGGCATCGAACTGGAGGCTGCCGCCTTCTTTCAGCTGGGAGCAGAACTCAGATTGCGCCGGATCACCCTTGGTCGACCACAGGGCGACCGTGCCGAGGTCTGCCATGTGGGACGTTACCTCGATCTGACCGGCAGCAGCCACTGGCTGGTGATCCGCGAGACCCCGCTTCCCTTGTGGATGGGAGATCGCCTGCTCGAGGGCGACCGTTCGGGGCGCGTCTACTACGAGGTCGTTACCGATCCGGAGATCATCGCCCGCGCGCGGCGGGAAATGCGGACTTCCGCGCGCACGGCAGGCTAGTGAAAAATTCGATTTTTCACCTCCCCCCGCAAGCGGGGGGAGGGATTAATCAGAGCCTCCCCGGCCAGTACATCGTGGTCGGCTTCGTGTTCTTTGCATCTCACCCATCCCCAGCCGGGTCTTTTCGGCGCGCCCGCCCTGCGATAATCGGGAGATCCTTGGTTGAGATGGCCGAACAATGACACAGAACGACAATTCCGAGCAGCAATTGACCGCCACTCAGGCACAAGCCCTGGAAGCCTTGCGGGCTGCGGCGGAAGCGGGCGATGCCGAGGCCCAGTACCGGCTGGGCATGCTATACGGGAATGGCGAGGGCGTGCCGCTCGATCACACTCGGGCGGAACACTGGTTCACGCAATCCGCGCGGCAGGGGCACGAGACAGCCCTGCTGACGCTGGCCTGGATGTATGCCTCCGGTGCGGGCGTGGAAATGGACGACGATCGGGCGCGCGAGCTCTACCTGCTGGCTGCGGACAAGGGCTCGGCCAAGGCACAGTACGTGGCGGCGACTATGTACCGTTTCGGGCAACACGGGGTGGAACCGGACATGCTGCGGGCCATCCACTATTATCAGCTCGCCGCCCAGCGCGGCGAGCCCTCCGCCCAGTTCGCACTGGGCAAATTGCTGATGGAGGGGAAGCATGTCGAGAACGATGACGTGCTGGCGCTGCAGTGGCTCACTCTGGCGCAAGCGGGCGGTAACAAGCGTGCGGAAGAATATGTCCGGCACCTGGTGCAGCGGATGCAGCCCGAGCAGCTGCAGCGGGCGCGCGCAATGATGCTGGAGGGCTCGAACGGGAACGCCTGATCAGGCGCCCGCCACGCGCTGGTCGGCCAGACTGGCGACCGGCTTCATGCGTTCCTTGAGCCGTCGCGGCTCGCGTCCCAGGCGTTTGTCGTAGATGACGGTATAGCTCATCACCCGTCGCAGGTATTTACGCGTCTCGTTGAACGGGATCAGCTCCACCCAGATATCGGCTTCCAGGCCCTCCTTCGGCAGCCAGCGGTTCACACGGTGAGGGCCTGCGTTGTAGGCGGCGGTTGCGAGCACCGGATTGTCCTCCAGCTGTTCCTTGAGCTCCCTGAGATAGGCGCTGCCCAACCGAATGTTGAGTGATGGTTCGAGTAGCCGGCGGCGTGGAGGCGGCTTGATCTCGAGTTGGTGACGGGCGACCTGCCGGGCGGTAGCCGGCATCAGTTGCATCAGTCCGAGTGCGCCCACACGGGATCGGGCATCGCGCATGAAGGCACTCTCCTGGCGAATTACTGCGTAGACCCAGGCCATGTCGAGTGCATTCTGTTTCGCCTGGGTGGATACGACCTTGCGGTGCTGCAGGGGGAAACGCAGTTCCAGGTCGTCCCAGTAACCGGTCTTGGCGAGCGTAAAGATTGCCTGGTCGTGCCAATCGGCCCGCTCTGCGATAAGCGCAGCGGCCTTGAGCGAGGGTTTTTCGAGTTGGCGAGTCGCATAGCGCCATTCCCGGCGGGCGTCCACGTTACGTCGTAGTGCGTGCAGCTCGAGGGCCCGCTGGATGCCGGATTCGCGCCTGAGGTTGGCGAGCAGGCCTTTGTCCGCAGGGGTTCGTTTGTGTATCAGATGATAGGGGGCATCCACGCGGTCGGCCGCGAGAAAACCATAGTAGGATCGATGCCGGGCGAGCTGGCGGAACATCTTTTTCGCCTCCGCCTGCTGCCCGACGCCGTCCAGCGCCCGCGCGAACCAGTACTGCCAACGCTCGGTGCGGCGTTCGCTATCCGGCCATGCGGGTAGGTCTCTGACCAGTTGTTTCCAGTCGCGCCGCAGCAGCGCAGCATTCAGGCGCGCGGTATGTAGGCGGGTATCTTGCGGGCCGGGCTTGACGGACAGGATCCAGCGATAGGCGGCCGTGCCGTCCTTGCGCTCCACTGCCATCGCTATGCGGCGCTTCACCTGATAGCGCTGTTTCGTGGAAAACGGGTAACGCCCCTCGACGGACTGCCATAGTGCGATCGCGGCGAGTCCGTCGCGCCTGGCCATACGCTGAACCGCCTGCGCCAGCATCGCCTCTCGCCAGGGGTGACGCTCAGCGAAGGTGGCGTGCTCACGGGCCTTTTCCGGCTTTCGGTAGAGTGCGATCCAGCGATCCAGCCAGGCGCGATCTGTCTTTCCAAGTTCCTTGCCCAGGTAGGTTGCCAGCTTGAGCTGGCCGGCGCGCATGGCCAGATCTATGCGCTGCCAGGTGAGCTTGCGGTTACGCTTGCCCGCGGCCTCCCAGGCCTTGAAGATCGGGTCACAGGCCTTGGGGCGTGATCGGCCGTGCAGCCAGAGCCGGCGTGCCTCAGGCCATACGGCCTCGCGCTGCCCAGTCGCCAGCAGGGCCTGCAGGTGCTGGCACTGGCGGCGCACGCTGGACTGGGGCTGGTAGAAGCTCAGGTAACGTCGCCACTGCTTGTTGCGCGCCAAGTGATCGAGCCAGGGCCGACGCAGCAGGTCGGCAACCGGCGTGCCCGCGTATCGCTCGAGAAACCGCTGTACCTCCTTGTCGCCCGCCTTCGACAGCCTGCCGCGCAATGCCTTCAGTTCGAGATAGGGCAGCAGGGGGTAGTCGCGCAACTGTTCGCGGAGTTTGCGGTACGCGGACAGGTCGTTGCGCTGCAGTGCCTTTTCGGCTGCGATGAATTGTTCACGCTGTAGCTTGCGGTCGGTGGCGAAGGCGCCGGTGGCGACGAACAGCAGCAGGCAGGCGAGCCAGGCAATGTGTTTCAGCTGATCCCTGCTTCCAGTCTTGTTATTCAATGCGTTTGTTCCCGGGACGTGGTTGTTCCGTTTGGTGACACGCCAAAGCCTAGGCCATGGCCGGTGTCAGGGCAATACGGGATTGCCCCTGTTTCAGGAGCCTGTGACCAATTCATGACACGCCATCCTGCAGCGCAAAAGCGTCCATTTCCGGGTTGCGGATCTTTGCAACAGCGGGCTACAAGGTGAATCGCGAAGCGAGAGAGGATCCCCTGCGGGATTGCGTGCAATCCATGCCTTGAGCCGGGCGATTTTTCACCACAATCTGCTTGCGCCAGAATCGATCAGAGGTTCCTTTACGTCGTTAACGGCAGAGGTTTCACGTCCTTGATAGGGACATGCTATGTTGCCGGCGCAGGAGCCTGACAGGTGATCAAGCATGGACATTGAAGACCTCAGAGAGGTAGAGGCACTATTGCGCGTCGCCGCGCGTGAGGAGTTGTTGTCATGCTTTGAGCGGGTGAAGGCGCGCACCAAGGCCGATGGCAGCCTGGTGACCGATGCGGACCTCTCGATGCAGACGCGCCTGCAGGGGGAGCTGCGCCGTCGCTGGCCGGAGGTGGCCCTGCTCGGCGAAGAGATGAACGCCGACCGACAGTCCTGTCTGATGCCCGAATGCGAGGATCACCTGTGGGTCTTGGATCCGCTGGACGGCACCTCGAATTTCGCCTCGGGCATCCCTTTCTTTGGGGTGTCGCTGGCCCTGCTGGCCGAAGGGCGGCTGCAGGCGGGAGTGGTGCTCGATCCCATACGGGACGAGTCGTTCAGCGCCCTGCGTGACCAAGGCGCCTGGCTGAACGGCGACCCGCTACGCCTGCACGACGAGGACCGTTCCCTCGGTCAGGCCATGGCCATGGTCGACCTCAAGCGCCTGCCCGAGTCCCTGGTTCGCGCGCTTGCCAAGGGGGCGCCCTATCACTCGCAACGCAGTTTTGGTTCGGTGGCGCTCGATTGGTGCTGGCTGGCGGCAGGCCGCGTGCAAGTCTATCTGCATGGCGGGCAGAAGCTATGGGACTACGCCGCAGGGAGTTTGGTGCTGCAGGAGGCAGGCGGTGCGGGCGGCCTGTTCGAAGACTTCGACCAGCACCCCATGGAACACCTCGGCCTCGCTCCAAGGATCGCCATTGCGGCGACTCATGCACAGTTGTTCAGGGAGTGGCAAGAGTGGATTCGTGCGGTGATGGCAGATCCTCCGCGACCAGGTTGAGCCAGTGCAGCACCGGCACACCACCTTCGTCCTGCAGGTGTCCCAGGCACCCGATGTTGGCGGTCACGATCAGGTCGGGTGAATCGACGCGCAGCGCCTGCAGCTTGCGTTTGCGCAGCTGCGCGGCGATACGCGGCTGGGTAAGGGAGTAGGTGCCGGCGGAGCCGCAGCACAGGTGGTCTTCGGTAGTCTGCGCCAGCGGGTACCCCAACTTTGTCAGCAGCACCCGGAGGCGCCCGCCCAGGCCGAGCCCGTGCTGCAGGGTGCAGGGGGTATGCACCGCCACACGGGCCTGGCGCGGCTCGGCCTGCAGCTTGCGCAGATCCTCCTCGAGCAGGATCTCCACCGGGTCATGGGTCTTCTCGGCGATTCGGCGCGCGCCCTCTGCATAGGCGGGGTCATCCGCCAGCAGGGTGGGGTAGTCCTTGATGTGGGCGCCACAACCGCTGGCGGTCACCACCAGGGCCTCGGCACCGGCGTCGAGTTCGGGCAGCCACGCATCGATGTTGCGACGAGCCATGGCCCGGGCGCGTTCCGGCTCATCCAGGTGCTGGGGCAGGGCGCCGCAACAGCCCGCCTGCGGAACGACCTGGGCGTGGACGCCGAGGCGGGCCAGCAGCAGGCTCAGCGCCTGGTTGATCTGGGGCGCGAGGGCGGGCTGCACACAGCCGTCGAGCAGCAACATGCGGCGGTGGGCTTTCCGCCCGTTTGCAGGGCCCGGCTGAGGACTTGCATGTTGTTGGGCAGGCAGGATCTTGTTGCGCAGCGTTGCAGGCAGGGCGGGCCTGACCAGGCGCGCCAGGCCGAGCAGGGGAGCGAAGCGTCGCGGCTCGCTGAAGACCCAGACCATGGCACGCCGTGTCAGACGCTCATGGAAGGACCGTGGAGTGAGTTGGCCCAGGGTCTCGCGGCCGATGTCCAGCAGGTGATGGTATTCCACGCCGGAGGGACAGGTGGTCTCGCAGGCGCGACAGACCAGGCAGCGGTCCAGGTGGTCACGGATGTGCGCCGAGGGACTCTCTCCCTCCAGGATCTGCTTGATTTGATAGATCCGGCCGCGCGGTCCGTCCAGTTCATCCCCCAGCAATTGGTAGGTGGGACAGGTGGCGGTGCAGAAGCCGCAGTGCACACAGTTGCGCAGGATCTGCTCGGCCCTCTTTCCTTCGGGGGTATCGCGAATGAAGTCGGCCAGGGAGGTCTGCATGCGGGGGTGGAGCCTGTGGGGATCAAGGGCGCAGAATAGCAAAAGGTTCGGTGGCGCTACGAGCCGTCGAGAGGGCTTCCTTAACCCCGCAATCGATGCGGAGAGCTGTCTTGCGAGAGATGAGATGATGATACCCAGCTGGTTCAGGCGTCTGCCCTGGGTGAGCCCCGCGAAACGGCTGGAGTGGTTTCCGCCGTTTGATGCGATGTCGATCCGGGTGCTGGTGCTGGAAGACGATTGGCGGCACGTGTGCATCCTGCTGCCGCTCAACCGGTTCAACCGCAATCCGGGCGGTGGCATGTTCGGTGGTGCGATCGCCGCGCTGGCCGATCCGGTGGCGGCTCTGGCCTGCGACCGGGTCTTTCCCGGTCACCAGGTTTGGACGCGGGCGATGAAGCTGGATTTCAGGCGCGAAGGACGCACCGATCTGACGCTGCGCTTCGATTTCGAATCCGGCCAGCGCGACGCTATCGCGACACGCCTGGCAGCTCGCAGACATGCCGATCCGGTGTTCGAATACGGGTTTTACGACCGCAACGACGCGCTTTGCGTGCAAGTGGAAAACACGGTTGCCATACGGCCGGGAGATTATCGGTCCGGGCAGAGGAAAAAAAGACGATGAGTGAAGAGAACAAGGGTGTCCTCGATATGGACCTCAGCAGCGGCATTGCGGCCTTCGAGGCCAAGCACTTCAGCACGGCGACCAGCCTGCTGGGGCCGCTCGCGGAGTCGGGCAATCCCGAGGCGCAGTATCGCATGGCGATCATGGCGCAGAACGGCCTGGGCATGGTCGAGAACGAATTGCTGGCCTACAAATACATGAAGGCAGCGGCCGAGGCGGGTCTGGGTCTGGCACAGCATGGCCTCGCCTTTATGTACATGCAGGGTGAATGCGTGGAGCAGAACCCCGAGAAGGCCATCGAGTGGTTCGAGAAGGCGGCGGAGCAGGGGCTCCAGGGTGCTATGACCACACTCGGCATGATGTATCGCGAGGGCAACGGCGTCGAACGCGACGAAGAGAAGGCCAGAGAGTGGTTCTGCAAGGCGGGGTTCGACGATCTTTGAGTAGCGACTCGCTCGAATCGCGATCAGAGACGCGGCCGGGCAGTGTCACTGCCCGGCCCTTGCCATCAGAAGGCCGCCGACAGCTTCAGCCAGAACGACCTGCCGGGCTCGTTTACCTGCACCGTGTTGCCGTCGCCGTCTTCCAGGTTTAGGTGCTCGGCGTAGCTGTGGTTGAGCAGGTTGTCGATGCCCGCAGCGAGTTCTAGCGAATCGTTTACGCGATAGCGTCCATAGAGGTCCGCGACGGCCCAGCCGGGGGTCTTGCGGGCATCCCGACCGTCACCCAGGACGCCACTCGACGAGTAGAGATCCACCCGGGTCTGGGTGGCCGCCGCGCGCAATCGGGCTCCCGCCTCCAACCGGTCCTGCCGGTAATCCAGCGACAGGCTGCCTTCCAGGGGAGGGGTCTGGGCAATCGGTCGGCCGTCGGTATCGTTCTGTGCGTGTACATAGGCGGCGCCCAGGGTGCTGCTCCAGTTGGGTGACCACTGCCGGACCAGGTTGAACTCGCCACCATAGAGGGTGGCGTCCACGTTGCGATAAATCTCGTTGCGCGAGGTGTTGCGGTCGCGCAGGATGTAGTCGCTCACCTTGTTCAGAAACACCGACGCATCCGCGCGCCAGTTCTTTGCCTTCCAGGCAATACCTGCCTCGGCCTGATGGTGTTTCTCCGGCGAGAGGGCAGGATTGCCTACCCGCACCTTGGTGGGATCCATCATCCACGCGGCAATATAGCGTTCGGTCGCATCTGCGGTTCGCACGGTGCGTGACAGGCCGGCATAGACCATGCCGCGATTGGCGGGCAGATCGTGCTCGAAGCGTACCAGTCCCCCCAGGTTGTTCTCGTTGCGATCGCTTGCCGTGGTGCCATAGAGGTTGGCATAAAGATTGGCCGGTACATCATTGCTGGTGGCAGCTGCCGCAGGGTCAGTATTCACTTTCTGTCGATCCGCCTCGGCCTTCACGTGGTCAAAACGCAGGCCGGCGATCAGCCGGTCCTTGTTGCCGAGTGGGTGGGTCAGTTCAGCGAACAGGCCGGCCTGCCAGATTCGCGCGTCGGGCCAGAGGATACTTTGCAGGGTGCCCGTCCTGGTCTGCCGACGCGCGTCCCGGGCGTTGTGCTGAGTGTCCAGGCCCATCTTCCACGGCCCCAGGGAGGACGTCAGCTCCGCTGTAACACGGCCGCCCGTGGTATTGGAGGTGGAAGGGGCGGCGAGCTGCATGGGCCCCGGCGTGCGCAGGGTGTAGTTGTCCATCAGGTGGTCGACCTCGGTGCGGTAGATCTCCGCCTTGAGGCTGGCGAAGGGACCGGGCCGGTCGGTATTGCGGTATTTCAGGCGAACCGAGGTGTCATTGGCATAGGGCGCGTCCATGCCCAGCCCGGGAAACAGGATATCCTTGGTTTCCTGACGCTCGACGCTCAATTCCAGGCGCTCGTTCTCGCGCGGCGTCCAACCGGCGATGAAGGTTCCGGCACGCGCGCGATAGCTGGAGCGCACCTTGTTGCCGGATCCGTCTTCATAATTGTGTGCCTGACTGAGGTGGCCGATCGCCCTTAGGTAACCGTTCGGATTGCCGTCGGCCACGTCTGCCGTGGCGTCCCACGCGGTGCCATTGCTGCGATATCCGCCTTCCAGCAGTGCGCGCGCCGGCTCGTCCGGGCCGAAGGGCTCGGTCGATCGTTCCAGCAAGATGGTGCCACCCGGGCCGCCGGCACCATATTCGAGGGTCTGCACGCCGCGGATGATCGTGACCTCGTCATAGGTGCTCAATGGCGCGTAAGAGGTGGGCGGATCCATGCGGCTAGGGCATCCGCCGTGCACGTAGGCGCCGTCCAGCAGGACGTTCAGCCGGGTTTCGGAAAGGCCACGGATGGACGGGTCAGTGCCATGGCCCCCCTTGCGGCTTCCCGAGATTCCCGGGAGTGCGCGCAGTGCGTCGGCGGACGTCTTCGCCGGAGGCAGCTCGAAGGGGAGCAGCGTGGTGCTGCCCGGTTGCGGGGAGGTGGCCGTGACTTCCACCGGCGCCAGTCGGTCGGCCGCGGTGGTGTAGGGCGACAGGGTGCACAGCACTCCAGCCGCCACGAGGGTGTGACGAAACTTCATAACGATTCTCTCGCGCTCGAGCCATCGGCAGGCGCACCCTCGGGTGCGATGCCATGCCGATGGCGATAGGATTCAAGGTTGATTCAGAAGGCTGAATCAGGCGAGAGGCGGCGCCCGCGATGCGTAGGCCGAGAAGTGAATACGGCGATGGGACTGCCTGGCGGTTTGGTCGACCAGGGCAACGGAAAACAGGACGCACTCGGGTACCTCCGGCAGGGAGGGCGCCCATGCGATACCGGCCATCTTGATCAGTTCGAGGGCGGGACAGGGTTCGCCCGGCGCCGCGGCATCGTCTCTGTCGATGGGCGGCAGGTCCAGCCGGACTTCCTTGGGTGTTCCCCTCAGAGTGCACACGAGCACCGTAATTCCCTGGAGGGTATGCGCCGCCCTGGGGGTGCCCAGGTAGGTGAGCACGGGCTGGCAGAGAATGCCGAGTATCAGTATCCAGCTGAGGATTCGGCGATGCGCTTGCGATAACTCCACCAGTTTCTGGCCTTGCTGCCCTTTGAAGAGGCGATTAAACCCCAGGTTCCGGGGCTGGCCCCTGATGCAGATCAATTTTACAGGTCAGGTTTTGCGCCGAGTGGCAGGATTATCACCGAGGCGGGGCCTCTGCTTGCAATGTCAGCTCCCCGCCCTCGTTGTGCAGCTGCGTCTCGCCCCGCAGGAGCGCCATCAACGGCTCGCCCGCCAACGCCTTGCGCCAACCATGGAGCAGGGAACTATCACTCTCCCCCCGCGCCAGCTTCTGCAGATCCTTGTGGGTGGCGATCGCCTGGGGCGAGAGCTGGTGCTCGGCGGCCAGCAATCGCAGGGCAGCGCTGAGATAGTCGACCATGGCCTCCTGCTGCGGGGTCAAGGGCGCGGGGCGGCGCTTTTCCACCGGCCATTGGTCCTTGGGCAGGGCGGCGGCCTTCTGGATGAGGTCCACAACGGTCTTGCCCTCCTTGCGCACCAGGCCGGCCTCGACACCACGTACTTTGGCCAGTTCCTCGAGATTGCGCGGCAGGCGCCGGCACAGCTCGATCATGACGTCGTCCTTGAGCACCCACTTGCGGGGCAGGTCGCGCGAGCGCGCCTGGTTCTCCCGCCATGCGGCGAGTGCCTGCAGGACGGCCAGTTGGCGGCCCCGCAGGTGCTGGCGGCCCTTGACCTTTTTCCACAGCTCGCGGGGGTCGGGCTCGTAGGTGGCCGGGTTGGCCAGCTCGGCGAAGTCGGCGGCCAGCCACTGCAGGCGTTCCCGGTCGGAGAGGCTGCCGCGCATCTGCAGGTAAAGTTGTCCGAGGTAGATCACGTCGTCCAGCGCATAGCGGATCTGGTCGGTGTTCAGGGGGCGCGCCGACCAGTCGGTGCGTGATTGATCCTTGGGGAGTTCGACGCCGAGTACCTGCTTGACCAGGTTGGCATAGCCGATCTGGTCGCCGTGGCCCAGCAGCGCGGCGGCCGGCTGGGTGTCGAACAGCGGCAGGGGAAAGCGCCCCCAGTCGTGCCAAAAGATCTCCAGATCCTGGCGGGCCGCATGGAAGACCTTGAGAATGCTGCCTTCGAACAACAGGTCGAGGAACGGCTGGATATCCTCGCCGAGCACGATCGGGTCGACGCAGGCTGCCACCTCGCCATTGCTCACCTGGATCAGGCACAGCCTGGGATAATAGGTGCGCTCGCGGATGAACTCGGTATCCACCGCCAGCCATTCGCTGCCACGCAGCTGCATGCACAGCGCTTCGAGTGCCTCGCGGGTGTCGATCAGTGGTTCTTGTATCTCGTCTGGCAAGGGGGTAGGCGAAAACGGTTGACAGTGGATGGTGGCGGACTAGCTGAACGGATGCGTAGCATAGCATCCCGGAGCCGTGTAGATTCCTCAGCATGATTGCTGCGAACCCGTCATGCGCCAATTGATAGAATATTTCTGGCAGCTGTTGCTGTTGCGTCGTGGGCCGCAGGACGCGCCTTCCTCGCTGGGAGTACTGACGCTACTGATCGGCCTGAACCTGGTGGTCAACGTACTGCTGGGACGGGCCATATTCGGCGGAGCAGGGCGCGCACTGGGGGCCGAGGTGCTGGAGCTGGGAGTCAGTGCGGCGCTGCTGTTCGCGGCCCTGCAGGTGCGCGGCCATGCCGCCCGCTGGCGGCAGTCCTACGTCGCATTGCTGGGTGCGAGCGCGCTGATGGGTGTCCTGGCGCTGGGCTATCGCTTGGTCGCCGGCGTTGCCGGTATCGGCGGCCTGGTCGATCTGCTCGACCTGGCGTTGTTCTTCTGGGGGCTGGCGGTGCTCGGTCATATCCTGCGACATGCGTTGGAGATCTCGCTGGGCTTCGGGATCCTGCTCGCCTTCGCCTATACAATGTTCCTGCTCGGCCTGGTTGCACAGTGGTTGCCGCCCGAACTGGTTATTAACCCGGCGACCTAATATGCCGGGTTAATACTTATTCACCCTGAGTCGATCGCCGATGCACATTCACATCCTCGGTATCTGTGGCACCTTCATGGGCGGCATCGCCCTGATTGCGCGCGAGTTGGGCCACCAGGTCTCCGGCTCGGATGCCAACGTCTATCCTCCCATGAGTACCCAGCTGGAGGCGGCCGGCATACGCCTGATGGAGGGCTACCTGCCGGAACATCTGCAACCGGCCCCGGACATGGTCGTAGTGGGCAATGCCCTGTCGCGTGGCAATCCGGCGGTGGAGTACCTGCTCGACGAGGGCCTGCGCTATACCTCCGGACCCCAATGGCTGGCGGAGCACGTCCTGGCCGATCGCTGGGTGCTGGGGGTGGCAGGGACCCATGGCAAGACCACCACCAGCAGCATGCTGGCATGGATACTCGAAGACGCCGGGCTGGCACCCGGTTTTCTGATCGGCGGGGTGCCGCAGAACTTCGGGCTTTCGGCGCGCGCCGGCAGCAGCCCCTTCTTCGTCGTGGAGGCAGACGAATACGACACCGCCTTCTTCGACAAGCGATCCAAGTTCGTTCACTACCACCCGCGCACCCTGATCATGAACAACCTGGAGTTCGACCATGCCGATATCTTCGATGATCTGGAGGCGATCCAGCGCCAGTTTCACCACCTCGTGCGGACCCTGCCCGGCAACGGTCTGATCGTCAGCCCGCTCAACGACGGCAATCTGCACGAGGTGCTGGACATGGGCTGCTGGACGCCGGTCGAGCACTTCGACCCCGAATTCGAGGCCACCTGGCACGCTGCCGTAGCGAGCGCTGATGGCAGCTGTTTCGATGTGGTGTGCGAGGGTAAGGTCGCCGGCCGGATCGACTGGTCGCTGACCGGCCGGCACAACATGGCCAATGCCCTGGCCGCCCTGGCCGCCGCCCGCCATGCAGGTGTGCCGCCTTCGCGGGGGATCGAGGCCCTGAATCGCTTCGAGAACGTCAAGCGGCGCATGGAGCTGCGTGGGGAGGTCGACGGTGTGCGGGTCTTCGACGACTTCGCCCACCATCCCACCGCCATCGCGACCACCCTGTCCGGGCTGCGGGCCCAGGTCGGGACAGGACGGATCCACGCAGTGCTCGAGCCGCGCTCCAATACCATGCGCATGGGGGTGATGGCCGATCGCCTGGCTGCTTCTCTGGCCGAGGCCGACAGCGTCCAGGTCTATGCGCCGCCGGACCTGGGCTGGGACGCCCGCGCCACCCTGGGCGCGTTGGGCCCGAAGCTGCAGGTGGCTGACCAGACCCAGGCCATCATCGACTGGCTGATGGCGATGGCCCGGCCGGGCGATACCGTGCTGGTGATGAGCAACGGGGGGTTCGAGGGCATCCATGAACGAATTCTGGCGGCGCTGAGGGAGCGGGAGGTGGCATGAATCCGGCCATTGCAGTTGCGATTACCGGGGCGTCGGGCGCGCAGTACGGACTGCGGCTGATCGAGTGTCTGCTCGATGCCGGGCGCGAGGTGCAGTTGATGATCTCGCAGGCGGGGCAGGTGGTGATCAATATGGAGACCGAGCTGCAACTGCCCTCGGTCAGCGCCGAGATCCAGGCGATCCTGACCCGTCACTTCGACTGCCCGGAAGGGCAGTTGCAGGTGTTCGGGCGCCAACAGTGGCTGGCGCCGGTGGCCAGTGGTACCAATCCACCCCGGGGCATGGTGATCTGTCCCTGCACCACCGGCACTCTGGCTTCGGTGGCCAACGGCATCTGTGACGACCTGATCGACCGCGCCGCCGATGTGGCACTCAAGGAGCGCCGTCCCCTGATACTGGTGATACGCGAGACGCCATATTCGGCCATTCATCTGGAGAACATGCTTGCCCTGACGCGGGCCGGGGCCACGATACTACCGGCCAACCCCGGGTTCTATTTTCGGCCGAAGAGCATTGATGACATCGTGGACTTCGTGGTCGCGCGCGTGCTCGACCATCTCGAGGTGCCGCATCGGCTGGGCGCGCGCTGGGGGGAGGGGGCCTGAACTGTCCGGGAACCTTTTCCGATCCCCCCGGTCCATAGAATTGCAGGCGCAAGCCTGAATGAACATTGATTGTTCATTGATTGACTCCCCTTGGTGATTGCCGGTGCCTCGTCTCTTGAGGCACCGGTTTTTTATTGCCTGTGTCTCCTGTCTGTCCAATCGCCTGCTTGCACCAACTACGCGCCTGCCGACCGTGTCGCACCATGTACGTGCGGCAGCATGCATCAACTCGAGGCAGCTAGGGCGAGCCCAGGGGAAACGCCTTCACGGCCGCGTGACCCTACCAGTGCCGGGGAGGCTGTGTCAGAATAAAAAGAAATAAATACATATATTTATACGAGATTACGCCATCCCGGCTGCAAACTTTTTCGGTAAACCCCTCCTCCAGTTCTTGCAACTGCTTGCGGGATTGGATGAGGTCGTCCCGGTTACTTCCTGATTAATCCATGCACCAAAATACGGCATAATTGGTGCTCGCAGAAACAGGATCCAAACCAACCACAATGACCGAGGCAACCATTCATGAAGCAACGACCCATCAATACGCCGCTTCCAATTCTGTTGGCGCTGCTCGCCGTTCCGGGCACCGCAGCGGCCGATGAGGCACTCAATGGCGCCGACACTGCCTGGGTTCTGAGCGCCACTGCGCTGGTGTTGTTCATGACCCTGCCCGGCCTGGCGCTGTTCTATGGTGGCCTGGTGCGCAGCAAGAACGTGCTGTCGGTGCTGATGCAGTGTTTCGCCATCGCCGGTGTCTCTTCGCTGCTGTGGCTGATTGCGGGTTACAGCCTGGCCTTTGGCGAGGGAGATGCCTGGATCGGCGATCTGAGCAAGGTGCTGCTTGCGGGCGTTGGTCGGGAGACGCTTTCGGGCACCATCCCCGAATCCTTGTTCATGATGTTCCAGATGACCTTTGCGGTCATCACCCCGGCGCTGGTGGTAGGTGGTTTCGCCGAGCGCATGAAGTTTTCTGCCATGCTGTTGTTCAGCGCCCTCTGGCTGATGGTCGTCTACGTCCCGGTGACTCACTGGGTCTGGGGTGGCGGCTGGCTGGGCAGCATGGGCCTGTACGACTTCGCCGGTGGCACCGTGGTCCATATCACCGCCGGAGTGGCGGCGCTGGTGACGGCCCTGGTGCTCGGGCCGCGGCGCGGCTTTCCCGAGACCGCCATGCCGCCGCACAATATGACCATGACCGTGACAGGGGCGGGAATGCTGTGGGTCGGCTGGTTCGGCTTCAACGGTGGCAGCGCGCTTGCCGCTGACGGCAATGCGGCAATGGCGGTCCTGGTGACCCATATCTCGGCGGCCGCCGGGGTATTGACCTGGAGCGCCATCGAATGGGCGCGATTCGGCAAGCCGAGCGTACTGGGGGCGGTTACCGGCATGGTGGCGGGCCTGGGCACCATCACCCCTGCCTCCGGCTTCGTTGGCCCGGGTGGGGCGCTGGTGATCGGCATTCTGGCCGGTGCCGTGTGCTTCGGTGCCACCATGTTCATCAAGCGGGTACTGAAGATCGACGACTCGCTGGACGTATTCCCGGTCCACGGCATCGGCGGCATGCTCGGCACCCTGATGGCGGGTGTCTTTTCCGCGACGACCCTCGGTGTGTTCAGTGGCTATGGCTTTGCCGGGGGCATCCACACCATGGGCGAGCAGCTCTCGGTTCAGGCCGTCGGTGTGATCGCGGTGGCCCTGTTCACCGCCGTGGCGACCCTGGTGCTGCTGAAGGTGGTCGATGCCTTGACCGGCCTGCGTGTCGGCGCAGAGGTGGAGACAGAAGGGCTGGACATCGTGCTCCATGAGGAGCGGGGCTACGATATTCACTGATCCGGCTGGGCAGGGCCCGGCGTAGAACGGGCCTCGCCAGAGGCGGGGAAACCCCTATACCTGACCACAGGGTATTGTCCATATACTGCGACGAGGACATGGAAAGGGACGAACGGCATCTTCGCTTTCGCCAGACATTGCGCATCCCACGGCCGGCGCCGGGCGTTGATTCGCCTGGCGCTGGCCGCTGTTCTTCCGCTACTGGCCGCCTGCACGGTCGAAAACGAACTGCCCCTCCTCGACCTTTCAGATACCGCTGGTCCTGAGGAAATCGATCGGATTGCGGCCGGGGAGGAGCCTGCCGGGCATTACCTCTTCGGCTTCGATCTGCGCAATGGTCCCACCGAGGATGCCCGCCAATACCTGCCGTTGCTCACCTATCTCGAACGGACCACCGGACATCGTTTCGAGCTGCGCTTCAGCCATAACGCGGATGAACTGGTCGAGGCGCTGGCCAATGACCGGATCCAGTTTGCCGCCATTGGGGCAGGCAGCTACCTGGCGGCGCGCCAACGGGGCCAGGTGGTGCCGCTGGTACGCGGCGTGAACCGGGAGGACGAGCCGGGTTACCGCAGCTACCTGGTGGCAGCACCGGACAGCCCTTTGCAATCGATCGCCGACCTGCGCGGCCATCGGCTGGCGTTCGGCAGCCGTACCTCCACCCAGGGCTATTGGATCCCGCGCATCATGCTGCACAGGGCGGGCGTCGATCTTGCCGATCTGAGCGGCTATTTCTTTACTGGCTCGCACCGGGCCTGCGCCGAGGCGGTCATCGCGGGTCGGGCAGGCGCCTGCGGCCTGCAGGATACTCTGGCGCGGGAGCTGGTCCGCGAGGGGGCCCTGAAGACGCTGGCGGTGTCCGAGGTCTATCCGTCCAGCGGGATCTTCGCCAGTCAGGCAGTGCCGGACGACATCCGCCAATCGGTACGCAGTGCGCTCGCTCGTTTCGATCCGCGTGGCAGGGACGCGGCCGGGCTCTATCACTGGGACCGCACCGAGATGGCCGGGGGCTTCGTGCCGGCAAGCGCGGCGGACTATCGCCCCCTGTTGGTTTGGGCGCAGCGTCTGCAGCTGCTGCAGACGCGGGAGGGGCAGCCATGCAACTGAAGCTCCCCGCGCGCATTGCCCTGCTCATCGGTGGCACCCTCCTGGTCAGCATTCTGGTCCTGACGCTGCTCTTCTCGACCCTGTTCGACCGGTTCTACCACTACGAGACGGATGTGCAGAACCAGCGTTTGCATGGCGTGCTTGCGGAGGGCCTGGCAAGGCTCGTGGTCGAGGGCAGGCCCCTTGCGGCCCGTGATCGGCTGCGTCGCCTGAGCAGCAAGGATCCGGTGCTGGTCTACCTCTATCTCACCGACTTCGACGGCGGGCTGTTTGCCCACAGTTTTGAGCAGGGATTCCCGCGCGCCCTGTTGTCGACGCTGAAGATGCCGGCGATCTCGCGGCACCTGCGATACCGGCTCGGGGCCGATATCGTTGACCACTACAGCAGCCCCCTCATCGATGGGATGCGGGCGAGGATTCATATCGGCGTCAGCGACGCTCCCTTGACGGCAGCCAAGCTGGAATGGCGTGGGCGGGCTTTCCTCGTCGCCACAGTCGTTCTGCTGCTGGGGGTCGCTGTCTCACTGGTCATGGCCCGGCGGATGGGCCGTCCATTGATTCGGCTCGCGACCCTGCTCGACCGCCTCGGACGCGGCGAGTCCGTGCCGCCGGAACAACTGCGTGTGGCAGGCCCTCCCGAGGTCCGCCGGGCCGGCGAGGCGGCCGCGGACATGGTGGAGCAGAAAGAGCGTTTGACTTGCAGCCTGCAGGAGCGCGAGGCCTGGCTGAGCACCCTGTTCGAGACCGCGCCGGTGGGCTTGGCATTGACCCGGATGGATGGGCAGCTGGCGGAGGTCAACCCGGCCTATGCCGGGATCATCGGGCGCACCGTGGATCAGACCCTGCAATTGACCTACTGGGACATCACCCCGGAGGAGTATGCAGAGCAGGAGCAGGCGCAATTGGCCTCATTGGAGGCCTCCGGTCGCTATGGACCCTATGAAAAACACTATATCCATCGCGACGGCCATTGGGTGCCGGTGCGATTGTCGGGGTTGATCGTGGAGCGGGGGGGCGAGCGCTTCATCTGGTCGGTGGTCGAGGACATCACCGCGTTGCGTCAGGCCGAGCGCCTGGAAGAGCACCTGCGCCGGCTGTTCCAGGAGGCCCACGAAGAGATCTATATCTTCGATGGGGAGAGCCTCAGATTCCGCCAGGCCTCGCAGGGGGCGCTTGCAAACCTCCAGTATGACGCCGATGCCCTGTGCGAGATCACGCCGGTAGACATCAAGCCGGAGTACGCCGAAGAACAGTTCCGCGAGATGATCGCACCGCTACGCAAGGGGGAGCTTGAGAGCCTGCATTTCGAAACCCTGCACCGACGCAGGGACGGAAGTACCTACCCCGTAGAGATCCACCTTCAGTACCTCGACGATCCCGATGGGGGCGTCTTCTTTGCGCTGGTGATGGATCTCACCGAGCGCAAGGCGGCCGAGGCGGCACTGCGCGAGCACCGGGACCACCTGGAGGCACTGGTCCGCGAGCGCACGGGTGAACTGCAGGCATCGAATGCCGAGCTGGAGTCCTTCGCCTACTCGGTATCGCACGATCTTCGGGCGCCTCTGCGTGCCATCGATGGCTTCAGCCAGGCACTGGTGGAGGACTATGGCGACCAGTTGGACGAGGCAGCACATGATTACGTGAGGCGGGTGCGTACTGCCGCGCAACGCATGGGACAGCTGATTGACGACCTGCTGGAACTCTCCCGCGTGGGCCGCGCCGAGCTAAGGATGGAAAAGGTCGATCTGGCGCAGCTGGCGCGCGAGGTGCTGGACGAGTTGCGGGCCGCGGAACCGGATCGCAGTGTCGAGTTTTCCTGCGACGAAGACCTTGGTGTCATGGCCGATCCACGCCTGATGCGGGTTCTGGTGGACAATCTGTTGGGTAACGCCTGGAAGTTCAGCGCGCGGGAAGCGGTTTCCCGCATCAGCTTCGGTCGCCTACGCGACGATCCCTCAGTGTTCTATATTCGGGACAATGGCGTCGGTTTCGACATGCGCCATGCGGACAAGCTGTTCGGCGCCTTTCAGCGACTGCACCGGGTGACCGACTTCCCCGGAACAGGGGTCGGCCTGGCGACGGTGCAGCGCATCCTGCGGCGCCACGGGGGGCGGATCCGGGCCGAGGCGGTCGAGGGTGAAGGCGCCACATTCTATTTTACGTTCAATGCAGCATCGCCGGCAGGGCGGGAGATCGACGGGATGCAGGGAGAGAGTGTCGATGAGTGAAAAGGTCGTGCTGCTGGTGGAGGACAATCCGGATGACGAGGCGCTGACATTGCGCGCGCTGCGCAAGCACAATCTGGCGAACGAGATCGTGGTGGCGCGCGATGGCCAGGAGGCGCTCGACTACCTGTTCGGCGAGGGGTCGTACAGCGGCCGTGATACCTCGGTGTTGCCGCAGGTGATACTGCTCGATCTGAAGCTGCCGAAAGTGGATGGACTCCAGGTGCTGGAGCGCTTGCGCGCCGATCCGCGTACCCGCCATGTCCCGGTGGTGGTGTTGACCTCCTCGGCCGAGGAGAAGGATCTGATCCGCAGCTACGACTTGGGCGCGAACAGCTATGTGCGCAAGCCGGTGGATTTCGAGCAGTTTCTGGAGGCGGCCCGTCAGCTGGGCCTGTACTGGCTGGTGTTGAACAGGGTCCCCTATGAGTGACAGCGAACAACGCACGCTCCGGGTGCTGGTCGCCGAGGATTCGGAAGACGATGCCTTGTTGGTGATCCGCGAACTGCGGCGCAACGGCTATGCCGCCGATTTTCGGCGCGTCGACAGCGCACAGGAGATGCGCGCGGCACTGATCGAAGGTCCCTGGGACCTGATCATCACCGACCACAACATGCCTGGTTTCAATTCCAGCCATGCGCTGGAGATCGCCCGCGAGTTCGACCCCAACATCCCCTTTATCCTCGTTTCGGGCAGCATTGGGGAGGAGGTGGCGGTGGATGCCATGAAGTCCGGCGCACACGACTATGTCATGAAGAACAATCTCACGCGTCTGCTGCCTGCCATCGAGCGGGAGCTGCGCGAGGCGGAGAACCGACGGGCCCACCAGCGGGCGCAGGAACAGATCCGCTACATGGCCTTTCATGACAATCTCACCGGGCTGATCAATCGCGCCGAGTTCGAAAAACGCTTGGGGGCGGCGGTTGAGCGGGCGCGCAGTGGCGGGGAGGGTTATGGACTGGCCTACCTGGACCTGGATCAGTTCAAGCTGGTCAACGATTCCTGTGGGCACCTGGCGGGCGACGAATTGTTGCGACAATTGGCGCGCCGCCTGCAGGCGAGGGTGCGGGAAGGCGACGTGTTGGCGCGTATCGGCGGCGACGAGTTCGGTCTGCTGCTGAGCGGCTGTTCAATGAAGCGTGCTCGCCAGGTGGCCAACGAACTGATCGACATCGTGCGCTCGACGCCGTTCGTCTGGGGAGGGCGTGTCTTCCGCGTCGGCTGCAGCGTGGGCCTGGCGCCCATCGATGGTAATCAGCCCCCGGAGCGGTACCTGAGTATGGCGGACATGGCCTGTTATGTGGCCAAGGATCGCGGGCGCAACCAGGTGCATGTCTACCAGGAGGGGGATGCGGAACTGAGCCGGCGGCAGGGGGAAATGGAATGGGCGCAGCGCCTGCAAAAGGCAATGGACGAGAACAGCCTGGTACTGCACGGTCAGCGCATTCGCTGCCTTCGCGGCGGTACGGATCACATCGAGATTCTGCTGCGGCTGTCCGACGCCAAAGAGGGGCTGATCGGCCCGGATCGATTCCTGCCGGCGGCTGAACGTTACAGCCTCATGCCCGAGATCGACCGCTGGGTGACGGCGAAGGTATGTCAGGCGCTCCAGCAGCGGCAGGACCATGTCGCGGCATCGCCCCGGTTGTTTGTCAACCTTTCCGGGGCCTCCCTCAGCGACGTCCGGCTCTTCGACGATATCGAAACGCAGGTGAAACGCTGCGGCATTCCGGCTGATCGCCTGGGATTCGAGGTGACCGAAACCGCCGCCATCGCCGACCTGGATTGCGCCACCCGCCTGATCCGCAGGCTCAGGCAGGGTGGGCACAAGGTGGCCATCGACGATTTCGGTACCGGCATGAGCTCCTTTGCCTATCTGAAGAACCTGCCGGTGGATTATCTGAAGATCGACGGCAGCTTCGTCGTTGGCATGCTCGACGATCAGCGGGACGAGGCCATCGTGGAGGCGGTCAACAAGATCGGCCACCTCTCGGGCATGCAGACCATCGCCGAGTTCGTGGAGAGTCCCGCCATTCTGCACAGGCTGCAAGCGCTCGGCGTCGACTATGCCCAGGGGTGGGCGGTGCATCGGCCGGAACCGCTCGATCGACTCTCGTCCGAGGCCGAAGCAGTTGCTGAATAGGTGCTTCGACCAGAGATAAATAGGACGATTGGCCAATAATAATTGTAACGTAACTAGTTGAAATAAAAAGAAACATAAAAATAGATTCGCTTTTGCTTACTTCCTCTGCTTGAATTGTCCCCATTCGCGGCGCGGGAGCGCCGTTCCTGACAGCGAGACAGTGGGAAGAGCCATGGCACAAAAACCCGATATCGATCCCCAGGAAACACAGGAATGGCTGGAGGCGCTGGACGCGGTGCTCGAGCACGAGGGCGTTGAGCGGGCCCATTTCCTCATCGACCGCATGATCGACAAGGCGCGCCGCAGCGGGGTGAACCTGCCGTTCTCGGCGAACACCGCCTATGTGAATACCATTCCGCTGACCCAGCAGCCGCCCTATCCGGGCGACCAGGCGACCGAGGCGCGTCTTCGCGCCTACATTCGCTGGAACGCCATGGCGATGGTGGTCCAGGCCAACCGCAAGGCTGCCGAGCTGGGCGGGCATATCGCCAGCTTTGCCTCTGCGGCGACCCTGTTCGATGTGGGCTTCAATCACTTCTTCCGCGCCAGCGACGAGCACCACGAGGGCGATCTGGTGTTCTTCCAGGGACATTCCGCGCCCGGTATCTATGCCCGCGCCTTTCTCGAGGGGCGTCTGAGCGAGGAAGAGCTCAATAAGTTCCGCCAGGAGGTCGACGGCGGGGGCCTGTCATCCTATCCCCATCCCTGGCTGATGCCCAATTTCTGGCAGTTTCCCACCGTATCCATGGGCCTCGGCCCCATCATGTCGATCTACCAGGCGCGCTTCATGCGTTATCTGCACGACCGGGAGATCGCCAACACCGACGGCCGCAAGGTCTGGGCCTTCATGGGCGACGGGGAGATGGACGAGCCCGAGTCCCTGGGGGCCATCTCGCTGGCGGCGCGTGAGCGCCTGGACAATCTGGTGTTCGTGGTCAACTGCAACCTGCAGCGTCTGGACGGCCCGGTGCGTGGCAACGGCAAGATCATCCAGGAGCTGGAGGCGGTGTTCCGCGGCGCCGGTTGGAACGTGATCAAGGTGCTGTGGGGCGGCTACTGGGATCCGCTGTTCGCCCGTGACAAGGACGGGCTGCTGGTCAAGCGCATGGAAGAGGCGGTCGATGGCGACTACCAGGCCTACAAGGCCAAGGGCGGCGCGTACGTGCGCGAGCACTTCTTCGGCAAGTATCCGGAACTCAAGGCCATGGTGGCCAATATGTCCGATGAGGACATCTGGCGCCTGAACCGCGGGGGGCACGATCCACTCAAGATTCATGCGGCATATGAGGCCGCTATGCAGCACAAGGGCCAGCCGACCGTCATTCTCGCCAAGACGGTGAAGGGCTACGGCATGGGCGAGGCCGGCGAGGGGCAGAACATCACCCACTCGCAGAAGAAGATGGGCGAGGAGTCGCTGCGGCACTTTCGGGATCGCTTCAATATCCCGATTCCGGATGATCAGATTGCCTCCGCCCCTTACTTCAAGCCACCGGCGGACAGCGCCGAGATGCGCTATCTGCACGAGCGCCGCGCCGCCCTGGGCGGCTATCTGCCGGCGCGCCGGGCCCAGGGCAACCCGTTGAAGATTCCGGAGCTCGCCACCTTCAAGGCGCTGCTGGACAGCAGTGGCGAGCGCGAGATGTCCACCACCATGGCCTTTGTGCGTTTCCTCACCACCCTGATCCGCGACAAGCAGGTGGGCAAGTTCGTGGTACCGATCGTGCCGGACGAGGCGCGTACCTTCGGCATGGAGGGCATGTTCCGGCAGCTGGGCATTTATTCTCACATTGGCCAGCTGTACACGCCGGTCGACTCGGATCAGGTGATGTACTACCGCGAGGACAAGAAGGGCCAGATCCTGCAGGAAGGCATCAATGAGGCCGGCGCCATGTCGTCCTGGATCGCCGCGGCGACTGCCTACAGCAATCACGGCGTGACCATGATGCCGTTCTACATCTACTACTCGATGTTCGGTTTCCAGCGGGTCGGTGACCTGGCCTGGGCGGCCGGCGACATGCAGGCCAAGGGATTTCTGCTCGGGGGTACCGCTGGGCGTACCACCCTGGCGGGTGAGGGCCTGCAGCATCAGGACGGGCACAGCCACCTGCTCGCCTCGACCATCCCGAACTGCCGCAGCTACGACCCCACCTTCGCCTACGAATTGGCGGTGATCCTGCATCACGGCATGAAGGTGATGTACGAGGAGCAGCAGAACGTCTTCTTCTATGTCACGGTGATGAACGAGAACTATCATCAGCCGGCGATGCCGGAGGGAGCCGAAGAGGGCATCGTCCGGGGGCTGTATCGTTATCGCCAGGGCTCGCGCAAGAAGAAGCGGGTGCAGCTGATGGGGTCGGGCACCATTTTGCGCGAGGTGATTGCGGCGGCCAATCTGCTCGAGGAGGAGTGGAACGTGGCGGCCGACGTCTGGAGCGCCACCAGCTTCAACGAGCTGCGCCGCGACGGCATCGATGCCGAGCGCTGGAACCTGTTGCATCCGACCCGCAAGCCGCGCCTGCCCTACGTGCAGCAGGCGCTCGGTGATGCCAAGGGCCCGGTGGTGGCGGCCACCGACTACATGCGTACCTTTGCCGATCAGGTCCGGCCCTATCTCGGAGATCGCCATTTCATCGCCCTGGGCACCGATGGCTTCGGCCGGTCGGACCTGCGCTCACAGCTGCGCAAGCACTTCGAGGTGAACCGTTACTACGTGGTGGTGGGCGCGCTCAAGGCGCTCGCCGATATCGGGGAGATCGAACCGAAGGTGGTCGCCCAGGCGATCAAGGCCTACAAGATCGACCCGGAAAAGCCCAATCCGGTGACGGTGTGATCGGGGAGGCATTGCGATGAGTCAGACAAAGGAAATCCAACTCCCCGATATCGGCGACTTCCACGACGTAGAGGTGATCGAGATCCTGGTCTCGCCAGGTGATCGCGTCGAGCCCGAACAGTCTCTGATCACCCTGGAGAGCGACAAGGCCACCATGGAGATTCCCTCTCCCGAGGGTGGGGTCGTCCAAGAGGTCAGGGTCGCGATCGGTGACAAGATCAACAGGGGCGATGTCATCGTGACCCTGGAGGCCGAGGAAGAGGTCAGCGCCGCGGCGCCCGCGCCCGCGCCGGAGGCGGCTGTCGAGTCCGAGCGTCCGGCCGTGGCCGCCGAACCCGAGACACCGCCGGCTGCCGTCCCTGCGGCAGCGCGCATTCCGGTCCCGGTCCCGGACATCGGCGACTTCAAGGACGTCGAGGTGGTCGAGGTGCTCGTCGGAGACGGTGACCATGTCGAAAAGGAGGGGTCCCTGATCACCCTCGAGACCGACAAGGCGACCATGGAGATTCCTTCCCCGGCCAGCGGCACTGTGCACGGGATGAAGGTCAAGGTGGGTGACCGGGTCAACCAGGGCGATCCGATCTGTGAGCTGCAGACCGACACGGCTGAATCGACCTCTGAGCCGGTTGTGGCCCCTGTGGCAGAGGAGCAACCAGCCAAGGCCCCCGAGCCAGAGCCGGTCGCGGCGGCCAGCCAGGAGCGCCTGCCGGGCGAGAAGCCCGCGCGCAAGCGGCCGGTGATCGCCAAGCCCTCGGATGCGCCGAAGGGCCGTGCCCACGCGAGCCCGGGTGTGCGGCGGTTTGCGCGCGAGCTCGGTGTCGATCTCTACCATGTGCCGGGCACGGGCCCCAAGGGCCGTATCACCAAGGAGGACGTGCAGAACTTCGTCAAGCGCACCCTGGCCGAGGGCGCGCCGCAAGTGGCCGCCACCGGGCCTTTGCAACTGCCGCGTCCGCCCGAGGTGGACTTCAGCCAGTTCGGCGAGATCGAAGAGGTCGAGCTGGGTCGGATCAAGAAGCTCAGCGGCAAGCACCTGCACAATGCCTGGCTGGGTATCCCGCACGTCACCCAGTTCGACGAGGCGGACATCACCGAGCTGGAGGCCTTCCGCAAGGATCTCAAGGCACAGGCCGAGAAGGAGGGTGTCAAACTCACCTTCATGCCTTTCCTGATGAAGGCCCTGGCTGCGGCGATGAAGGAATATCCCCAGTTCAACGCCTCGCTCTCGCCGGATACCGAAAAGCTGATCCTCAAGAAGTACCTGCATATCGGCGTGGCCGTGGACACCCCCAACGGCCTGATGGTGCCGGTGGTGCGCGATGTCGATCGCAAGGGGATCTTCGAGCTGGCGCGCGACCTCATGGACGTGAGCTCCCGGGCACGCGAGGGCAAGCTCGCACCGGGCGACCTGCAGGGCGGCTGTATCTCCATCTCCAGCCTGGGCGGCATCGGCGGCACCCAGTTCACCCCGATCGTGAACAGCCCCGAGGTCGCGATTCTCGGCGTGTCGCGGGCCGAAATGCAGCCCAAGTGGAACGGGTCCGATTTCGAGCCACGCCTGATCATGCCCTTCAGCCTGTCCTATGATCACCGGGTGATCGACGGGGCCGAGGGTGTACGCTTCACCACCTTCCTGGCACAGCTGTTGGGCGAGATACGGCGCCTGCTGCTGTAGTATTGAGTTTTTCGATTGCCAGCGGGGCGGGAGTGGTTTTGAATCACTGGCCATACAAGACATCGGCGCGGACGAGGAGGCTGTGATGAGCGAAGTGGATATCCATGCACAGGTGGTCGTATTGGGGGGTGGCCCCGGTGGCTACAGCGCCGCCTTCCGTGCCGCGGACCTGGGCCTGAAGACCGTGCTGGTCGAGCGCTATCCCATCCTGGGTGGCGTCTGCCTCAACGTCGGCTGTATCCCGTCGAAGGCGTTGCTGCACACCGCCGAGGTGATCAACGAGGTCAGCGAGCTCGAGGTCATGGGGGTGCGCTACACCAAGCCCAAGATCGACCTGGACAAGATGCGTGAGGGCAAGGACAAGGTGGTTGCGCGCCTGACCGGCGGCCTGGCGGCGCTGGCCAAGCAGCGCAAGGTCGAGGTGGTCACCGGCTGGGGAGAATTCACCTCGCCGCGGCAGCTATCGGTGAAGACCGATGCGGGTATGAAGACCATCGAGTTCGATCACGCCATCATCGCCGCCGGCTCGCGCCCGGTGAAGATTCCGGGCTTTCCGAATGACGATCCGCGCCTGCTCGACTCCACCGGGGCGCTGGCGCTGGCGGATGTCCCCAAGCGTTTCCTCATCATCGGCGGCGGCATCATCGGCCTGGAGATGGCGACCGTCTATGCCACCCTGGGCTCGAAGGTCGACATCGTCGAGCTGCAGGACGGCCTGATCCCCGGTTGCGACCGGGACCTGGTGCGCCCGCTGCAGAAGCGTCTGGGCAACCAGGTGGAGAACATCTGGCTCAAGACCAAGGTGGCCGACATCCAGGCCCTCAAGTCGGGCCTCAAGGTCACCTTCGAGGGCGACAAGGCCCCCGAACCCCAGACCTATGACAAGGTGCTGGTGGCGGTGGGGCGTATTCCCAACGGCAAGCTGATCAATGTCGAGGCGGCGGGCGTCGATCTGGACGAGCGGGGCTTCATCCCGGTAGACACCCACATGCGCACCCAAGTGCCGCACATCTACGCCATCGGCGATATCGTCGGCAATCCCATGCTCGCCCACAAGGCGGTGCACGAAGGCCATGTGGCGGCCGAGGTGATCGCCGGACTGCCCTCCCTGTTCGACCCCATGACCATCCCCTCGGTGGCCTACACCGATCCGGAGGTCGCCTGGATGGGACTCACCGAGACCGAGGCCAAGGAGAAGGGCATCGAGATCGGGAAGGGGGTCTTCCCCTGGGCGGCCTCGGGGCGGGCTCTGGGCATCCACCGCGAAGAGGGGATGACCAAGCTGATCTTCGACCCGAAGACCCAACGCATCCTCGGTGCCGGCATCGTGGGACGCAACGCCGGTGAGTTGATCGCCGAGACCGTGCTGGCGCTGGAGATGGGCGCCGATGCCGAGGACATCGCGCTGACCATCCATCCGCACCCCACGCTGAGCGAGAGCGTCGGCATGGCGGCCGAAATGGCCGAGGGCACCATCACCGACCTGATGCCGCCGCGCAAGCGCTAGTCGTGGTTTCCAGTCCGTAGCCTGGATGCAGGCCGCCGGCCGGAATCCGGGGAAACGAGGGCGCAGTAACCTGGATTCCGCTTCGCTCTATCCAGGCTACGTCGCTTCCATGATCGGGCGCGTGGCAAGGGGCATAATGAGAAGCACACCCTTGGTGTTCTTCGCGTGCTTTGCAGTTTCCAGGCAGCGCTCTATCGCTAAGTCCGTAGCCTGGATGCAGGCCGCAGGCCGGAATCCGGGGAAACGAGGGCGCAGTAACCCGGATTCCGCTTCGCTCCATCCAGGCTGCGTCGCTTGCATGATCGGGGGTGTGGCCAGGGGCCTAAACGAGCAACACGCCCTTGATGTTCTTTGTGCCCTTCGTGGTTTCCAGACAACGCTATCGTTCAACCGCTATGCCAGTTTCGCTCCATTACCGGGAATACGGCACCGATGGCGCCGCCGTCATCCTGCTTCACGGCCTGTTCGGCTCCTCGGCCAACTGGGGCTCCATTGCTCGCGAGTTGTCCGACCGCTACCGCGTGGTCGTCCCCGACCTGCGCAATCATGGCCAGTCCCCGCACGTCGAGGACATGGACTACCCCGCCATGGCGGGTGATGTGGCGGCATTGTGCAAGCAACTGGCGCTCGATCGCCCGGTCATCGTCGGCCACAGCATGGGCGGCAAGGTGGCGATGTGCCTGGCCCTGGAGCAGGCCGATACGGTACGCGGTCTCGGCGTGGCGGATATCGCACCGGTCACCTACGCGCACGATTTCACCGCCATCCTCGATGCCTTCAAATCGATAGACCTGCAAGCGCTGCAGCGGCGGGAGCAGGCCGACCAACAGATGGGCGCGCACGTTCGCGAGCCACGGGTTCGCGCCTTCCTGCTGCAGAACCTGGTGCGGGATGCCAGCGGGTGGCATTGGCGCCTGAACCTGCGCGCGCTGCGCGCCAACATGGCACAGATCACCGGCTTCGATTGTGTGGATCAGGCCGCCTATGCCGGCCCTACGCAGTTCATCTATGGTGAGGACTCGGACTACGTACTGCCGGACTATCATCCCCGCATCAGGCAGTTGTTTCCCGCTGCCGGCTTTTGCCCGGTGGCGCATGCCGGGCACTGGGTCTATGCCGAGCAGCGTGAAGAATTCATGCGTTGCCTGGATAGATTGCTGGAGGCGGTTTGAGATGGAAGATCAGGCCCTGGACCACGCGCATCTGAAGGCCTGTCTCGAAGGGCAGGGTATCGACTGCTCGCCGGCCTGGCTGCACGGGTTGCTGTTCGGCCTGGTGGCCGCGCACGACAATCGCTGGGAGGCGGTGATGGACGCGGTGCACCAGTGTGATACGAGGCTGGCCGCGGCCGGCGATCTCACCCATTCCCTGTGCCATGCGCTGTGGCAGTCCCTCGACGGGCCGGGTCTCGACTTTGGCATTCTGTTGCCGTACGAGACGCGCCCCTTGGAAGAGAGGGCCGCCGAGCTTGCACGCTGGGCCAGAGGGTACCTTCAGGGATTGGAGGCGGCCGGTATTGCCGGGGAATCGCTGCCGGACGAGGCAGGCCGTCACGCCATCGGGGAACTGCGTGCCGTCGCCGAGAGTGGGGGCGCCGAATTGGCGGCGGACGAGGAGGAGCTGGAAGAGGCCGTCGAACACACCTGGGTGACCGCGGTCCTGCTGCGCGAATTGCTGGTGGTGGTGCGAGAGCGCCAGTAGCAGTCTTGCTAATTCGGTGTTTCTGTCCTATTCGTTGAGGGACGTTTTCGGACCGGAGTTGCAGTCCGTAACGGAAGCGTTGCCTCAAGAAAAACCTATGGGAGGAGCGACATGGACCCCAACAGCAGCAACCCCGTCAATATCGTCGACATCAAGATGCCCTTCATGTCGATGGTGGTCTTCATGATCAAGGCCGCGATCGCCGCGATACCGGCGCTGATCATCCTGAGTGTCTTCTGGGCCATCCTCATCGGCATTTTCGGCGGCATCTTCGGTGGGGCCATGATGGCCCATTGATTCGGGCGCAGCTCCCCCATAGAGGCGGTGGAAAGGCAATAGCGATATCTTTCGCCGGATCAGCCAGAGGCACCTTGATCCAGGATTGGCATTGGTTGGTTCGGATATAGCCGAAGCGCGGGCTCTTCAATTTTTCCACCCCCGGCAGTACAGGCAGCGATCACAAAGGGCGGCTTCAGGCCGGGCAGCTCAAAACGCCGGTCCACGAAGCGGACGCAGCGCCTTTCCGGTCCATTGTCGAGGTCGTACACCACCGGCAATAGGGCAAAGCGGCGATAAGGCGCAAGCGCCGGTGACCGCCAGGCCTCTCTTGCCCAGCCCGGCTGGGCCGGACTTTCGGGAAGGAGAAAGGTGCGCCAGCTGAGCCCGTCGGGTGGCGGATAGGCGCGGGTGAGTACCTGCCACCAGCTATCGGGATCTCCAGGCAGTGTCAGTTGCAGCCCGGCCAAATCGACCAGGGCCTCGTGATAGCGGTCCGGTTGCCGTATCACCAGCTTCCAGCGAAAGGGCGAGATGGGCTGGGCCAGTGCCTGCACTTTCGCATCCCGCAGCGACATGGCCCGGGCTTGCTCGGCGGCCAGGTTCTCGGCCCGATGTTGCAGGCCGAACTCGAGTCCGACATAGAGCAGTAGCACTGCCAGCCCGAGAGCCGCAACCCGACGGGACTGGTGTCGGATGGCGAGTGTGAGTCCCACAATCACGATCAAAGTGAACCAGGGGTCGATGATGAAGGTGGTGGCCGTCGCCGCACGGTAATCGCTCAGCGGCCAGAAGACCAAAGTGCCGTAGCTGGTGATCACATCGGCGGCGATGTGGGCGGCGAGAGCGGCACCGCAGACCAGGAGCAGCGTTTGCCATTGTGCGCCCTGTCGCCGCCAGGTCCAGCCGAGCGCCAAGGCGAGCATCAGCGTCCAGAACGGCAGCAGTACCAGCGAGTGGGTCGGCCCCCGGTGCCACTCGGCTAGATACCGCAGGGGGTCGATGAACTGGGTCAGAAAGTCGATGTCGGGAAAGGCCCCGGCAATGGCGCCGGCCCAGGTCCAGCGGGCAATGCCTATCGGGTTGTTCCGTCCGGTAGGCAGGGCGCGGGCAGTCAGCGCGCCCACCAGGCTGTGGGTAAGGGTGTCCACCGGAATTCAGGAAGACCTTTGGTCCCCGGGCGGTGGGCGCTGCGCCGCCGCATCTGACGGGGTCTGGCCGCAGCGGAAGGGTGATATCCGCTCGGTACCCGCAAGCAGCCCACGGAGCCGTCGGCGGGTCTGCTCGAAGCCGGGCGAGTCGTCCCATAGCCAGGTGCCGAAGGTCGCCAGGTAGATACTGGTCAGCGCGACCTCTTCGAGGGCGCGGCGCAGATAGCTGGCATCACAGCCGGCGGCCTCGCGGATCCATTGCACGGTGCGGCTGATGCGCATCACTGCGGGGATTTGGATATGCAGATGGCCGGGCTCGCACTTGTTGAGGATCATCTCCCGGGTCACCCGCTGATGGGGCGCCAGCGCCTGCAGCCAGGCCATGATCAGCTGCTCCAGTCGTTCGGTGCGTGTCATTGCCTGCAGCTCGGGCCCGCTTGCAGCGGCGAGCATCGCCCGGTCGGCGCGGTCGAACCAGGCCTCGACCAGATCCTCTTTTTCGCGGTAGTGGCGCCCGATCCCGTCCAGGCCGGTGCCGAGCGCCCGGGCCACCTGGTGCAGGCGCAGCGGTTCCCAGCCGGTGGCCTCCGCCAGCTCCAGCGCCTTGTCCAGAATCCGGTCGGCGTCAGCGCCGGGCATCGCAGTCAATCCTCCAGACGGAAGCCCACCTTGAGCTTGACCTGGTAGTGGGCGATTTTGCCGTCCTGCAGATGGCCGCGCTGCTCGACGACCTCGAACCAGTCGAGGTGCTTCACGGTCCTGGCTGCACGCTCGATGGCATTGCGGATGGCGTCGTCCGTGCCGATGGTGGACGAGCCGACCAGCTCGATGACCTTGTAGACATGGTCGTTCATGGGCTTCTCCTCTGTTGGCGACTAGATGTAGATGACAAAACCAGGCTAGCTTTGGCACACCTCACAATGTTGTGGCAGATCGTCCTCGTCGCTATGCGGCGTGATCACCTGGCCACGCAATCGGTTCGGGCGATACACGGTACAGCCCTTGAGCTTCAGTTGATCTGCCTCTCGATAGAGCGAGGCGAAGGCCCGAAACGGTGTATCGGGTGCGGCGTTGATGGTCTTGGAGATGGACTGATCCACATGGTGCTGCAGCACCGCCTGCATCTGCAGATGATGGCGCGGCGCGATCTCGTCTGCGGTCACGAAGGCCGGGGGCAGGCCCTCATGGCCCAGCGAACGCCAAAGATGCATCGCGGCATCTTCCACCGTGAAGGTTTCGGCGCGCTCGGGTGACAGGCGCACCCGTCGATCCACGCGTGCCGCGAACACCGGCTCCAGTCCACTGGAGACGTTGCCGGCGAGCAGGCTGATGGTACCGGCGGGTGCAATGGCCAGCAGATGGCTGTTGCGCAGGCCGGACTCGCGAATGCCTTCACGGATGTCCTGCGGCAGGCGCTGGATAAAGGGTCTTTCCAGCAGCCGCTCGGCGTCGAATACCGGAAAGGGTCCCTTCTCCGCGGCCAATGCCACCGACGCCTTGTAGGCAGCGTCCCGCAGGGTGCGCATGACCTGCGACGCCAGCTCACGCCCGGCCTCGCTGTCATAATGCAGTCCCAGCATCACCAGGGCCGAGCCGAGGCCGGTGAT
>JANTHJ010000010.1 GCA_024762475.1 Chromatiales bacterium | reverse complement strand
GAGCGCAGGTCCAGCCGATACCCCAGGCACTGCTCCTGATCGAACACGGTCGGCAGCATCAGCCAATAGCCGTTGCACGGGTGGAGCTTCTGCAGAACGAAGCGGGCGAAGGTGATGAAGTTGGGATGGTCCTGTTCACCCTTCAGACCGGCACTCCAGGCGGCCTGCGGCTGGTCGCCGGAAAAGCCCGCGAGCAACACCTTGCCACCCTGGCGGCGTTCCAGCTGAGCCTTCAGCCAGCGCGCCGCCGCATCCGGCCGGGAGAAGATATCGCTCACTGGAAGAAGTCCGGTGGCGGGTTCTCGCGGTACCAGGTCTTGCCCTCGTCATCGCTGACCCAGATCTGGCGATCGACGACCCGCTTGACCACTTGGCGGTCGGTGAGCACATAGTCGATCACCGCGGTCTGCTCCCACCGCCAGGGGCCGGTCTGGCGCAGCCCCGACGATTCGTAGTGACTGACCCGCACCCGATCCAACCCCTCGGGAATCTCGGTCACCTTGCCGGGCGCCATAAAGGCATACAGCTTGCTCAGTTCGCGCCAACGGGTGACGTCTTCGTAGGCATCCGCCTTCACGCCCAGCGTCTTGGGTACCGGGTCATAGGGATTGGTGGCCATGCAGGCGCCGAGCAGCAGGCCCACGGTCACAAGCAACAGCAATCGCAACGGCATGATGTATTCCTATCGGACGGGGCACCCGATGGTAACCCAGGACTGCGCCTCCGCTGTAGCAGTCGGGTATCATTCCGGTCCATTGACAGAGGAACTGCCATGCCCGAACAAGCCCTTGCCACGCCCCCTGCGGGGGAGCCGGTCGTCGAAACCCGGATCGGGGACACCCGGATCACCCTGCTGGGCACCGCGCATGTCTCGCGCAAGAGCGCCGAGACGGTCCAGGCGATGATCGATTCGGGGCGCTATGACCTGGTCGCCGTGGAGCTCTGCCCCAGTCGCCATCATGCCCTGACCGAGCCCGAGGCGCTGGCACAGATGGACCTGCTGCAGGTGTTTCGCCAGGGCAAGGCGGCCATGGTGGCGGCCAACCTGGTGATGGGGGCCTATCAGCAGCGCCTGGCCGAGCAATATGGCATCGAGCCGGGCGCCGAGATGCGCATGGCCATGAACAAGGCCGAGGAACATGGCCTGCCGCTGGTGCTGATCGACCGGGAGATCGGCACCACCCTGCGCCGCACCTCCGCCAACCTCAGTTGGTGGAAGCGTCTGAACCTGTTCAGTGGCCTGCTGGCCAGCCTGTTCGTGAGCGACGATGTCGACGAGGAGGAGATCGAGAAGCTCAAGGAGGGAGACGTCCTGGAGGCGGCCTTCGCCGAATTCGCCCACGACCGCAAGGATCTGTACCAACCCCTGATCGAGGAGCGCGACCGTTACATGGCGGCCAAGCTGCTGCAGACCGCGCGCAAACATCCCGACAAGCATGTCCTGGCGGTGGTCGGCGCCGGCCACCTCAAGGGCATCGTGGAGCACCTGCATGCCATCGACGACCCGGAGGCCGAGCTGGAAAGGTTGGAACAGGAACCGCCCCGTCCGGTCTGGCCCAAGGTGATCCCCTGGGTGATCGTCGCCCTGGTGCTGTTCGGCTTCTGGCTCGGTTTCAGCCGCAGCAGCGACCTGGGATGGCAGCTGGTGGCCGACTGGGTGGTGATCAACGGCGGCCTCTCGGCCCTGGGGGCGCTGCTCGCGGCCGCCCATCCGGTGACGGTGATCACCGCCTTTCTCGCCGCCCCCATCACCTCGCTCAACCCGACCATCGGCGCCGGCATGGTCACCGCCGCGGTCGAACTGATGTTGCGCAAGCCGCAGGTGCGCGACTTCGCCAGCCTGCGCCACGACGTGGCGCAATGGACCGGCTGGTGGCGCAACCGGGTCTCGCGCACCCTGCTGGTATTCCTGTTCAGCACGCTCGGCTCGGCGGTGGGCACCTACCTGGCCGGGTTCCGTATCTTCGGACGGCTCGCCGGATAGGCGCAATGGATGCGCTGACCTGGATCATCGTCGCGGCCTTCTACGCGCCGCTGCACTACCTGGTGCCGCTGCTGGTGGCGGCCTTTCGCAGCAGCGACCGGCAGCGCAAGGCGCAACTTCGCCGCACCGCCATCGACTGCACGATCTCGATGTCGCTGGGCTTTCTCCTGGTGATCTGGCTGGCGCAGGACAGGCTTCAGCTGGCCATGCTGATTCTGTTCGTGTCGATGCTGCTGCCCTATCTGCGGCTGTTGCTGGCACGCGACTCCGGGGCCGGGAGCTGAGTCCGGGGCGAGGCAGCCACTGCACCGGCCAGCTGCTCCATGAGGGTCTCTTCGTCGGCATGGTACTCCGGCCTGCAGCGTAGGTAGACGGCAAAACAGGAGCCCTTTCCCGGGGTAGACTCCACCGTGATGAACCCCCCATAGCGGCGCACCAGGCTATAGGTGATGGACAGCCCCAGCCCGGTGCCCTCCCCCTGCCGCTTGTTGCTGTAGAAGGGATTGAAGATTCGCTCCACCTGGTCAGGCGCCATGCCGTGGCCGTTGTCACGCAGCTCGACGATCACCCCCTGCGCCTCCCAGTCGCGGCTCGTAATTGCGATCCCGCCTTCTGTGGGCGGCAGGGCATGGATGGCGTTGACCAGCAGGTTCACCAGCACCTGCTGCAGTTCCTGCGCATTGATCTCGACCCGTAGCGTTGCCTGCAGATCGAGCTCCACTACGAACTCGCGCTGCTTGCGCATGTGCTCGATCAGCCGCAGTGCCTGCTCGACCACCTGGTTTACATCCAGCGCTTCGAGATAGCCGGCGAAGTCTCCCGGCCGGGCATATTGCAGCAGACGATCGACGATATCCCGAATCCGGTAGACCTGGGCGATGGCCAGCTCGAGGTCTTCGCGAACCGGATCTGCCGCCTCGCCCAGTTCCTCGATGATGCCGTCGATGAGCCCGAGAATGACCGCGGTGGGGTTGTTGATCTCGTGCGCAACCCCGGCGGTCAGCTCGCCGAGGGCGGCCAGTTTCTCCGTCTCCACCAGCTGGCGTCGGGTCTCGCGCAGCACCCGCACCATCTGGCGCAGCTCCTCGTTGCTCCGGCGCAGCTCGGCAGTGCGCTCCTCCACCTTCTGCTCCAGCTCGCTGGCGCTGCGTGCGATGCGCGTGCGCTGGTCCTCGAGCTGATCCAGGAGCTGGTCGAGCTCGCGGGCCAGGCTGCCCAACTCGTCGTGCGAGGCAATGGTGCCGATGCGTGCACGTTCGCCGCGCCGGGTGGCTTCGATGACCGCACTCATCGCCTCCACCGGACGGAAGATGCTGCGCGCGCCCCAGACTGCGATGTAACCGGCAAGCACCATCAGGGCGATGAACAGCAGGGCCAGCACCCCGATCGCAGTCAGCAGGACCTGCCGATAGGGTGCCTCCAGATAACCGGCGTACAACATGCCCACCCGCCTACCCGCGGTGTCGACAATGGGCTCGTAGGCGGAGATGTACCAGTCGTTCACCACGAAGGCGCGGTCTATCCAGTTCCGGCCCTCGTCCAGGAGACGGGTACGGACCTCGTCCGAGACCCGGGTTCCCAGGGCGCGTTCGCCGGCGCGCAGCGGCACATTGGTGGAGATGCGCACATCGTCGAGAAAGACGGTGACCGTACCGATGCTGCCCTCCAACAGGCTGCCCTTGCCATAGACCAGGTCGCGAATGCCATCGACGAAGGCGAAGTTGCCATTCAGCAGCACACCGCCATCGAGCAACGCCACCACCCTGCCCTCGCCATCGTGGAGCGGGTAGAGCACGCGGATCATCATGCCCCGGTCCTCTTGCCGGCGATCGCTGGGCCGCGCCCGGGGCGTGGGCAGCAACGGCAGGCGGACCCGCTCCGCCAAACTGGGAGAAAGCACCCGCAGCGCGTCCTGGTCGAATATCTCCACGCCGGCGCGCGCCTTGCCCTGGGCGGCGGCGATCCGCAGTGAGGTGGGGGGGCTGAGCTGCGCCGACTCGGCGTCGAGGCGCCGGCCGTTCAGGTCGGTAAGCCAGAGATAGGAGAGGCCGTTGGTGGCCCGATACCCGGCCAGCTGTTCGGCCAGGGCCTGGCGGTTGCGCACCTCGAGACTGGTGCGAAAGCGGTGACTCTCTCCCAGCAGTTCGAGGCTGGAGAGCAGCTGCCGCTGCACCCGCAGGAAGGCATCGTGCGCCACCGACAGATCGGTGGTGACCTTGAAAAAGAGTTGTTCATAGGTGAAACGCGTGCCCCACCAGCCCGACAGCAGCAGCGCGGCCGGCACCACCAGCAGGATCGGAAACAGCACCAACGCCAGCAGCTTCTGGCGCAGGCTGTGGCGAATGCCGGCGCGCCGTCTCATGGGCTCACACGGATCCGGTGGCCTGCCATTCCTTGAGCTTGCGCTCCAGCGTCTTGCGGGCGATGCCGAGGCGTCGGGCGGCCGCGGACTTGTTGCCCTTCTCGAGGCCGAGAATCTTCAGGATGTGACGCTTCTCCACCGCCTCGAGGGTGACATCCTCCCCCGCATCGTCGGGCATGTCCCCACCGGTGACCAGGCACTGTCCGGGCGGCGAACCCAGCAGCAGGCAGCGCTCGATCACATTGCGCAGCTCGCGCACATTGCCCGGCCAGTCGTAGTCCAGCAGGCGCAGCATGTCCGCCTCGCCCACCTCCGGCGGGGCCATCCCCATGTCCCGCGAGAGGCTCTCGACGAAGTGCCGGATCAGCGTGGGAATATCGCCCTGGCGCTCGCGCAGCGACGGCAGACGCAGCGACAACACATTCAGGCGGAAGAACAGGTCTTCGCGAAACCGGCCCCCGCTCACCTCGTCCGCCAGGCGCCGGTTGGTGGCCGCGACGATGCGCACATCCACCGGTATCTCGCGATTGCTGCCCACCGGTCGTACGCAACGGTCTTCGATGACCCGCAGCAGCCGTGGCTGCATCGCCAGGGGCATTTCGCCGATCTCGTCGAGGAACAGGGTGCCACCACTGGCATAACTGAAGAGCCCGTCGCGGGCCTGCTGGGCACCCGTAAAGGCGCCCTTGGCGTGGCCGAACAGCTCGGACTCGAGCAGTTCCGGCGCCAGGGCGCCGCAGTTGACGGCCACAAAAGGCCCTTCGCGCCCACTCCAGCGATGGACGGCCCGCGCCGCCAACTCCTTGCCGGTCCCCGATTCGCCCTCGATCAACACGGTAGAGTTCATCGGCGCGACCCGCTTGAGCACCTCGCAGATACTGCGCATCGCCTCGCTGTCGCCGACGAAGCCGCTCTCGTGCTGGATATCCACCTCGCGCCTGAGCACATAGTTCTCGCGCCGCATGCGCCGGTCGCCGAGACAACGCTCCACCGAGGCGAGCATCTGTTCGGTGCGAAAGGGCTTGAGCAGGAAGTCCGCGGCGCCCAGGCGCAGGGCCGCGATGGCGGTATCCAGATCGGCGTGAGCGGTCATGAAGATTACTGCCACATCCCCGCCATCGGCGCGCACCTGTTCCATCCATTCCACCCCGCTGAGCCCGGGCAGGCGGATGTCCGCAATGATCAGGTCGAAGTGACAGCGCTGGCGCAGCGTCTCGGCCTCCTGCGCATCCTCGGCCACCTCGACCAGACCAAAGCGCTTTGCCAGCGCCTTGCGCAGGAAATGGCGGATTCCCGGCTCGTCATCGACTACCAGGACGGAGGTCATTCCCGGCTGAACAATTCCCTCTTCTCCTTCGCGGGGTTCGAATTCGACCTCCCCATGCGGCGAGGACATCCGGTCGACAGGCAGGCTGCTCATGTTATCTCTCCTCAGGCGGTCAACCGAGTATGAAACGGGAACCAAAAAATGCAAGGAACGGAGGACGCACGGCAGCAGACGCGTCAAATTGACGCACCCGCCGAGTACGCAACGTATCCTTTCGACACACCGGCGCCAGCCCAGTCGCGCGCAGCCGGCCCGCCCGCGCCATTCCAAAGTGGCATTCAACTTGCAATCCAGCCCCTGAGCCCATTGGCCCCGAGCCGAGGAGATAAACGAATGTCGCATAGTCGCGGCCTGGTCAGGACAATATACCGCCTGGTGTTGCTGGGAATGCTTCTGATCTCGGCCAACCCGGTCGTGGCTTCCGCCGCCTTCACGCTGCGCCTGGCGACCACCACGAGCACCGAGAATTCCGGCCTGCTGGGCTACCTGCTGCCAGTCTTCGAGCGCGAAACGGGTCTCCGCGTACACGTAATCGCGGTGGGCACCGGCAAGGCACTGCGCATGGCACAGGACGGCGACGTGGACGTGGTCCTGGTGCATGCCCCGGGCGCCGAGCAGCAGTTCATGAACACCGGCGCGGGCATCCTGCGCCGCGCGGTGATGCACAACGACTTCGTGATCGTGGGTCCCCGCGGCGACCGGGCCGGCATCCGTGGACTGCACGATGCCGTCGCCGCACTGCAGCGCATTGCGCGCACCCGTAGCACCTTCATCTCGCGGGGTGACGACTCGGGGACCCACAAGAAGGAGCGCGCCCTGTGGGACGCCGCCGGCATCCGTCCCTCCGGCTATTGGTATCGAGAAGCGGGACAGGGCATGGGCAAGGTGCTGCAGATGGCGGACGAGTTGCAGGGCTATACCCTCACCGATCGCGGCACCTGGCTCGCCTACCAGGCCAAGACCGACCTGCAGGTGGTGACCGAAGGGGACGATCGTCTGTTCAATCCCTATCACGTCATCGCGGTCAACCCCGAGCGCTATCCCGATGTCAACTTCGCGGCCGCCAAAAGACTGATCGACTGGCTCATCGGCAATGAGGGACAACGCCTGATCGCGGCCTATCGCAAGCAGGGACAGCAGCTGTTTCACCCGGATGCACTGCCATCGGTTGCGCAGATGCAGGCAGACTGAATGACCGAAGCAATCATTCAGGCACTGCAGATGCTGCTTGCCGGCGATCCCACGCTATGGGACATCGTCGGCGTGTCCTTCCGCGTGTCCCTGGTGGCTCTGACGATCAGCCTGGTACCGGGACTGGCCATTGCGGCCCTGCTCGCCTTCGCCCGCTTTCCGGGTCGTCGTCTGGCGGTCTCGCTATTCAACGCCATGCTGTCGATCCCGGCGGTGGTGGTGGGTCTGACCTTCTACCTGCTGCTCTCCCGTCACGGCCCGCTGGGCGAGTGGCGCCTGCTGTTCACCCAGACCGCCATGGTGGCCGGACAGGTGGCGCTGAGCCTCCCCATCCTGGTGGCCATGATCCACACTGCGCTGCAGGAGCTCGACCCACGCGCCTGGGAGACCACCCGCACCCTCGGGGCAGGGGCGCTGCGGGCCACTCTCATCCTCTTGCGGGAGGTCCGCTTCGCCCTGCTCGCGGCGGTGATCGCCGCCTTCGGCCGGATCATCGCCGAGGTGGGCTCGGCCATGATGCTCGGCGGCAATATCCTTGGCTATACCCGCAACATCACCACCGCCATCGCCTTGGAAACCAGCAAGGGCGCCTATGCCCAGGGCATCGCACTGGGGCTGGTGCTGTTGTTGCTGTCCTTCTCACTCAACGCCGGCCTGCACTGGCTGCAGGGCCGCAGCCGCCTTCAACCGGAGTACCTCGCATGAGTCCCCTGCGCCTGCGCCAGCTCGATCTGTCCCTGCCCGAACGGCATCTGCTGCAGGACCTGTCGCTCGACCTGCATGGCGGACTGTGCACCCTGCTGACCGGCGCCAACGGGGCGGGCAAGTCCACCCTGTTGCGCATCGTCGCGGGACTGACACCGGCAAACCGCCTGGCGTTGCCCGACCTCGGCGGCTCGACCCCGCGCGGGGCGGCTCGCCGATTGCGGGGGCTGGTCACCTACATTCACCAGCATCCCTTCATGTTTCGCGGGCCGGTGCGCGACAACCTGTTGCTGGCCCTGCCCTGGTCGCTGGGATACCGGGCCCGTGCTCGGCGGGTCGACGAGGCCCTGGAATGGGCAGAGCTGACCCACCTGCGTCGCAACGACGCCGGCGGCCTCTCGGGGGGCGAGCGCCAGCGCCTGTCGCTGGCCCGCGCCTGGCTGCGCGGCAGTCCCTATCTGCTGCTGGACGAACCGACTTCCAACCTGGATACTGCTTCTCGCGAGCGTTTGCGTGCGCTGCTTCAGGTTCTGCTCGAGAAGGGACACGGATTGATGATCGCTACCCATGATCCCACCCACTTCCGCTTTGCGGGGTGCGCCCACCTGCACCTGGCCGACGGCCGGCTCCGGCTTGCCGCGCCGGCCGGGAAGGACGACGAGACGCAGGGGGCCTGTGCATGAGCGACCACCCACCGATCACCGGGGGCATCCTGGCCGGCGGCCGGGGGTCGCGCCTGGGGGGCGTCGACAAGGGCCTGGCGGAGTTCGCCGGCCGGCCCCTGATCGAACACGTCATGGAAGGCCTGTTGCCCCAGGTGAACCACTTGCTGATCAACGCCAACCGCAATCTCGAGCAGTATCGACGCTACGGCCACCCGGTGATCAACGACCGTCTCGAAGGTCACCAGGGACCGCTCGCCGGTTTCGCCGCGCTGATGGAAGTCTGCGAAGATTCCTGGCTGGTCACCGTGCCCTGCGACACCCCCCAGATCCCACCGGACCTGGTCACGCGGCTATGGGCCGGGCGCGAGGCAGCGGATGCGCGCATCGCGGTGGCCCACGACGGGCGGCGCCTGCAGCCGGCCCATGCCCTGCTGGATGTCGCCCTGCTGGACGACCTGGAGGATTTCCTGGCGGCAGGCGAGCGAAAAATAGATATCTGGTACGCCCGTCATCCCATGGTCGCGGTCGACTTCTCGGACCGTGCGGATGCGTTTCTCAACCTCAATCGCCCGGAAGACTACCAACAGTTCCCGGAGGCCCGCCCATGACCGATTTCCCGCTGCCCCTGCTCGGCTTCTGCGCCTGGTCCGGCACGGGCAAGACCACCCTGCTGTCCCACCTGATCCCGCTGCTGCGTGAGCGCGACCTGCGCCTGGCCATTGTCAAACACGCCCACCACGATTTCGACATCGACAAGCCGGGCAAGGACTCCTGGGTGCTACGTCACGCCGGGGCCAGTCAGACGGTTGTCGCCTCGCGGCGGCGCGCCGCCTTGATCACCGAGTACGACGACGACCGTACCGAGCCTTCGCTGGCCGACAGCCTGGCCCTGCTCGATCCCGACGCACTGGATCTGGTGCTGGTAGAGGGCTTCAAACACGAACCCTGCCCCAAGATAGAACTGCATCGGCCCGCTATGGGGCGCGATCTGATTTGCGCCGAAGTACCGGAGGTGATCGCAGTCGCCAGTGACGCACCAGTCGAGTTGCCGCGTCCGCTCCCGTTGCTCGACATGAACGACCCCGGCGGCATCGCCGACTTCATACTGGACCGCCTGAACGAACCGGCCTCTCGGATCGCCTCGTGAGCAGCACCATTCGCAATGCCCCCAGCTGTGCGGACGACCGCGAATCGGGCGTGCTGAACGTCGATGAGGCGCGGCAACAGATACTGCGCAGCATCACACCCCTGAGCGGGCCCGAGCGGCTGCCCATCCGCAGCGCCCTCGACCGCATTCTGGCCGAGGATGTCATCTCTCCCATCGATGTTCCGGGCCACACCAATTCGGCCATGGATGGTTTCGCCGTCCGACATGCCGATCTCGACCCGGAGGGCAGGGTCACCCTGCGCTGCATCGGCACCCTGATGGCGGGCCAGTCCTTTGCCGCGGAGATCGGGACCGGCGAGTGCGTGCGCATCATGACTGGCGCGCCGCTCCCGGTCGGCGTGGATACGGTGGTGATGCGCGAGCACGTCGAAGAGAACGGCGAGCACATCACCTTCGGCGGTGGCGAGCGGCTCGGCCAGAATATCCGCCAGGCGGGCGAGGATCTGGCCAAGGGCTCGCCGGCACTCGCGGCCGGCAAGCGCCTCACGTCTGCCGACCTCGGCCTGCTCGCCTCCCTGGGCCAGGCGGAGGTAAGCGTGGTGCGCCGACCGCGCGTGGCGTTCTTCTCCACCGGCGACGAACTGCGCTCGCTGGGCGAGCCGCTCGGCGAGGGCGAGGTCTATGACAGCAATCGCTACACCCTGTTCGGCATGCTCACCCGGGCCGGTGCCGAGCTGCGGGACCTGGGGGTGATCCGCGACGACCCGGACGCCCTGCGCGATGCCTTCGCGGATGCGGCCGCGCATGCCGACCTGGTGATCACCTCCGGCGGCGTCTCGGTGGGCGATGCCGACTACACCAAGCAGGTGCTGGGCGAGCTCGGCGAGGTCGACTTCTGGAAGATCGCCATGAAGCCCGGCCGGCCGCTGACCTTCGGTCGGCTGGGCGATGCCTGGTTCTTCGGCCTGCCCGGTAACCCGGTGGCGGTGATGGTCACCTTCTACCAATTCGTCCTGCCCGCCCTGCACCGACTCGCCGGCGAGACCGATTGGCAGCCGCTGCGAATGCGGGCGCGCCTGCGCGAGCCCCTGCGCAAACGCCCCGGCCGATCCGAATTCGTGCGCGGCATCCTCGAGCAGAGCGGCGACAACACCCAACCCTGGGTAACCACTACCGGCGCCCAGGGCTCGGGCATCCTGCGCTCGATGAGCACCGGCAACTGCTTCATCCTGCTGGACGAGGAGCAGGGCAGTCTGGAGGCGGGGGAAGAGGTGACGGTGCAGCCCTTTGCGGGGTTCGTGTAAACAGGGCCTGAGGGGCAACCCAAGAGGTGCCGAGCGAAAACCGGCGGAGTGGATCACCCGCCAGTCCACAAGCGACATCGACACCCGACACAGACAGGTGGCCGAGTTTCGCCCGGCAAGATCGACTCAAAGTTTTTACCCGGCCGAAAAAAAACCCGCACAAAGGGGAACCTTGGCGAGCGACCTCCCAGGTTCGGAGCGTCTGCCGACCTATCTGAACCGCAGGTTGAAGGTGACAGGCACCGCGGTATCGATCGAGCTCAGATTGACGATGGCGCGCAGCGCTTCTACGCCCTGGGCGAGGCCGAAGTCAGGTGCATTGAGAATGATCGGCTTGAGCGTCTGCACCTGCAGCGAGCCGTCGCCCAGACGGGTTACCAGCAGGTCGACCGGCATAGTCTTGGAGACGCCGTGCAGGTCGATCGTGGCGTCCTGCCGTAAATGAAGTTGGTCACCAGGATTCAGCGCCTCTAGCTGTGCCGGAGCAACTGTCAGCTGTGCGGTTGCCTGCGCGAAACGCGATACCTCGAACAGCATGTCTCGCATGCGCTGGTCTCGGATGTCCACCCCGGTCTGCACACTTGCCAGGTCGATTGCCAGAGTCGCTCGCCCGTCATCCCCTATCGAGCCACTCAGACGCTCGAAGCTGTGGATCTCGGCAATGCTATTCTTCTTGGTGCTCAGAAAATGGAAAGTGGACGCAGCACTGTCGAGCGCCCAGCCCGCCAGTAAACTCTGACTGAACAGGGTGACGAACAAGACGGTAACGAAGCGTTTCATGGCAAGAATCCTCCTGATTGACTCTTTGTTTGATGCGGGACCGGGACTGAAAGTTGCATTGAACAGGTCATCTCCCCTCAATCCGGCAACGCCTGTCCCACCAATTCCACCAGGCTTTCGATCGGGCGGTCCCACTGGGTTCGATCGGTGCCGGCGAGAAAGCTCAGTCGACAACTGTCGCAGGCGGTAATCAGGCTCTGGGCCCCGGTCGCCTCGACCTGCTTCCGCTTGAGGTCGAAAGCCAATGCGCGATAGCGTTCCGCGGTATCGATGACGAACAGCCCTGCGCCGCCACCGCAGCAATAGTTCATCTCGCGATTGTCAGGAAGCTCGACGCGCTCCACACCGAGGGCATCGAGTACGGCCCGAGGCTCGTCGAATACGCCCCCGTGGCGGCCGACCTTGCAGGGGTCATGATAGGTAACCCGCCGCCCCTTGCCGATCGGCTTGAGGCTCAACTTGCCGTCCATCACCTGGCGCCCGATGAACTCGGAGATTGCCATCACCTCGAACGGCAGCGGTTCGCCATGCTCGTTGGCACCCTCCCAGCGCATGGCAGGGTAGGCATGACCGCACTCCGGGATGATCACCACCTTGGCGCCACAGCGAATCGCCTCGCGGATGATGCGCTCGGACGCCGCCTTCTGTACCTTTTCATAGCCCGACAGCATGCCAAAGTTGGCGCCCTCGAAGGCGCAGGTGTGGATGGTCCAATCCACACCCAGGTGATTCATGATGCGCACCGTCGATTCCATGGCATCGTGAAATAGCAGGATATCGGTGGTGGCCGTGAGCACCAGCACATCCGCCTTGTCCTTGTCGACTGGCACCTCATAGCCCCTGACCCGCAAGGCCTCGACGGCGGCCATGAGCTGTTTGGGGCCAACACCGAAGACAGTTCCCTGGCTGCCCTGTTCCTGCTCGACCGCGCGTAGCCCTGCGGGAATCAGCCCGGCGTTGGCCAGGGCCCGGCGCATGATGACGACCATGTGGGCGATGTCCACCCCCTGCGGGCAGGCGAAGCTGCAACGCCCGCACTCGGTGCAGCTGTCGTAGACCAACCGCTGCCACTGCTCGAGATCGGTCTCTTCGATGTCCCTTTCAATCAGACGGTAGAGCCAGGCAAAGGGGCCCTTTTCGCGCCGGTAGAAACGTCGCAGGGGCTCGAGCTTGTGGATCGGCGTAAATTGCGGATCGCCGGTTTGTACGAAGAAGTGGCAGGCCTCGGCACAGATGCCGCAATGCACGCAGGCCTCCAGGTGGCTGGCCACCCCCGCATCGATCCTTTCCTTGAACACGGCCTTGACCGCCGCCACCCGCTCTGTGTCCGGGCACTCGGTCGGCTGTGCCATGGCCGGCAGCTGCCTGACCTGCTGCAGAAACCCGCGAAAGACATTCATGTCGACGGCCATGGAGGCACTCCTACATCGATGTGAGGGATCAGACGGGCACGCCTCGCCTGCCATAGCGGTAGCCCAGTGCCTCGCGACTCAGCACGAAAGTGAATGCGTGCATTAGCGAGCTGAACGGGAAGTAGATCATCAGTACTTCCACCAGAAAGAAATGCAGCACCCGCAAAGGCTCGTGCGCCTGCTCCAGCGCAAGACAGCCGGAGAGCATGACCAGAAAGGTCAGGATCGACGAGAGGTGATCGCCGGTTGACGAAATCAGCCGCGTAACAGGGTTGAGCACCCGATTGAGCCACAACAACATCAGCCCTATGAAGGCCAGCTCGGACACCAGCACAAAGGCCCAGTGGGGCATCGGCTGCCACGCGGGCAGGGAAAGTCTCTCTGCATAGAAGGCCACGTGGGGTGCTGCAAACAGCAACAGCGCGAACAGGCCCAGATGAAAGAGGTAGCCACCTGTGAGATGCAGACCGATACGGCGCCCTATCCCGGGCGCCGGCGCAAAGCGACTGAACAGCGCGCGTACTGACCCTGTCAGTCCCGAACGCCGTGGTCTGCTCAGATCACCGCGCCAGCCGTTGGCAAGGATCACAACCAGGCGCCAGGCGATACCGAGAAAGAATACCGCCAAGGCGAAATACCAAAGCGGGCCATCCACGAACTCGGTGACGGTCATTGGCCTTGCTCCCTGGCAGAACTCTCAGCCTGCGCCTTGCGATTTAGCTCCTCGTACCAGAGCACGTGGTGGGCATGCGCCCATGCCTCGTCCACCAGGCCGCTCTTCATGCCTTCGAGCGAACCCTTCACCCCCAGGGTGCCCAGATACATGTGGCCGAAGGAGGCGGCTATCAGCACCACCGCCGCGATCCCGTGCACCACCAGCGCCAGGACCAGGGGATTGCGCCCCTCCACCAGCGCTGGAAAGTCGAGCACGACACCGGAGGTCGAGACGGCCAGCCCTCCGATCGTCAGGATCCAGAACCAGATCTTTTCGCCGCCGTTGAAGAAACCGGCAGCTGGATGCCCTCCGCCCAGCATGCCGCCCGCGCGGATCAGCCAGTAGATATCCACCAGTCTCGGCAGGTTGCGGCCGACAAACAACACGAAGAACCACAGCAACGCCACAATGAACAGCGGACCGAACAGGTTGTGCCCTTCCTTCGAGGCACTGGCGATTACTGCAAAGACCTCTGGCCCAGACCAGGGGAGGACCACGAAGCGCCCAAAGGCCAGAACCACGCCAGTGACCGTGAGCAACAGGAACACACCGGCAAGCAACCAGTGCACGATGCGCTCGGTCAGCTCGAAGCGCAGCACCTTGCGTCCGCTCTCGGTAACCTCCAGCCCGCCGTGCAGCAGGTGATAGAGCAGCAGGAGGGAAACAACCCCCGCCAGCAGGTAGCCACTGTAGCGGACAAACCGCTGACGCCGGTAGTCGCGAAAATGCTCGCCCCATTCGTTTACCAGCACCTGGCTATCGCGCCCCTGGACCTGGGTGGTCGCGGGAGCCGCCTGCCGGCCGCGCACCTCGTTCCACAACTCCGCGCCCGGATTGAGCACCTTGTCCGTCGAGGGGCCGGCCGCGTGTACCGGCGGAAACAGCGTCGCCCCCAGACACAGCCAGACCCAGACCCACCAATGCCTCATACTCCCTCCCCTGACCTTCCCGCTAGTGCAGGAGGGTTCAATCGGACGGCCTCGTCCCCTGCGCCGCCAACCGATGGCGGAGCCTGGAAGAAGGACACCTCAGCCCTCACTGCCCCGCGTTCTGGTGCGCTCACGCTCTGGCGTGGCGCGGAACTTTTGCCGCTGCAACTCGACCCCATGGGCCAGGGAACTGGCGGCGCGATTGACCACCCGTTGCCGGTAGATATCGGCTATGACGTTTGCGTCTCCCGCGAGCAATGCCTTGGTGGCGCACATCTCGGCGCACAGCGGTAGCTTACCTTCGGCGAGGCGGTTGCGGCCGTACTTGCGGAACTCGTCGGCGCTGCCGGTCTCTTCGGGCCCACCGGCGCAGAAGGTGCACTTGTCCATCTTGCCGCGGGAGGCAAAGGCCCCGTCCTCGGGAAACTGGGGCGCACCGAAGGGACAGGCGTAGAAGCAGTAACCGCAGCCGATGCAGATGTCCTTGTCATGCAGCACCACGCCTTCCTTGGTGGTGTAAAAGCAGTCCACCGGGCAGACCGCCGCACAGGGGGCATCGGAGCAATGCATGCAGGCCACCGACAGCGAACGCTCGCCGCGCTCGCCATCCTTGATGGTCACCACCCGCCGGCGATTGACTCCCCAAGGTACTTCGTTCTCGTTCTTGCAGGCGGTCACGCAGCCGTTGCACTCGATGCACCGCTCGGCGTCACAATAGAATTTCATTCTTGCCATGGTCAGTCTCTCCTCAGGCCTTCTGGATGCGGCACAGGCTGCACTTGGTTTCCTGCATCTGGGTCACCGAGTCGTAACCGTAGGTGAAGGCAGTATTGGCCGCCTCACCCAGCACATAGGGATCGGCCCCCTTGGGATACTTGTCGCGCAGATCGCGACCCTCGAAGACCCCGCCGAAGTGGAAAGGCATGAAGGCCACGCCCGGGGCAACGCGCCGGGTCACCATCGCCTGCACCTTGACCTTGCCCTCTGGGGTCTCGAGCCAGATAGTGTCGCCGTCGCGTATCCCGACGTTGTTGGCGTCGCGCGGGTTGATTTCGGCATACATGTGCTGCTGCAGCTCGGCGAGCCAGGGATTGGAACGCGACTCGTCGCCTCCGCCCTCGTATTCGACCAGGCGCCCGGACGTGAGCACGATCGGGAAGTCCTTGGAATAGTCGGTCGCCTGAATCGAGCCATAACGGGTCGGCAGCCGCCAGAAGGACTTCCGGTCCTCATAGGTCGGGTACTTGCTCACCAGATCCCGCCGACTGGTGTAGAGTGGCTCGCGGTGAATCGGCACAGGATCCGGGAAGGTCCAGACCACCGCCCGTGCCTTGGCGTTGCCGAAGGGTGCGCAGCCGCGCCTGATCGCCACCCGCTGTATGCCGCCGGAGAGATCGGTCTTCCAGTTCCTGCCCTCGGCTGCCTGCTGCTCCTCGGGCGTCAGATCCTTCCACCAGCCCAGCTTCTTGAGCAGCTTGTCGGTGAACTCGGGATAGCCATCCTTGATCTCCGAGCCCTTGGAGTAGAAGCCTTCGGCAAGCAGGTTGACCCCATTGCGTTCCACCCCAAAGCGGGCGCGGAAGGTCAGGCCGCCCTTGGCCACCGGCTTGCTGCCATCGTATAGATTGGGTGTCCCAGGATGCTTCATCTCCGGGTTGCCCCAGCAGGGCCAGGGCAACCCGTAGTACTCTCCATCGCAGGGCCCGCCTTCGGCGGCCAGCGAGGTGTAGTCGAAGGTGCCCCAATGCTGCTGCTGCAGCTTCAGGCGCTCTGGACTCTGGCCGGTATAACCGATGGTCCACATGCCGCGATTGAACTCGCGCGTGATGTCCTCCAACAGTGGCTCGTCGTTATTGACCTGGATGTGCTTGCACAGCTGGTCGGCGATGCCGAGCTTCTTCGCCAGCTTGTACATGATGGTGTGATCGGGCAACGACTCGAACAGCGGGTCGATCACCTTGTCACGCCATTGCAGGCTGCGGTTGGATGCGGTCACCGAGCCATAGGTCTCGAACTGGGTGCAGGCTGGCAGCAGATAGACGCCCTCCTTGCGGTCGTGCATCACCGCCGACAGGGTCGGATAGGGATCGACCACCACCAGCAGGTCGAGCTTCTCCATCGCCTGTTTCATCTCGGGGCCGCGGGTTTGCGAGTTGGGGGCGTGGCCCCAGAAGATCATGGCGCGGATATTGTCCTTCTGCGCGATATTGGCCTTGTCCTCGAGCACTCCATCGATCCAACGCGAGACCGGAATCCCCTTGGTGTTCATCACCGGTACGGCCTTGTCGCCCTTCTTCTCGTAGCTGCCGTCGTCGAAACGGCCCTTGACCCAGTCCAGGTCCAGATCCCAGACCCTTGACCAGTGGCCCCAGGAGCCGGGTGCCAGGCCGTAGTAACCGGGGAGCGTATTGGCCAGCACGCCCAGGTCGGTCGCACCCTGCACGTTGTCGTGGCCACGGAAGATGTTGGCCCCGCCGCCGGACACACCCATGTTGCCCAGCGCCAGCTGGAAGATGCAGTAGGCCCGGGTATTGTTGTTGCCGATGGTGTGCTGGGTCCCACCCATGCACCAGATGAAGGTACCGGGTCGGTTGTCCGCCATCACCTTGGTGGCCGCAAAGACCTGTTGTTCCGGCACCCCGGTGACCCGTTCCACCTCGTCGGGGGTCCACTTGGCCACCTCGGCCTTGACCTCGTCCATGCCATAGACCCGCTGGCGGATAAAGGTCTCGTCCTGCCAGTTGTTCTGGAAGATATGCCAGAGCATGCCCCAGATGATCGGCACGTCGGTACCGGGACGGATGCGCAGGAAGTGATTGGCATGCGCCGCCGTGCGGGTGAACCGGGGGTCGATAACCACGATCGGCGCATTGTTCTCCTCCTTGGCCTTGAAGATGTGCTGCAGGGCCACCGGGTGCGCCTCGGCGGGGTTGGAGCCGATCAACAGAATCGACTTCGAGTTGTGGATATCGTTGTAGGAATTGGTCATCGCACCGTAGCCCCAGGTGTTGGCCACCCCGGCCACGGTGGTCGAATGACAGATACGCGCCTGGTGATCGACGTTGTTGGTGCCCCACATGGCGGCCAGCTTGCGGAACAGGTAGGCCTGCTCGTTATTGTGCTTGGCCGAGCCGAGCCAGTAGACCGAGTCGGGGCTGGACTCCTTGCGGATCGTCAGCAGCCTGTCACCGATCTCGTTGATCGCCTCGTCCCAGGAGACCCGTTTCCACTTGCCGTCCACCAGCTTGGTCGGGTACTTGAGGCGACGCTCGCCGTGACCGTGCTCGCGCACCGAGGCACCCTTGGCGCAGTGTGCCCCCAGGTTGAAGGGATGATCGAAGGCGGGCTCCTGACCCTCCCAGACACCACTGCGTACCTCGGCGATGATGCCGCAGCCCACCGAGCAATGGGTGCAGATGGTCTTGACCTGTTTGACTGCCCCTTGCGCCTGCGACTCCGCGGCGGCCTCGGCGCGCTGCACCATCGCAGGTGCCAACAGACTGCCCAAGGCCGCACTGCCACCGATGACGCCCGTGTTGCGCAGAAAGTCGCGGCGGCTCAGTCCTGGCGCCCGCTTCGTTGCCGCCTTGGGCTCCACAGTGACCGCCGGCTCAATGCTTTCGGATATCTTTTTGAGTTTCATCTGCCGCTCCCCTCAGCGCTTGAGCGTTTCGTAATAACGTGAGACGTGCTCGGTCAGCCGGTAGCCTTCCTCGCCCTCTCCCCCCGCCTTCTCCGCACCCCGATCGACCGCAGCCATTGCAGCGCCGGGCAGCACTGCCGTTGCAGCCAGTCCGCCGCCAGCTATCGTCACGTCCTTCAGAAAATCTCTGCGGGTCTTGCCCTGCCCGTTGCGCTCGTCTGTCATGGTGCCGCCCTCTGCTCGATATTGAGGTTGTGATGGCGCGTGCCAGACGCGCCGGTACCGAATCCATCAGATAGCCTGCAAGGGCGATACCAATCGGAGGTGGAAAGGAATGACAAGAAGGGAACGATATGGATAAGGATGTTGTGCGAATCGCTACCGGATGCGTGGGCAGGGTGCGATTTGGGCTTGGCGATGGGTCAGAAGGTTCAGCGCAAGCCTGCCGACGAGACCGGTGACGCAGAGGAAGAACTGGCCGGCGAGAAAGAACTCTCGATCGGGAGATCGTGCCACCGCCCTGCGGAAGATGAGTTGCGACGGTTGTCGTGCTGGCTACGAGTTGCCGTCCGGTGGCGAGGCAAGTCTCCTCGTTACTTTTGACGCGCCAAAAGTAACCAAAAGCGCTCGGTTCCAGCAAGCCGACCCTGGCGAAGCCAGGGCTTCCCTGCGCTACTCGCAGTCGCCCGCGCTCGGGAACTCGCCCATCTTCGATGGGCTCAAACACCCCTCGCTTGTCCCGGGCGCCCGCTGCGTTGCTCGGCGGCTTGCAGTCACACCCGGCGCACCGATCTGGCTACGGAGCGCCCCCTCCCCCTTGGCGCAGCCGAGCGCCGCGTTTCTCCGAGGCACGCAGGGCACCCGGAGCGCAGCGAAGGGCAAGCCTTGGGGTGCCCTTTCTTTTGCCTACTTTTCTTTGGGCAAGCAAAGACTACGGCGGCTTGTCGCCTTGAACGGCCACAGGCCGGCCCGAAGGGTGAGCGCGTAGCGCGAGTCAAAGTAGGGCGAGTGCGCGCCGCCGCGCGCTTTCAGCAACAACCCGCCGTCAGGCGGCAGCAACCCATCATCGTGATATCGGGATGCCCTCAGTTCGCCCCCTCCAGCAATAATCGCTCACTCTCGACGAATAGCGCACCCAATCGCGCCACCGAACGATAGAACACCGCCGCGCGGGCCTGCGCCAGGTCCTCGAAGAATCGTCCCACCCAGGGTGCCAGGTGGACATCGTGGAAAGCGGCCTGGACCGAAAGCGGCTCCGGCCCCTCGGCCAGGAAGGACATCACCTCCATTGCCGAGGCGATATGGTCTTCCGGCTCACTCGAGGTGCTTTCACGGACGAAGCCCAGCCGCGCCATGTCCTCGCGCAGCCGCGCCAATGGCTGCTCCATCAGGTAGCCCGTCAGATACCAGGAACCGTAAGGCACCAACTCACCTCTTCCCAGTCCGATGAACAGCTCATGGAACTCGTCGTCGATCCTTCCCGGCGTGGAACTGCGAGCCGCCAGGCCCAACATCTGCAACGCCACACCCATCTCGCCCCCCTCCCCGCTCCCGGTCTCCAGCGTCCGAAGGTAGGTGAGCATCTCCTCGCGTGGCGGCTGCCGCAGCAGCGAGGCGAGCAGTCGGTACAAGAGAACGCGCTCGCTGCCCTGTACTGCGTCCGCCGGGGTGCCGACCACCGGAACCTGACCGTCCATCATCGGTTCATCTCGCATGACGCCGCTCCCCCTTTGGTCCGAAGAGTTCGCTTTCCTGGTCTTCCGCCATGTCGACCACCCGGCATTCCTCGCACATCCTCAGCCGATTACGGGCTCGGGCGGTGGTAAACATGGGATTGCCCTTCAGCCGCTCCAGCACTGTGTCCACCATCCTGCGCGTACCGAAGGGCTTACCGCAGCGCACGCACTCGAAAGCCGGCTCCCGATGCAGTGCCCGCGGCCGGCGCCGGGCCTCGACATCGAACAACAGCCGTGGACTGATCCAGATGGCATCCTCAGGGCAGGTGCGGGTACAAATGCCGCACTGTAGGCAGTTGGCCTCGACAAAATCGATCCCGGGTTCCTCGCCAGCCGGCTGCAGGGCATGACCAGGGCAGGCGCCCACACAGGCCATGCAAAGAGTGCAGCGGGAGTCGCTGATACCCGCCGTGCCAAAGGGCGCGCCGGCGTCCAGCTCGACCATCGGCAATGGTTTCGTCCCCTGGGCATGCAGGTGATCGATCGGCGCAAAAAGGCGCTGGCGCTTGTCGCCTGCCGGCGCGAACGAGGCGGCCTCGAAGTCTTCTGACATGGCCGCTTCCGGTGATCCGGAGGCGCGATCGGCATCCGTCAGCCGCAGCACATCGGCGGCATAGCCCTGCGACTCGAGCAGGGGGCCGATCCAGGCCAGCTGCGCCTCGATGGCGCAACGGGACCGTGCGGGCAGGTCGCCCTCCTGCCATAGCCAGACCTGTGCCGCCCCATAGGCCAGCGCGCCGAGCAGCAGTTCGGGTCCAACGCTGGCCAGTTCCTCGACCACCACCGGGAGCAGCTCCGGCCGTGCCGGGATACTGTCTGCCGCGTCCTCGGTGTGGAAGCAGAGCACCGCGCCCGTGCCCCCGGCGTCGCGGTAGGTCTTGAGCATCCGCCGCACCCGCTCCTGCAGGGACTCGGCCAGCGGCATGCTGTACTCGATGGCGCCCGAGGGGCAGACGCTGGCGCAAGCACCGCCGCCCTGACACAGCCAGGGGTTCACCTCGATGCGTTCCCCCAGCGAGGTGATCGCCTCGGCGGGGCAGGCATCCAGGCAGCGCGTACAGCCGGTCACGCCGTTGCGGTCATGCGCACAGCGATCCGGGTCGTACTGGAAATAGCGCGGCTTCTCGAAGGTGCCTACCATCTCCTTGAGCTCATCCACCATGCCGTCGAGTGTCAGCGGCTCGGTATCACTGCGGAAATACCCAGGCGGTGGAAGATCCGTCGGGACCATACCCTCTGTCGTCAGGTCGAGGATCAGGTCGCAGACCAGGCGCTGATGGCCCGGCCTTCCTGGCTCGCCGAGGTCGATCTCGAAGGCCCCCAAGTGACCCTGGATGGCACAACGCCGGCCCGCCAGGGCGACCGACGGGACGCTCGACTCATCGCTGCCGTCGGTCACCAACACCTCGGGCTTGAGTTCCGGCAGCAGGCGCGGCGCGAACAGCAGCGCCTCCTCGCCGCCGATCACCAGGATCCGCCCCTCGGATCGGTAGGTCACGCTGCCGCCTGACCCGGTCTGCATGTCCCCGGCCTTGCTCAGGGCGCGGTCACGCGCCTCGGCATTACGCCTTGCCCGTAGCTGATCTTCAGCCTGCATCGGTCTGCTCCTCCGGCTCCGCCACCCGCGTTATCTGCTGGGGCCTCTCATCTGGTGCAGTCGCGTCTGCGCGTTCGTCCTCGGCCTGCTCGTCGATGGCCGGGTTACCTGCCGGTCGGTCCTCGACCAACCGTTCGGCCTCGCGGCGCGCGGCCAGTTCCAACCTACGACTCATCTCCTGCGTGACCAGGCCACCCAGCGGCTCGAACGAGGTGTAGTCGCCCGCGTAGATGTCGAGCTCATCGACAAAGTCCAGGTCGGCCACCTGCCACAGACGTCGCAACGCGACGCGGCGCAGGTCCTCACTGACACCCGGCGACAGAAAGCCGCTGAAGTCCGATTCAGCGCTCAACGATTCAATGGGCGGCATGTCCTCGTCGGTCAGCAGCGGCTCGGGCTCGGATGGCGCGGCCGAGGCGGGCGTCGCGGGGTTCCCGGGCAGGGGCTCATCGGGCAGCGCTTCTCCCCGGCGCGCCGCCAGCTTGCGCCGATGGAATCGTTGCAGAAAGGGCTCGTCGTCTGCGGCCTCGCGAAATGCCGGGTCGATCGGTTTCATCACTGCTCCCTCGCCCCGGCCGACCCCTTGACCAGCTTGCGCTTGCGTCGTTTCTCGGGGGCGTAGTAGCTCAGCACGAACGCCTCGGTCCAGCAATAGATCTCAGGCGGAATCTCCACCGCAAAGATTTCGTCGTCTCCCTCCAGATAGGCATGCGCGGCGTCGAAGCTCATGGTCACCAGGAAGGGATCGGGTCGGCGCTCGTCTTCGTCGTCCAGACGGGCCACCACGTAGCAACTCGGGCGAGGCGACATCAGGTTGTGGTAGTAGCTCTCGCATTCGTCGGGATAGAGGTTCAGCCGCAGCCCGCCATGCAGAAAGCGCTCTACCCCTTGCTCGGTCTGCAGCACGGGTTCGGCGCCGCCCCCGTCCGTCGAGCCCGCCACCACGCCGATCACCTCCCACAGGTGATCGACCCACTCCCGTACCTGGGCGGGCCTTCGCTCCAGCATCACCGAGACCGGCATGTCGGAGAGTTGCGGTTCCGCGTGGTCGGTCAGTTCGATCGGTCGCATGGCAGTCGCTCCTGTGGCTTCCGATTGAGAAGCGCAGCAAGTTCCGTGCCCCGTCGAAACAGCGGGCGTGCAGAAGATAAGGAGGGTCGAATTGACCCAGCCTGGCCATCGAATCAGAGACAGACTGACCCATCAGCCGCCTCCCCGTTGGAAGGCACGGTCGAAGCGAGCGAGAAAGTCCCTTGCCTCTTCCTCATCCAGGGCGCGAAGATCGATTTCGACCTGGGTCATGGGCAGGCTCAGCGACCCGATTCGGCGTGCGCCCGTGGGGTGCAGCAGGATACGGACGGGGCGACCCGCCCATCGGAACTGCAACCAACCGTCCTCTGATTGCCAATCCCGACCACCCAGGAGGGCCTCGAGCGAGCGCAGGAACTCCGCACGGTCCAATCCCATCTCACGTTCGATGCGCTGGTCCATTCAGCGACTCACCCGCCACAAGCGGACGGGCCGCTACCCCCCGTCGTGGCTGAAGCCGCTCTCACGGTCTCAGTATGCATCCCGCCGAGAGGCCATTCGCCCCGGCACCGGCTTTCCGCAAGGGTCCTGATGATACGAATACCCTTTCCCGCAGAGTTCAGCCTGCCTGCCCCGCCTTGGTGGCCTCCGGCACCTCGATCAGACGCCCACTCTTACAATCGTAGATGTAGCCATGAACAGGAATGTCCGGGGGCACCATTGGATTATTGCGAATGCGCAGCACATCATCGACCACACTCTGCTCGAGGTTGGGGATGGTTAGCCACTGGATGAATCTTCCCTCGACCGTGCCACCGCCCGCGTCACTGTCATGCCATCCATTTTCGTCGATAGTTGCGGTCTTGAGGCTGCGCGACAGCAGGTCCGCCATGATCTCATTGGTAAAGGTTTCCATGCCGCAGTCGGTGTGGTGAATGACGAACCACTCGCATGTCCCCAGCAACTTGTAGGAAATCACCAAAGAGCGGATGGCATCGTCGCTCGCCCGTCCACCGGCATTGCGGATTACATGCGCATCCCCTTCTGCCAAACCGGCAAACTTGGCCGGATCAAGCCGCGCGTCCATGCAGGTCAGCACCGCAAAACGCCGCCCCGGCGGCATCGGTAGATTGGCCTTGTCACCGAACTCCGCCGCATAGGCCTCATTTGCCTGTAATACCTCATCAACAATCTTGCTCATTGAAGCAACTCCTCTAGGTTATTTTTCGACGCATTCGGCTGTGGCCTCATGCCAAAAGGGGCGGCGTCGCTATCCCCCTGCCACCGGCGGCCACACTGCCAAGGCGTCGCCGGGTTCCAGCCGTTCCTCACCGCGCAGCGAGCAGGGCACGAACACCCCGTTACGTGTCACCAGATGGGCCTGTTCCCGGGACAACTTGAACCGATCCAGCAGCTCCTGCACGCTGGCGCCGTCGGGCACCTCCACCTCGGCCTCGTTGCGGCGCGCACTGGGCGGCAGGTGCCCGGAGAGAGAGGCAAAGAGCTTGAGGGTGATGCGCACGGCTCAGGCGGACGCCTCGATCGCCCCCACATAGGCCTCGGCGATCCGGGTGGGATCGCGTTGCAGGCGCTCGCGCCACCCACGCAGCGGGCGGCGGCTTTGGATGAGACCCCGCAATATGCCGACCTTCTCGGTGTGTCCCACCGCGATGGCGCCGCGCAGTCGGTCCTGATCGTCGAATACCAGCTTGAGGTAACGCCCGGCATCTCGACTGTCCAGCGACAGGGTCTGGTGCTCGCCCCCGCCCTCCCAGTTGCCAAAGGACACGGACACCAGCCCCAGGGTATCGAGTATGTTCATGTTCAGGCTGCCAGGGTAGCGGGCACCTTGCCCCGCCATGTTGAGGGCCGCGATGCGCCCGTGCTCGACCGCGGTGGGCTGAATGGCGTGGACCTGTCGATTGCCGCCGAGCAGGTCAGGGCCCTGGGCCACGTCGCCCGCAGCGAACACCCCCGCGCGGCTGGACTCCAAGTGCTCGTCTACCAGCACCCCCTGGTCGCAGTCGACCCCGCTCCCGTCGAGAAAGCCGGTATTGCTGCGCACGCCGGTGGCCACGATCACCAGGTCGGCCGGGATCTCGCCCTGGCTGGTCGCTACCGCCAAGCGCCCGCCCGACTCTGCAATGGATTCGGCGCGGGTGCCGGTCAGCACCCTTACGCCCTGCGACTCGCAATGCGCCTGCAACATGCCGCCGGCCACCTCGTCGAGCATCCTTGGCACCATGCGCGGCCCCTGCTCGATCACGCTCAACCTCACGCCGCGCTTGACCAGGGATTCGAGGATGATGCAGCCGATGAAGCCGGCACCCATCAGCACGACCTTGCTGCCCTCGTCGGCGCGTTCGGCGATGGCGTGGGCGTCTTCCAGGGTCCAGCAGTGGACCACCCCGGGCAGATCGATACCGGGAATGGGTGGACTCACGGGATGGGCACCGGTGGCGATGAGCAGGCGATCGAAGTCGAGCCTCTCTCCGCCCTCCAGGATGACCTGATCGCGGTCCGGTACCAGCGAGGCAATACGGTCGTGCCGCAGCGGGATGCCCAGCCCCTCCCAATAGCCATGGCGCTTGCGCAGCCGGGTACCCTCTGCGTCGATATTGCCGATCAGATAATAGGGAATAGCCATCCGGCCATAGGGCTCGCCCGGCTCGCCGCACAGCAGAGTGATCTCGGCCGCCGGGTCGAGCCGGCGCAATGTCTCGCAGGCCGTAACGCCCGCAGGTCCGCCACCGGCCACCAGGAAATGCATGCCAGCGCTCCTCTCAGAGCCCGAGCCGTTGCAACGTTTCCGGCGTGGGCTCGCCGTCGGATGACCAGCCACGCAGCTGGTAGTACTCCGGCAGCATCTCATCCAACTTGCTGACCAGGCCCTTGGCCGGTCCGGTCGCAGCCGGCTCGTCGAGCAGGCGTTTCGGCAGGGTGTCTTCCTTGCCGCTCACGCCCGCCGCCAGATTGAAGCGGCGCTCCAGGTTCCAAACCCGCTCTCCCATCTCGAGCAACCGGGCGGCCGTCCACTCACCCTCACAGGCCGCGTCGATCTGGGGCGCGATGTCCTCCAGGGTCCACGCAAAGGTGGTGAAGACACAGAGTCCGGAAGAGTCCACCGCCGCCGTCGCATCCTGAAAGGCCTTGACCAGCGCGGGCTTGCCCTCGGCCGTCAGCGGATCGGTCTTCTCCGGGATACCCAGCACCTCGGAGGCGACGGTATAGCTGCGCAGATGGCAGGCCCCGCGGTTGGAGGTGGCATAGGTCAGACCCATGCCCTGGATGCCGCGCGGATCGTAGGCGGGAAACTCCTGGCCCTTGACCGTCATGGACAGCTCTGGATGGCCGTATTTCTCGCACAGGCGCTTCGAGCCCAGCCCCAGCTCCTTGCCGAAGCCCTCGCCGGTTGCCACCCATTCGGCCGCCTTGACCAGCGCCTCGGCGGATCCGAAGTCAAAGGGAGTGCCGGTCTGCTCAGTGGTCAGCACGCCCCGCCCGTACAACTCCATCGCCGCGGCCACAGTGGCACCGAAGCTGATGGGATCGAAGCCGTCCTCGTTGCAGATGAAGTTGGCGTAGGTGAGCGCATCCAGGTCGTCCACGCCCGTGTCGGTTCCCAGCGCCCAGGCCGCCTCGTACTCCAGGCCGCCGGAGGCGCCCCAGTACTCAGGCTTGTTCTTGACGGAGAAATGGCCCTTGTCGACGGTAGAGATGCGCCCGCAGGCAATGGTGCATGCGAAGCAGCCGGCATTGGTCACGAGGTTGGGCTTGCCATCACTGGGCCGGGGTTCATGCATCGCCTCGCCGGAGATCTCGTTGGCGCCCTCGAACTGAACCTCGCGCGCGTTGCGGGTTGGCAGGGCGCCGATCTCGTTGATCACATTCATCAACACCTGGGTGCCGTAGGTGGGCAGGCCCTGGCCGGTGACCGCGTTGTCGGCCAGAACTTTCTTGGCGGTATTGACGGCCTGCATGAACCGCTTGGGATCCTTGATGTTGCCGACCCCCTGGGTCCCGCGCACCGCCATCGCCTTCAGATTCTTGGAGGCCATGACCGTGCCCACGCCGGAACGGCCGGCAGCCCGGTGCAGGTCATTGATGACCGCGGAATACAGACAGCCCTGCTCAGCCGAGCGGCCCACTGCGGCGATGCGCAGCAGGGGGTCCTGATGGCGCTTGTGCAGCCATTCGTCCGTATGCCAGACGCTGGTGCCCCAGATCTCGTCCGCTGGCAACAGCTCCGCCCTTTCGTTCTCGATGTAGAGATAGAGGGGGCTGTCCGCCTCACCCTCGACGATCACCATGTCCCAGCCCGCGTTCTTCAGCTCCTGGCCGATGAAGCCACCAGAGTTGGAGCAGGCCACGCAGTGGGTCAGCGGGCTCTTGGTGATCACCGAGTAGCGACCGCCGGTCGATGCCATGGTGCCAGTCATCGGACCGGTAGCGAAAATGAGTTTGTTGTCCGGGCCGAGGGGGTCGGCCTTGGGGTCCACTTCTTCGACCAGGTACTTGGTCGCCAGCCCCCGTTGGCCGAGGTACTGCTGGGCCCACTCCTTGTTGAGCGGTTCCTCCTTGCACGTCTTGTCGCTGAGATTCACTCGCAGGATCTTTTCAGTCCAGGCCATGTCGATGTCCTCCTCAGGCGTGCGCCGCGGCGTCGGTCTTGACGGCCCAGTGCCGCATCCGCTCCAGGCCGGTCTGGTCGGCGTCCACGAAGGTGATCGCCTGCGTGGGGCATGCCTCCGCGCACTGTGGATCACCGCCACACAGGTCGCACTTCACGACCTTGCCGGTCGCCTGGCTGTAGTTCACCGTGCCGAAGGGACAGGCGATGGTGCAGACCTTGCAGCCGACGCACGTCGCCTCGTTGATCTCCTTCGCCCCGGTCGCGGCATTGATGGCGATGGCGTCCACCGGGCATGCCTGCAGGCACCACGCCTCGGCGCACTGGGTACAGGTGTAGGGGACGAACCGCCCCTCTTCGTGGAAGGTGAAGACCCGGATCACCGAGCGGGACGGATTGAACAGGCCGGTGTGCTCGAACGAGCAGGCCAGCTCGCACTGCAGGCATCCCGTGCACTTGCCCGGGTCTATCGAAAGCGCTCTCTGCATGACATCTCCCCCTCAGGAGTTGGTTCTTTTCGTCTGCCCACGAGCACGGGTACCCAATCGCGGGGCCATGTAAATTCAGAGCAACAGACGTGCCAGATGGGGAGGATGGACCGCCAAAGGGAAATCGAACCACCCCCATGGGGATCGCCACCATTTGACCCAGACCGACTTCGCCGCCTGGGTCATTTTGTCCCCGGCCCCCCTCCCCGTTCTCGCCCCTGGCCGCTCGCCAGCCGGTGGCCTGGATCTTGCCTCGGAGCCTTTCCGGGCACCTACCGGGAGACACAATGAGCATCCCTCCGCCATCCCAACTCGTCGACCGCTACGGCCGTCATGTGAGCTACCTGCGCATCTCGGTGACTGACCGCTGCGACCTGCGCTGTATCTACTGCATGACACCCGAGACCCGTTTCGTGCCCCGCGCCCAGTTACTGACCCTGGAAGAGATCGTGCGCCTCGGCCGCAACTTCGTCGCGCTGGGGGTGAACAAGATCCGCATCACCGGGGGCGAACCCCTGGTGCGCAAGAACGTGATCCGGGTATTCGAGGAACTCGGTGCCCTCGAGGGACTGCGCGAGCTGACCCTGACCACCAACGGCACCCAGCTGCCGCATTTCGCCCGGGATCTGGTCTCGGCCGGGGTACGCCGGGTCAATATCAGTCTCGATTCCCTGCGCCCCGACCGGTTCCACCGGATCACCCGCAACGGCGAGCTGCACAAGGTATTGCGTGGTATCGACGCAGCGCTCGAGGCCGGTTTCGAGCGGGTCAAGATCAACAGCGTCATCCTGCGCAACCGCAACCATGAAGAGGTACTGGACCTGGCTCGCTTCGCCTTCGAGCGGGGCATGGACATCAGCTTCATCGAGGAGATGCCCCTGGGCATGATCGACGAACATGATCGGGCCGAGGCGCACTATCCGTCGGCGGCGATCCGCCAGGACCTGGCACCGGCGTTCGAACTGATTGAGAGCGCCGAGCGTACCGGCGGCCCCTCGCGCTATTATCAGGTACAGGGATATGCCAACCGCATCGGCTTCATCTCCCCTCATACCCACAACTTCTGCGACAGCTGTAACCGTGTGCGTCTGACCGCCACCGGCCGCCTGCTGCTGTGCCTGGGCCAGGAACGCAGCATGCAACTGCGACCGGTGCTGCGCGCCCATCCCCTGGACGATGTGCCTATCCAGGCCGCGATCCGCGCCGCCATGGATCTGAAGCCGCGGGGCCACGACTTCCAGCTCGGGGGGATTCCGGTGATCGCCCGTCACATGAACACCACTGGAGGCTGAGATGACCGAACCCCTGATCGAGATGAGCGCTGCGGGCCTCGAATCGAGTGTCCCGGTCACGGCGGTGGACGAGTTCGGCACAAGGCGTCAACAGCACATCGCGGCAGAACGTGCCCTGACGCTGTATATCGACAAGCGCGAGGTCGTCACCCTGATGACCCTGGGCACCCATCCCGAACTGCTGGTGCTCGGCTGGCTGCGCAACCAGCGACTGATCGATCGCCCGGATCGCATCCGTTCGATACAGGTCGACTGGGAGACCGATTCGGTGGCGGTCACCACCCATGAGGGCATCGATAACCTGGACTCGCGCCTGGCACACAAGACCGTCACCAGCGGCTGTGGGCAGGGCACTGTCTTCGGCAACCTGATGGAAGCGCTGGAGCGTGTCGAGCTGCCGCTACCGAGGGTGGCCCAGTCGCGTATCTACGCCCTGCTCGAGAACCTCAACACCCACAACCAGATCTATCGCCGTGCCGGCGCGGTACACGGTTGCGCGCTCTGCCACGACACCGAGGTGCTGCACTTCGTCGAGGACGTGGGCCGGCACAATGCGGTGGATACCCTCGCCGGCCTGATGTGGCTCGAGGAGTTGGGTGGCGAGGACCTGTGCTTCTACACCACCGGTCGCCTCACCTCAGAGATGGTGATGAAGGTGGCCCAGATGGGCATCCCGTTGCTGCTCTCGCGGTCCGGCCTGACCCAGATGGGACTGGACCTCGCGAGGCGCCTGGGGGTCACCCTGATCGCTCGGGCCAAGGGCCGGCACTTCCTGGTCTATCACGGCGCCGAGAACATCACCTTCGATGCGCCGCCGACGGATGTCGCTGCCGCGAGGCGGGCAGTCTGACGTGTCCGCGATACTGGACGACAAGGCGGCAGCAGACGACTATCCTCCCTTCATGAGCGTGCGCCAGGTGGCGCAGTACCTGCAGCTGAACGAAAAGAAGATCTACGCACTGCTCAAGGAAGGCGAGATTCCCGGCACCAAGGTGACCGGCAAATGGCTCTTCCCCCGCGAGCTGATCGACCGCTGGCTGCTCGACGCGACGCATGGAGGTCTACTCAACGACCGACTGGTGATCAGTGGCAGCGACGACCCGTTGCTCTACCGCCTGGCGCTGGATTTCGCCCAGCAGAGCCGGGCGCATGCCCTGCTCACCTACAGCCCGACGGGGACGCGCCTTGGACTGGAACTGCTGCAGGCCAGCCGCGCCGATGTCTGCGCGCTCCACTGGGGGCCGGACCGCGAATCGACGACCCGCCACCCCGCCCTGCTGGTACAGTATCCGCAACACCGCAATTGGGTATTGGTACGGCTGTTCCGGCGGCGACAGGGCATCCTGCTCAATCCCCATCTGCACCTTGCCGACGTCTCCCTCGAAACCCTGATGCACAGCACCCGTCACCAAGGCCTGGGTTGGACGGTGCGCCAGCCAGGTTCCGGGGCCCAGCGGTTTCTGCTCGATGCCCTCCCGGGCGGTGAACGCGACCTTCGGGCGCTGGCGGATGCCTGCGAGGCACGATCGGAACGCGAGGCCGCCGCCAGTATTGCCATGGGCAAGGCCGACTGCGCCCCGGGCGCGGAGGCGGTCGCGATCGAGTTCGGTCTGGACTTTCTGCCCATCGGCTGGGAGGCGTTCGACCTTGCGCTCCCGCGCCGCATCTACTTCCGCAAGCTGTTCCAGCAGCTGCTCACCCTGCTGCGTTCGGACAAGGGCCTCGAGACCGCCCTGCAACTGCGCGGATACGACCTGGGAGGCTGCGGCCAGATCGTATGGAGTGGCGACTAGCCAGGCTATTTCACCCGGGGACGCGATGATCGTGCAGGGACGGGCGTTCTCAAGCGTAGGGCCGGTGACACTTCGTTACCCGCTGATAGACGAAAAAGGCCTTTGATATTCCGTCGATCATCCATCATTTTCAGCGACCGGGTGAAATATTCGGGTTAGCAGCCTGTCGGACTCGGCCGTTCGAAGCGAAAGTTTGCGGACAGCGTCGAGTCCGACAGGCTGTTAGCCGCGACATTGCAGACAGGCTGCGTGCTGCTTCGGCTGCTCGCCGGGATCCCGGGGGCCAATGCGGGTTTTCCAGGATGGTCGGGTCAGCACGCCTCCTCTAACATTAGCTTATCCTAATAAGTGCGGCATTCGAACGAAGCCGGAGAGGCCCTTTGATGAGTGGTTGGGAAAAGCGCCTGACACTGGCCCTGCTCGTGGCCGCCCTCGCCCTGCTGGCCAACGCCTGGCTGATAGCGAATGGATCCCTGTTCGGCCGCGAAGACTCGCTGCTGCCCGTCACCCAGCCGCCGCCAGTAGAAACCGGCGCACCCGCAGAGCTACGGCGCAGCTGAGCAGGCCCGATCAAAACAGAGGGCGGGCCGCTGCGCGGCCCGCCCTCTGTTTCTCCGCTTCCAGCACGGATCAGACACTGTTGATCAGCTTGGCCTCGCGTTTCTTCATCACCCCGTAGTACACCACCGGGATCACCACCAGGGTAAGCAGGGTGGACACCAGCAGACCGAAGATCAGCGATACCGCCAGCCCCGAAAAGATCGGGTCGTCCAGGATGAAGAAGCCACCCGCCATGGCCGCAATCGCGGTCAGGGCGATGGGCTTGGCCCGCACCGCTGCGGCCTGGATCACTGCGGTTTCGAACGAGGCGCCCTCACGCAGTTGTTGGTTGATGAAATCAACCAACAGGATGGAGTTGCGCACGATGATCCCGGCCAGCGCAATCATGCCGATCATCGAGGTGGCAGTGAACTGTGCCCCCAGCAGGGCGTGGCCCGGCAGGATACCGATGATGGTCAAGGGAATGGGTGCCATGATCACCAGCGGCACCAGGTATGAGCGGAACTGCGCCACTACCAGCAGGTAGATCAGCACCAGCCCCACCGAGTAGGCGATGCCCATGTCACGGAAGGTCTCGTAGGTGACCTGCCATTCGCCGTCCCACTTCACGCTGTAGTCATACGGATTGTCCGGCTGCTTGAGCAGCCATTGATCCATGCCCAGCTCCTTGTCGATGCGGTCGTAGATCTCGAACATGCCGTATAGCGGGCTGTCCAGCTCCCCGGCCATGTCGCCGGTCACATAGACCACCGGCAGCAGATCCTTGTGGTAGATGTTCAGCTCGCGCACCGCCGGCACCACCTTCACCAGTTCGGAGAGCGGCACCAGCTTGCCCACCCGGTTGCGTACCTTGAGCGAAAGCACCTGGCCGAGGTCGGCCCGGTCGCCCTCGTCGAAGCGCACCCGGATCGGTACCGCGTATTTCAGGTTGGGCGAGTGGATATAGGTCATATCCTCGCCACCCAGGGCGATCCCCAGGGCATCCGCAATATCTGACTGCGCCACACCCAACTTGGCCGCCTTGGCGCGATCCACCAGCACCACCCCTTTGGTGGAGGGATAGGTGATCGAATCGTCCACATCGACGATATCCGGCGTGGTCTCGAACAGCTTGCGGATCTCCTTGGCCGACTTCACCTGGCCGACGTAGTCGAGTCCGTAGACCTCCGCCACCAGTGGCGAGATCACCGGCGGACCCGGCGGCACCTCCACGATCTTGGCGTTGCCGTTGTATTTGCGCGCGATCTTCTGCACCGGGCCGCGCACGCTCAGGGCGATCTCATGGCTCTTGCGGTCGCGCTCGTGCTTGTCGATCAGGTTGACCTGGATATCGCCCAGGTTGCCGCCTTCACGCAGATAGTACTGACGCACCAGTCCGTTGAAGCTGATCGGCGCACTGGTACCGGCATACACCTGGTAGTCCTGCACCTCGGGCACCGTGCCCAGGTAATCGGCAATCTCCCCCAGGACCTGACTGGTACGCTCCAGCGTGGTGCCCTCGGGCATATCCAGCACCACCTGGAACTCGGACTTGTTATCGAAGGGCAGCATTTTGAGGACCACCGACTTGGATACCACCAACGCCACCGAGCCAGCAATCAGCAGCAACATGCTCAGTAACAGCAACCAGCGATTGCGCCAACCCCGGCGACCGGCGAGGAATGGCGTCATTACCTTGCCGAACAGACGGCTCAGGGCATTCTCGGTGTCTTCTTCATCGTGACCGTGTTCGCTGGCGAAGCGATGCGCCACCGGCGAGAGCATCTTGTTGGACAGCCAGGGGGTGAACACGAAGGCCACCACCAGCGAGATCATCATGCCCATGGAGGCATTGATGGGGATGGGGCTCATGTAGGGCCCCATCAGGCCGGTGACGAAGGCCATCGGCAGCAGTGCCGCGATCACCGTGAAAGTGGCCAGAATCGTCGGACCACCGACCTCATCCACCGCATAGGGGATGGCCTCCAGCAGCTTCTTGCCGCCCATGCTCATGTGACGATGGATGTTCTCCACTACCACGATGGCATCGTCCACCAGGATACCGATGGAGAAGATCAGCGCGAACAGCGACACCCGGTTGAGGGTAAAGCCCCAGGCCCAGGAGGCGAACAGGGTGATCAGCAAGGTCACGATCACCGCCGCGCCCACGATCACCGCCTCTCGCCAGCCCAGGGTCAGCAGCACCAGGGCCACGACCGAGATGGTCGCAAAGATGAGCTTGCTGATCAGCTTCTTCGCCTTGGCGTCAGCAGTCGCGCCGTAATTACGGGTGACCTCGGCGTGCACGCCGTCGGGCACATAGATGCCACGCAGCTGCTCGAAGCGGTCGATCACCGCGCTGGCGATATCCACCGCATTGGTACCGGGCTTTTTGGCGATCGCAATGGTAACTGCGGGACGCTCGCCCGCCTGCTGCAGCGCCTCGGGCGCATGCGGCCCCGGACCCATCCACACATAGCTGGAGGGGATGTCCGGCCCTTCCTCGACCTTGGCCACGTCACGCAGGAACACGGGCTTGCCGTCGAACACGCCGACCACCAGTTCGCCCAGGTCCTCGGGATGACTGAGGAACACCCCGGCCTGCACCAGCATTTCGCCGTCTTCGGTGACCACCTCGATGTTGTCCCGCGTACTATTCGCCGCCATCAGCGCCAGGCGCAGGTCCCTGGGATCGAGGTTGTGGGAGGCCAGGGCCTGCGGATCCAGGGTCACCTTGACCACCCGGTCAGGGTCGCCAATGGTGTAGATATCACGGGTCCCGGGCACCCGCTTGAGTTCGACCTCGATGGCATGCGCCACCTGGCCCAGATCGTAGGACCCCTGCTCGGGATCGTCGGCCCACAGGGTCAGGCTGACGATGGGTACATCATCGATACCCTTGGGCTTCACGATGGGCTGACCCACACCGAGATTGGGCGGCAACCAGTCCTGTTTGGAGAAGATCTTGCTGAACAGGCGCACGATGGCATCGGTACGATCCTCGCCGACCTTGTACTGCACGGTCAGGATCGCCATCCCCGGCATCGAGGTCGAGTAGACGTGCTTGATCCCGTCGATTTCGGACAACACCTGCTCGGCCGGAGAGGCCACCAGACTTTCCACCTCCTGTGCCGCCGCCCCGGGGAAGGGGATGAAGACGTTGGCGAAGGTGACGTTGATCTGCGGCTCTTCCTCGCGCGGGGTGATCACGATCGCCAACAGCCCCATCAACACGCCGACCAGCGCCAGCAGGGGCGTGATCTGGGTGTTCTGAAAGCGCTGCGCGGTAGCGCCGGAGATACCCAGCTTACCCTTCATGGTTGCTGCGCTCCTTGCGCTGCGCGATCAGTTCCCTGACCGCCGCCTGGGGATCGGTTGCCACCCGCTCACCCGCACTGACCCCCGAGAGCACCACATAGCGACCGTCGACCAGGGGCTTGCCAATACGGATGTGACGCAGGCTCACCCGGCCATTCGCATCCACCACGTAGACGCCGACCACCTCGGAGCGAAACACCACCGCCTGGGGCGGCACCACCAGCACGCTGCGCTTGCCCACCTCGAGCGCGGCCTTCAGATACATCCCCGGATAGACGCCCTTTACCCCGGGAGGCAGCTGCATGCGCACCCGGAAGGTATCGGTGGTGGGATCGGCCACCGGGAACACGGTGACCTTTTGCGCCTCGATCCACTGCTTGCCTACCAGCACGGCGCCACGGCGCTGAGCCCGAACGGCCTCGACCAGCGATTGCGGCGTGTCCACGTTGACCCGCAGCTTCTCCAGCGAGATGCCGCTCATCAGGGGCTTGCCCGGTGCAGCGACCTCGCCGACCTCGATCAGGCGCTCGGTGACAATCCCCCTGTAGGGCGCCTTGACCCGGGTGTATTCCAGCTGCTGCTGCGCCTGGGTCAAGGCCGCCCGCGCGGCCGCCACCGCGGCCCGGGCCTGGTCACGCGCGGCGCGGGTCTTGTCCATCACCGCCTTGGAGACCGCATTCTTCGCGAAGACCTTGCTGATGCGACGATACTCCTTGTCCGTATCGGCCAGTTGAGCCTGGGCCTGGCGCAGATTGGCCTTGGCCTGCTCCAGCGCCGCCTTCTGCTGGGTGTCGTCGATCACCACGATCACGCTGCCGGCCTCGACCAGATCGTCCACGTCGAATCGGACCTCCTTGACCTGGCCGCTGGTCTGCGCGGAGATGGTGCCAGCATTGACCGCCTCCACCACGCCGTCCAGCTGATAGACCCGCGGCACCTCGACCACCGTCGCCTCGGCGGTCTGGAGTTCAGCGGCCCAGGCCACGCCGGTCTGGGCAAACCCCAGCAGCGCGACCGCGGCGAGTGTCCACAAGATGGTTTTCATAATGCCTCCCCGGCATAATAAATTAATGTTCGCTAATATAGATTATTTTTATCGCAAAACAACCCCCACAGAGACCTTGGAGCTGTCAGGGGAAAGGCGACACCCGGCGACCCCTCTGGTTGCGATATGTCATGGACGCGGGAGACTGCATCGAATCCGATGAGCAGAATGTACAGGATAGCGCTTCTTATCGCCTTTCTCCTTCCCCTGTGGCTGTTTGCCTGCAAGGGGGAGCCGACCGAGCCCGATCCTCAGACCCCGCCGCTGGTGGCGGCCGCCGAGGCCGGCGACAACGCGCGCGTCGAGCAATTGCTCAGCATCGACGCCACCGCAGACGTACGCGACCACTGCGCCTGGACACCACTGATGCGGGCGGCACTCGGCGGCCACTACACCACGGCGGAACGGCTGTTAGAGGCCGGCGCCGACGTGCAGGCGGCAGACAAGGGTGGTTACACTCCGCTCCTGCTGGCCACTTCCAACGGCCACACCCGGTTGGTCAAACTGTTGCTGCTGCACGGAGCAAGAATAGATCAGCAAGAGACCACCGAGGGACTGACCGCGCTCATCTGGGCGGCCCGGCGCGGCCATCGGGACGCGCTGGTGGCCCTGCTGGATGCCGGTGCCAGCACGGGACTGAGGGACAGGCAGGGCCTGACGGCGCTCGACTGGGCTCGGCGCAAGGGCCATGACGAGATCGTGGCCCTGCTGATCGGCCGCAACGACCCAGGCGGAGTACGCGGAGTGCGAAGCGAGAGGGGCAGTCCTTAAGGAAGCCATGATAAAAGCCGTCCTTGGCTTTATCAGGGTGCGCTGCGCCGCAAACGCGGTTTGCGGCTAGCCCTCTCCCTCTGGGAGAGGGATGGGGTGAGGGAACGACCAGGGGTCTGGGCTATCCCTTCATCGAGATTGGCGCGCATTGAACATGCTTCAGGAGCGGTGCGGGCTGCCCAGGTAGGCCTCGGTCTGCATCTCCTGCAATCGGCTGACGGTGCGCTGGAACTCGAAGGCCAGGCGCTCGCCCTGATAGAGACGCGCCATGGGCGCCGCGGCGCTGAGCACGAGCTTGACCCTGCGATCGTAGAACTCGTCGATCAGAAAAATGAAACGCCGGGTCCGATCGTCACGCGAGGCGCCCATCTGCGGGACATTCGAGATGAACACCGTCTGATGGCAACGCGCCAGCTCGATGTAGTCATGCTGGCTGCGCGGCGGCCCGCACAGCGCCTCGAAGTCGAACCAGGCCATGCCATCGGCGCGATAACGGTAGGGCATCACCCGGCCGTTGATCGCCAGCTCGCCCTCTTGTTCCACCGCCGTGGGCGCGAGCCGGTGGAACTCCTCCTGCATCTGCACCTCCACCGCCTCGCTGGCCGGCCAGTGGTAGAGGCGCGCACTCGCAAGCACCTCGGTCCGGAAATCCCGGTCGCCGCCCACCGCGATCACCTCCAGGTATGTCTGGAGCAGCCGGATCGCGGGCAGGAAGCTGGCACGCTGGATGCCGTCCCGGTACAGCTTGTCGGGCGGTACGTTGGAGGTTGTCACCAGCACCATCCCCTGGGCGAACAGGGCCTTGAGCAGCCCGGCCAGGATCATCGCGTCGCCGATATCGACGACGTGGAACTCATCCAGACACAGCAGGCGCCATTCCCGGGCCATGCGACGCGCCACAATCTCGAGGGGATTCTTGCGACCCTTGATGGTGGCCAACTCGGCGTGGACCTGCTGCATGAAGTGGTGGAAGTGCAGTCGCTCTCTGCGCGACTCGGCCGCATGGTCGAAGAAGAGATCCATCAGCCAGGTCTTGCCGCGCCCCACGCCACCCCAAAGATAGAGGCCCTTGGGTGTTTCGCCATTGCCGCGACCTAACCATCGCTGAAAGCCACCGGCAGGACGCCCGCACAAGGCCCCGTCGAGCCGATCCAAGGCTTCGACCACTGCCAACTGATGGGGATCCGGTTCGAAACCGTGCGCGCGCAAGGCCGCATGATAGTGCCATTGCAGGGCGGTCTCGTCCGCCTCAGTCGTCACGCGGCCCCTGATAATAGTCGTCCAGGTTGGCCGGGCACAAAACGTTGCGCATGGTGCCGATCAGCTCCAGCAGCTTGCCGTTGCGAATCCGGTAATAGATACGGTTGGCTTCCTTGCGCGAGGTCAGAATGTTCTTATTGCGCAACTGTTCCAGGTGTTGCGAGATATTGCTCTGGGATGTGCCCGTGTGCGAGACGATCTCGCCGACCGACATCTCCTGGTCCCCCAGGGTGCACAGAATCTTCCAGCGCAGGGGATGAGCCATCGCCTTCAGGGCGTTGGCGGTCAGGGTTGGATCTTCGTCGGGCAGACCCTCGGACTTGTTGTGTTCCTGGTCACTCATTTGTACCACTGCTCCTCTGAGTGAATACCAAACCGGATGACACCAATCACCGGTCAATCATCATCGATCTTGCGATAACCGCACATGTTCTTCGCAATGCACAAGATCTCCTCGATCTCGCCATCCTCGCTGGTGATGGCCGTGCGCGAGAACAGAATCGGTACCCGCTCGCTGTTGCGATCGATGAGCGAGGCCTCGATATCCTTGAGCGCCCCGCTGCGAATCAGCGCCTCCAGCCAGGTGCCGAGGAAGGCATTGGCCTGCTCCTCGCCCTCCTCCTCGAAGACATCGCCGATGGCCATGCCCTCGAGCTCTTGTTCAGAGTAGCCCAGGAGCCGCTGGGCTGCAGGATTGGCCTGCCGGATCTGCCCGTCGGGCGACAGCACGAACAACGCCTCACCCATGTTCTCGAGGATTCTCTGCAGATGCTGATTGGCCTGGTGCAGCTCAGCAGTGCGCTCGGCCACCTTGTGTTCCAGTATCTGATTGAGCTGGCGCTCCTTCTCGATCAGCCGAAAATAGGTGCTGACCTTGTTGATCAACTGGCTGTCGTCGATCGGCTTGAGCAGGTAGTCCACCGCGCCAATGGCATAGCCCCGCCGCTGGAACTCTTCACTCTTGAACGCCGCGGTAAGAAAGATTATCGGGATATCGCGCGTCTTCTTGCGCGCCTTGAGCAACTGGGCAGTCTCGAACCCGTCCACCTCGGGCATCTGCACATCCAGGATGATCAGGTCGATATCCGGCGTGGACTGGGCGATCTCGAGGGCCTGCATGCCGCTTAGTGCCTCGAGGATCTCCACCCCCATATGCTGCTGCAAAAGGGTCCGCAGGGTAAACAGGTTGTCGGGGTTGTCGTCTACCGCCAGGAGCTTGAATCCCGCGTAGGGTTTGCTCATGTATCCTCCGCTGGTTGGTGCGGCCCGAGCAGCAAGGCACGCAACGCCTCCGGGTCGACTGGCCGGGAGACCCGCCTTGCGGCAGCCACGGCCTCACACATGGCCCCGGCTTCTCCGTCCAGGGCAATCAGCTGCAGCGGCCTGTCTCCCTCGCGTAGTTCGCTGATCCTATCACAGGCCCTGGCGTCCAGAATCTGCGGATCGAACACCAGGATATCGATTCGTGCATCCTCCTCCAGCGTCTCCTGCGCCTCGTCCGCATCGCAGGCCAGCTCAACGAGCGCACCCCAGCGCTTGAACAGCTGGCTCAGGCGCAGCTGGGTGCGCACATCCGCCTCCACCAGGAGGACGCGATCACCATTCAGGTCAGGCTCTTCTGCGCTTGCCGCCAGCATCCCGTCGGGCTCCAGGCGCTCCTCCCCGAGCTCGGGATACGCGCCCTCGAGGGATGCGAGATCCACCGTTCCCGGCTCACAACGGGAGGGTAACAACAGAGAGAAGACCGATCCCTTGCCAGGCTCGCTGATCATGCGCAGGTCGCCGCCGAGCAACCGTGCCAACTGGCGACTGATGGTCAGGCCCAGACCCGTCCCGCCGTAGCGCCGGCTGGTGGACCCGTCGGCCTGCTGAAAGGCCTCGAAGATATGCACCTGCTTGTCCGCCGGAATGCCGATGCCGGTATCGCTCACCGCCAGTTCAAGGGCATAGGGGGACGGTGCAGACCGTGCGATCACCCGCACCTCGCCCGAATCGGTGAACTTGAGGGCGTTGGCGAGGAAATTCTTGAGGATCTGGGCAATCCGGTCGGCATCGCTGTGAATGAGACGCGGCGCATCGAGCGTGAGCTCGACCACCAGATCCAGCTCCTTCTGCTCGAACTGCGGCTGCATCAGACGGCGCAGGTCTTCGAGGAGCGATCCGACATCCACCGGATCGCAGTGAATCTCCAGCTTGCCCGCCTCGATACGCGAATGATCCAGTATGTTGTCGATCAATGCCCGCAGGTCAGTGCCCGCCTTGTGGATCACCCGGGCCTGCTCGCGCTGCTCCTCGCACAGCCCCGATTCCTTGTCCGCAAGCATCTTCGACAGCAGCAGAATCGAGTTGAGCGGCGTGCGCAGCTCGTGGCTCACGTTGGCCAGAAACTCCGACTTGTAACGGTTGCTCTGTTCCAGCTCCTGCATGGATCGGCGCAGCCGCATCGCCTGACTGGCGTGCTGCTGTGAGAGCCGGGTCAGGTCGGCAGAGAGCTGCTCGAGCTCGCGCGTATCGTGCCATTCGAAGATCACCGGCCGGTCGCTCTCCAGGGTGGTGCGGATACCCTGCAACAGCTCGGCGCCGATCCGCTCCACCCGGCTGGCCAGCACCCGGGCGGCGATCAGCAGCAGAATGATCAGGCCCAGGACGATCACCATCACGCGATTGACCAACTCGTCCCGGAAGGCCTCCAATGGGGTCATATCCACCTGACGCCCCACCCAAAGCGGCGTTCCCCCTTCCGTTACCAACATGGGCACCCATATCAACCGCCGTTCACTTCCTTCCCACAACACGGGCTCGCGCCTACTGAACAGCCGCTTAAGCCCCGGATAGTCCCGGAAGGCGTTGCCGCTGATCTCAGCCATACCGGGCAGGTGCAGATACTCTCCATTGTCGAGTGCCCATAGGGTGTTTGGATCACGCCGCACCAGGCCGCCCAGATCGACGGTGATCACTACCGCCCCGCGGTAGCGCCCCTGGAACCGGATCGGCCCCATCATCTGCAGGCTGATGATGCGGCGCGGGTCACTCGCCTGAAGGTCCACCCGCACCGGGCTGTAGACCACATCCTTGATCGCCCCGGAGCGGATCGCCTCCAGCTGCTCCTTCGGCAGCGGAGGTAACGAGGCAGGTGGCGCCACCCACAGGCCGTTGCGCGGGTCGCGTACCATTGAGAAGCGTTCCTTCGCCCGGGCATCGAGGAAGCGGATCTCGATCAGGTCGCGCTCATCGGTGAAGATGCGATTGATCCAGGCGCTGTAGCGAGCGCGGTCGAAATCCACCCGCGGCGAGTTACGGTCCCGCTCATCGGACAGCAGCGAGGGCTCGGGCAGACGTGCCAGCAGGCGTACGTTGGCGTCACGGCTCGCCAGGTGCTGATCGAGGTCGCGGAAGTCCTGGCGCAGGTCGCGCAAAAAGGCCTCGCGGTAGAAGCTGTCCACCCGTTCGAGCACCAGCGGCAGATTGATGACCACCGCCATGAGCAGCGGGACCAGAGCAAAAACGAACAGGAACAGCAGGATACGGGTGCGCAGGGACATTACAGAACCATACCGTGAAAGCCTGACCCTCTACAATGGAGCCGGCATGAAGCTCCCCATCCTGCACATCGACGACCAGCTGGCGGTGATCCACAAGCCCCCCGGGCTGCTGGTACACCGCAGCGCCCTCTCACGCGACCGGGTCTTCGTCCTGCAGACCCTGCGCGATCAGATCGGCCAGCGGGTCTGGCCCGTTCACCGGCTCGACCGGGCCACCTCGGGGGTGATGGTGTTCGGCCTCGACCCGGCCAGCGCGCGGGATCTGGCCGGCCAGTTCGAGCGCCATGAAGTAACCAAGGAATACCGCGCCCTGGCACGCGGCTGGGTCGAATCCGAGGGCGTGATCGATCATCCGGTTCGCGACGATGCCGAGGGGGGCACCCCGCAAGCGGCGATCACCCACTACCGGCGGCTCGCCCAGGTGGAACTGCCGGTCGCAGTCGATCGCTATCCCACCTCGCGCTACTCCCTGGTGGCGGTCGAGCCCCTGACCGGACGCCGCCAGCAGATCCGCCGCCACTTCAAGCACATCTCCCATCACCTGATCGGCGACACCACCCACGGCAACGGCAGGCACAACCGGTTCTTTCGCGAGTGCTACGGCATCCACCGGCTGATGCTCACTGCGCAGCGGCTCGCCTTCCATCACCCGACAACCGGCGAAGCCGTGACCTTCACCGCCCTGCCGGAACCGGAATGGGAACGCCTGATGGAGGCGTTCGCCTGGGATCTCTCAAACCTCTGAGGAAACGGCCACAGGCACCGTCCCCCGCGCTTTCCCCGCACCGGCAGCGATTCACCAAGTCACGATCGTCAGGGGCTATCGGCCCTATTGCCACAAACGATTTCCTAACTCACATCGGCTCTTCTAGGTTTAAGGCACAGGGGGTACGGAATGGACACCGGGTTCCCGACCGACCACCCGATAACGATGATGAGGAGAAAGACCATGTCCGCCAACCAATGCCCGTTCATGCACGCGCCCGATTCGGGGCGCTCCATCCGCGAATGGTGGCCCAACCAGGTGAACCTGAAAATCCTGCACCAGTTCGGCCCCGCCACCAGCCCCATGGATCGGGACTTCGATTACCGCGAGGCGTTCTCGACGCTCGATCTGGCAGCGGTCAAGCAGGATCTGTATGACCTGATGACCGATTCGAAGGAATGGTGGCCCGCCGACTACGGCCACTACGGCCCGCTGTTCATCCGCATGGCCTGGCACGCCGCCGGCACCTATCGCATTGGCGACGGGCGCGGCGGAGCCGGTCTCGGCCAGCAGCGCTTCGCCCCCACCAATTCCTGGCCCGACAACGTCAATCTGGACAAGGCCCGGCGCCTGCTGTGGCCGATCAAGAAGAAGTACGGTGATGCCCTCTCCTGGGCCGACCTGATCGTCCTTGCCGGTAACTGCGCGCTCGAATCTATGGGTTTCAAGACCTTTGGCTTTGGCGGCGGCCGCGCCGATGTCTACGAACCCGACGAGTCGGTCTACTGGGGTGCGGAAGAGGAATGGCTCGGTGACAGCCGCCACGGTACCGAGCCGAAGTTCGAGAGTCCGCTGGCCGCAGTACAGATGGGGCTCATCTACGTAAACCCCGAAGGCCCCGGCGGCAAGCCCGATCCGAGACGATCCGGCGAGTTGGTGCGCGAGACCTTTGCACGCATGGCGATGAACGACTACGAGACGGTGGCGCTCACCGTCGGCGGTCATACCTTTGGCAAGTGCCATGGCGCAGGCGACCCGAGCCATGTGGGACCGCCGCCGGAAGGGGCCGATATCGAGCAGCAGGGGCTGGGCTGGAAGAGCAGCTACCTCAGTGGCAAGGGCCCCGACCAGATCGGCAGTGGACTGGAGGGCTCCTGGACGCCGACCCCCACCCAGTGGGACATGAGCTACCTGGACATGTTGTTCGGCAACGAGTGGGAACTGACCAGCAGCCCGGCCGGCGCCCGGCAGTGGACACCCGAAGAACACACCGATGCCAACATGGCCCCGGCGGCCCACGACCCATCGACAAGGGCACCGATCATCATGACCGATGCCGACATGGCGATGCGCTACGACCCGGAATACGAAAAGATCGCGCGCCATTTCCAGCAACACCCGGAAGAGCTGGCGGACGCCTTTGCCCGTGCCTGGTTCAAGCTCACCCACCGCGACATGGGACCCAAGGCCCGCTATCTCGGACCCGAGGTGCCCGCCGAGGATCTGATCTGGCAGGATCCCTTGCCGACGGCAGCCCCCCCGCTGGTCGATGCCGAAGACGTGCGGCACCTAAAGGCCCAAGTGCTGGGCTCGGGGCTGGCGCCGCGTGAACTGATCTACACCGCCTGGTCGGCCGCCGCCAGCTTCCGCGGTTCGGACGGGCGCGGCGGCGCCAACGGCGCACGCATCCGCCTGGCGCCGCAGAAGGACTGGGAGGTCAACGAGCCGGAACAGCTGCAACGGGTGCTCGGCGGACTCGAGAGCATCCGCCAGGACTTCAATGCCTCCGCCGGCGGCGGCAAACACCTCTCCCTGGCCGATCTGATCGTGCTCGCAGGCTCGGCCGCGGTGGAAAAGGCCGCGGCCGATGCCGGCCACCCGATCGAGGTGCCTTTCACCCCGGGGCGGGTGGATGCCAGCGAAGCGCAGACCGATGCCGACTCCTTCGCCCCGCTGGAACCCCTGGCCGACGGATTCCGCAGCTACCTGAGCGAGTCCTGTCGCGGTGTGGTCGCCTCGGAGCACTTCCTGGTGGACAAGGCCCAGCTGCTCACCCTCACCGCGCCGGAGATGAGCGTGCTGGTCGGGGGCCTGCGCATGCTCGAGGTCAATTTCCACAACAGCCGCCACGGCGTGTTCACCGACCGCCCGGGGGTACTCAGCACCGACTTCTTCGTCAACCTGCTGGACATGGACAACGAATGGATGCCGGTCTCGGAAGACAGGGAATGGTTCGAGGTGCGGGACCGCAACACCGGGCAGGTGAAGTGGACCGCCACCCGGGCCGACCTGGTGTTCGGCGCCAACTCGCAGCTGAGGGCCATCGCCGAGGTCTACGGCCAGGATGGCGCGGGCGAGAAGTTCGTGCGCGACTTCGTCGGCGCCTGGAACAAGGTAATGAATGCCGACCGCTTCGATCTGAACTGATCCCTTGGGAGCCTCTGATTAATTCTGACGCGAGCAGATTGCGGTGAAAAATCGTCCAGTTCAAGGCGCGAATCGCAGGTAATCCCCCAGGGGACCCTCTCTCGCTTCGCGATTCACCTTGTAGCCAGCTATTGCGAAGATTCGCAACGAAGAAATGGGCAATCTGGTGCCGCAAGATGCCGTGTCATGAATTGATCAGAGGTTCCCTTGGGGCAGAAGGCGCGGGTCGCCTTCTGCCCCAAGGGTCTGTCGCTATTGCAGGTCCTGCAGGACCTCCAGAACCTTCTCGGCATGCCCCTTCGGGGTCACCCCATACTCGGCATGGCGAATGATGCCGTCACCATCGACGATAAAGGTCGAGCGGACGATGCCCATCTTCTTTTCGCCGTTCTTCTCCTTTTCCTGCCACACGCCATAGGCCTCGCACAGCTGACCATCGACGTCGGCCAGGAGGTTGACGCCGAGACCGTACTTGTCGCGAAAGGCCCCGTGGCTCATACAGTTGTCCTTACTGACCCCGATCAGCACTGTGCTCAAGCGCTCGAACTCCTCCATGAGATCGGTGAACTCCTGGGCCTCAAGGGTGCAGCCCGGCGTGTCGTCCTTTGGGTAGAAATAGATGACATAGTTCTTTCCCGCCAGATCAGCGGAACGCTGCATATTCATGTCGGCGTCCGGCAACTCGAACTCCGGTGCCTTGTCTCCTGCATTCAACATGTCTGCTTCCTCACGGTGGTCGGTCGTTGTTATGTCATCGGCAATGTAGGGGCGCCTTGGCGCTGGGTCAATCCCTGCCCTGCCGGTTCCCCACCGGTGGCGTAGCCTGGATGGAGCCATAGCGGAATCCAGGTTGCTCCACCTTTTTCTTCCCGGATTCCGGCCTGCGGCCTCCACCCAGGCTACGACTGCTGCCGGCCCTCCACCAACACCCTCAGCCTCTCCCGCTCTCTCTCTCCCAGGCCCGTTGTCGGCCCCTGCAATAGAGGCACCAACACCCCGGCCTCGTCATTCCCCGCCTCGCCTTCCGCCAGCCGATGCACAGCCCAGCGCCATAGCACCGGCCAGATGCCCCGGATATCGCGCTCGCCTCGGGCAAAACGATGCAGATCGTCGAGGTCGTCGACGGTCAGCGGCAGATCCTGCAGATCCCGTCCAGCCAGCATCGGTGCCACCGCCTCGGGGGGCAGGTCGCCGAGCCCACCGCCCAGGCCCAAGGGCAGGTCTCGTTGAAAGCGTGTCACCGCTCTTTCGTTCAACGCCTCCCCGGACGCGCTGAGGGGAAACAGCATCTGCACCGAGCGCGCGGCACTGGCCGGGTCGTGGCGGTGGCCCACCCGGACCGGCCGGTAGCCGTTGGCCAGCCAGAAGCGCAGCAGGCCCACCTCCAGCCCAAAGCTGGCCCCAAGCAGATCGACCTTCTCTCTCATCGCCTGCTGCCGCAGGGTCTCGAGCAGGCCGCTGCCGATACCCTGGCGTCGCACCTGCTCCGCGACCGCGATCCGCATCACCCGCCACAGGTGCAGCCGCGGCGCCTCGCGATAGCCGCCATGGGCCGCCAGGGACTGTGCCAGCTGGTGCCCGCGGGGGCGCCGCCGCCCGGCAGCAATCGCCTCGGCCAGCTCTGCCGGCATCCCCCCTTCCTCGACCACCAGCAGCACCCCCACCGGTTGCCCACCCTCCAGTGCCGCCAATATCCGCAGACCCGGCCCATCCAGCAGCTGCTGCAGGTCCGAGGGGCGAGTCTGGTAATGGGCGCCGACCAGCAGGCCATAGACACCGCTCAAGAGTGTCTCGTCACCCGCAAGCGCATCCTGGCTCAGCCAGCGATAGCGCGGCTGCGAACCGAATCCTTGCTGTTCCCCCGCTTGCGCGTCTCCCACGACCCCCTCCCCCGCTTGCGGGGGAGGCTGGGAGGGGGAGTTCGGCTCGGCCGACAGCAAGAACAGCCGATCGGTCAGTGCCTCCAGCGGATCACCCGCCGCCCAGCGCACTGGTTGTTGCAGCACCAGCCGTTTCCACTGCCTGAAATGCCCGTCCAGGTACCGGGCGAAGCGCGTCACGAAGCCGCGCCCGCTGCCCTCGTAGCCGTGCACCGTGGTACTGAAGACCAGCCGGTTGTGGCGCTCGCACAACTGCTGCAACAAGGGCACGCCCAAGGCGGCCGCCTCGTCTGCCACCAGCAGATCACAGGCCGGGTTTTCGGCGAGATATTCCGCCGGCCGGCAGAAACGCACCTCGCCCTGATGGTGGCGGAAGGCCTCGCCCTCCCGATTGCCCTGGGGCAGTTCCCGCGCAAGCTGGTCGAACACCGCAGCCACCGCGGCGGGCGAGGGAGCGAGCAACCGAATTCGCTTCGATCGCTGCGCCAACAGCCGTGCCAGGGCGCTGCCGATGGCCGTACTCTTGCCCCGCCCCCGGTCGGCGAGCAATACCAGCGGTCTGCGCGCATGCCCCAGGGCGGCCCGCTCGATCGCGTCGACCGCCCGCTGCTGATCCTCGGTCAGCGTCAGCGGCACCCACTCTGGTGCAGAAGGAAGTGCCAGCTTCACCGGTTGCCCGGCGGACTGGATCCGGTCCGGCCCCGCCTGCTCCAGTTCGCGCTGCAGACGTCTGACGAAGCGACGGCCCACCGCCCGGCCATCGAGGGGCCAGGGCGCCAGCCGCTCGAGCGCCGGGTCTTGGAACGCCGGCCACTCATTCCAGGCGGGCGCCAGCAACAGCAACTCCCCGCCGCCGCGCAGGGTACCCAACAGGGCAGCAAGGACATCGGGATAGAGGCCCGCCTGGGCGTCGTACACCAGCAGGTCGCATTCGCTCCCGAGCGCCCCCTGGACATCGCGGCACGACAGCGGCCGGACCCCCGGCGGTGCCTGGTCGCCAAACCACCAGCAGCGATCCGGCGGAAGGCCGCGCAATGCCTCGGCCAGCCGGGCCAGCGCCTGCCTCCTGTCACCAGCCAGCACCCGCCAGCGCCGAAGGGCGGGCGTCGATACACCCTCGCCTTTCATCCCGCAGTCTCCAGCTTTTCGAGCAGACGATCGATGAAGGGCCGCTGTCCGGGGCTGATCCGGCGGCGCGCCGCCTCCGGCGGGAACCAGGCGCCGCGATCCGCCTCGGGCACCTCGATGACCCTTCCCGAGCCACGCGGCCATTCCAGCGCGAAGGTGTTGCTGCGGATGCGGTCGGCATCCAGATCCCCCTCCACCGCCCACACATGCAGCCGCTTGCCGCTGGGCAGACGCAGCTCGCCCAGGTCGACAAAGTCGCCATCGACCGGAGATCCCGTCTCTTCCTGGAACTCTCGCCGGGCCGCATCGAAGGCCGCTTCGTCTGCCTCGTAGAGTCCCTTGGGGATGGACCAGGCGCCCTCGTCGCGATGTACCCAGAAGGGACCGCCGGGGTGCACCAGCAGCAGCTCGGGGCCCGTCTCCCGCCGGCGATACATGAGGACGCCCGCGCTGCGCTGCGGCATCAGCGGAGTATCCTCAGGGGCGGCATCGCCAACAGCGGCCTACCCGCCAGCCAGGCAATACCGCCCAGCAGCAAGGGACCGGCCAACAACCCGACCAGCCAGAGCCAGAGATCCGGCCCCAGAACGATGCCGAACAGGCGCTGCCCCAGCCAGATGCCCAGGCCCTGCGCCAGCAGCGCAGAAAGCAATCCCGCCAGCACGCCGATGCCACCGAACTCGACCAGCAGCGCCGAGAGTACCTGTCGTCGCGAGGCCCCCAGGGTGCGCATCAGTGCCACCTCGCGCTCACGCTGGGCACGGGTCAGCTGTAGCGCCGCCAGGCTGACCAGCAGGGCGGCACCCAGGGTAAAGAGGAAGACCGCCTCGACCGCGCGGGTGCCGCGCCCGATGATGTCGCGCACCTTCTGCAGCAATGGGCCGATGGCGATTGCCGAGACGGCGGGGAAACGCTCGGCCAGGATCGCCAGCACCTCGTCCTGTCCCGGCCCCAGGTAGATGCTGCCAAGCAGGGTATAGGGCACCTCGGAACGGTCCAGCAGGGCCTGACTGCCCTGGATAAAGAAGTTCACGTTGAACGAGTCCCAGGCAACCTCACGCAGGCTGGTCACCGGCCCTTGCAGCCGCTGACCGGCGACCTCGAACAGCAGCTCGTCGCCGATGATGATGCCCAGGGCCTTCGCGACCCCCTCTTCCACCGAGAAGCCCGCCTCGCCGGGCTGCCACCAGTGACCGGCCACGATCCGGTTGTCGCCCTGCAGCCGGTCACCGAACCCCAGGCTGTACTCGCGGCTGGCCAGGCGTCGCGCGCGCATGTCGCTGTAGTCGGCCGGGTCGACACGCATCCCGCTGATCGCCAACAGCCGGCCGCGGGTGGTGGGATAGAGGCCGCTGCTGGGGATCTGCCGCTCGTCGAGCAGCCGGGCCAGCTCGCCCGCCTCGTCGGGTTGAATGTTGATCAGGAAATGATTGGGGGTATCCGGTGGCAGACTGCGCTGCCAGGCATCGAGCAGGTCGCCGCGCACCAGCGCGAGCAGCAACAGCAGGCTCAGGCCCATGCCGAAGCCGGCCAGCTGCATCAACACCAGCCCCGGCTGGCGGACCAGGCCGAGTAGGCCCGCCCCGAGTCGGCCGGCACGTCGGCGGCGGCCCAGCAGCCACAGGCATCCCCAACCTGCCACGCCGAAGACCACCAGCACCCCCGCCACACCCAGGGTCATGCCGAAGGCCAGCTTCGAGTCGTTCACCTGCCAGAAGATCAGCAACAGATAGGCGACCAACGCCGCACCGCCCAGCGCCAGCTGCGAGACGCCTGGGGGGTCGAGATCGCGCCGCAGCACCCGCAGCGGCGGCACCCTGCGGATCTGCCACAGCGACGGCAGGGCAAACCCCAGGAGCAACACCGCCGCATGACCCAGGGCCACCGGCAACGGCGCCCAGCCCGGCGGGGGCAGCGCCTGGCCCATTTCGCCGCCCAGCCAGTGGACCAGGGCCTGCTGCAAGACCAGCCCGGCCACACAGCCGAGCAGCCCGGCGGCCAAACCGATACCGATCAGCCGCCGCAGGTAGCGCCATAGCAGCTGGCGCGAGGTCATGCCCAGGGTACGCAGGATCGCTGCCTCGTCCAGCGAGCGCGCCAGGTAGTCCCGCGCGGCCAGCAGGATGGCCACCCCGGCGAGCAGACTGGCGCACAGCGCGGCCAGGCCGAGGAAGCGCCGTGCCCGCTCGATCGCGGTGTTCAGCTCGGGTCGTCCGTCTTCCACTCCGAGCAAGCGGCCATCCGCGTTCAAACGCGAACCAAGCCATTGGCGAAAGGACGCGATCTGGCGTGCCTCTCCGGCCACCAGCAGCCGGAAATGGGCCCGGCTGGCCGGTCCCAACAGGCCACTGGCGTCCACATCCGCCCGGTTGATCAGCAGGCGCGGCGCCAGGCGGAACAGGCTGGCGCCCACATCGGGCTCCTCCAGCAGACGACCGGCCAGGCGCAGCTTCAGCCGGCCCAGGGGAACCTCCGTCTGCTCGCCCAGCCAGCGGGCGATCCGCGCCTCGACCACCGCCTCGCCAGGCCGAGGCGGCTCGCCGGATTCGCTGCCGTCGGGCCGTCCGACCCTCAACCGGCCACGCAAGGGATAGCTCGCGTCGACCGCCTTGACCTGAACCAGACGCGGCTGCCCTTGCAGGAACAACACGCTCGGGAAGGTCACCTGGCGGCTGGTCGCCAGTCCCAGGGACTGCGCCCTGGCGATCCAGGCTTGGGGGATGGGCTCGCCCTGCTCGGCCACCAGGTCAGCCGCCAGCGCCGCGGCCCGCTCTCCCTGCAACGCCCGCTCCACCCGGTCGGCAAAGAAACCCACGGCCGCCAGCGCGGTGACTGCGAGCAGGACCGCGGCGAACAGGATACGCAGGCTGCCCGTCTTCACGCGACCACCCTCCCTTGATCCAGACGCAGGATCCGGTCGCAGCGATCCGCCAGGTGCTGTTCATGGGTCACCAGCACCAGCGCCGTGGCGTGGCGGTCACGCAGATCGAACAGCAGGGACTCGATCTGCTCCCCGGTGTGCTGGTCCAGATTTCCGGTGGGCTCGTCGGCGAACAGCACCTGCGGCGGACCGGCGAAGGCGCGTGCAATGGCGACCCGCTGCTGTTCACCGCCCGAGAGCTGCTGCGGCTGGTGGTGCAGGCGATGCCCCAGCCCGACCTCTTCCAGGAGGGCTATGGCCTGCCCACGGGCATCGGCTCGCCCGGCCAGCTGCAGGGGCAGATAGACGTTCTCCAGGGCACTCATGCCGGCCAGCAGTTGAAAGGACTGGAACACGAAACCGACCCGCGCCAGGCGCAGGCGGGCGCGGCCGTCCTCGTCCAGATCATTCAGGCACTGCCCCAGCAGGTGGCACGCGCCGCCGCTCGGCTCGTCCAGCCCCGCCAGCAGGCCCAGCAGGGTGGACTTGCCCGAACCCGAGGCGCCCAGAATGGCCACTGCCTCGCCGCTGTTGACGGCCATATCCACACCCCGCAGGATGTGCAGCACTCCTCCCTCCGGGGAATCGACCGACTTGCTCAGCGACCGTGCCTCAATGACCAATGCCTTTTCCATACTGCTTTCCCGACTGCTCGTCTGCTGCCTGTTTGCGTGGAGCATACCGGCATCGGCGCAGGCGCGCCCGGCCCTGCTGGTGCTCGGCGACAGCCTCAGTGCCGGCTACGGTCTTCCCGCCGGTAGTGGTTGGGTAGATCTGCTGCGCCACCGCCTGCACCAACAAGGATTGGACTGGGCCGTGATCAATGCCAGCATCACCGGCGACACCACCCGGGGCGGCCTGTCCCGCCTGCCGGAGGCCCTGGCGCGCCACCGGCCGCAGGTGGTGATCATCGAGCTGGGCGGCAACGATGGGCTACGCGGCTTTCCGCTGGCGCAGATCCGCGCCAACCTGCGCAAGCTGGTGCAGCTGTCCCGCGACGCGGGCGCCAAGGTCATCCTGCTGGGGGTTCGCCTGCCGCCCAACTACGGAGAGTACGCCGAGCGCTTCCATGCGCTCTACCACCAGGTGGCCGAGACCGAACAGGTGCCGCTGGTGGCATTCTTCATGCAAGGCGTGGCCGAGAACCGCGACCTCATGCAGGCCGACGGCATCCACCCCGCCGTGTCCGCCCAGCCCCGCCTGCTGGACAATGTCTGGCCGACGTTACAGCCTCTGCTGAACGATAACGCCAAGGAAAGAGACTGACCGGTGCCGAGCCCCCACGCCATCGCCGTCATGGCGCTGACCATCCTCGCACTCATTCTGTTCACCCGCGAGAAGATACCCCTGGAGACCTCCAGCCTGTTCGTCCTGGTGGCTCTGACCTTGGGTTTCGAGCTGTTCCCCTACCAGCACGACGGTACCCGGATCCACGCGGACGAGTTCCTGCTGGGCTTCGGTCACGAGGCCCTGGTGGCAGTGTGCGCCCTGATGATCGCTGGCCAGGGGCTGGTGCGCACCGGTGCCCTGGAGCCGGTGGGGCGGCTGCTGGCACGCGCCTGGGGCAGTGCCCCGGCGCTCTCTCTACTGCTCACCCTGGCGGTCGG
>JANTHJ010000009.1 GCA_024762475.1 Chromatiales bacterium | reverse complement strand
ACCACGCCCGATACCGGCGTGCCGACCTCTATGGTCTGGTAGGGCTCGATCAGGCAGTCGAGCTGCTGTTCTTCAGCGAAGGCCGGCTCCGCTGCGGCCACGCCAGTTAATATGAAAAGGCATAAGGTCAGTCCTGGACCACGCATGATTGTTGCTCTTTCCGGTTTATATCGGTGTTGCTATCGGGCGCGCCAGGGAAACCTTGAGTCGCGTCTCGGAATCCTGGGAATCCGGAGTGGATTTGAGGAACGCGAGTCTTCTGTGATTCCGAAAACCGGCCGCCGCTCGCCGGTAAAGTTCCGTGGCCATTGGCCGCTAAGGAGGCTGAAAAATCCGATTTTTCACCTCCCCTGCAAGCGGGGGAGGCGGGGAGGGGGAGTCCAAACAACGGTTTACCCCCCTCCTAACCTTCCCCCGCAAGCGGGGGAGGGATTAATTGGAGCTTCCCTAAGGGGGCAGATATCACGCCTGGCCGAAAAGCGACCGGGCGACATCCATATCAAAGGCAGGAGCCCGCGACCCCGCCATGCAAGGCCTGAAACAACAAACCTCTGCGCCGCCAGAAAGCAATGATCCCCCGGGACGGCTGGCCCTGGAGATGGCCGCTGTCGTTCTCGAGGCACAGACCTTCGAGCAAGCGGCGACCGCACTGGCCAGCCGGCTCGCCCTGGCGCAGGGCTGCTCCCGGGTGGCCGTTGGGGTCAGGCGGCGGGGTGGGTGCCGGCTGGTGGCCCTGTCACATGCCATTGGGGCCGAGGACCGGAGCGAAACCGGTACCCAGATGGGCGCCCTGATGGACGAGGCGCTCGACCCGTTGCAGACGGTGGCCTGGCCCGAGCCCGAGGCACTACCCCCGGCCATTTCTCAGCAGCACCATGCCTACGCGCGGCAGCAGGGTCTGTCCCAGGTCTGTACCCTGCCCCTGCTGGATCGGGGCCGGCCCTTCGGGGCCCTGACCCTGGAATGGGAGACGCCGCCGGCGGTCGACTTCGCTGGATTGCAGCACCTGGCGACCCTGGTCGGCCCCCTGCTGGCCGCCCGCTACGAGGCCGAGCGGCCCTGGCATGCGCTGCGTCAACGCCTGGCCCGGTGGTTCTCGGTACGCCCGGCGCTGGCCGCAGCCGCGGTGGCGGTACTGCTGATCCTGGCAGTCTATGGTCTGGTGACCATCCCGGGGGACTACCGGGTGAGCGCCGGGGTGCTGCTGGAACCCGAACAGCAGCGCACGGTGGTCGCCCCCCTGCACGGCTTTGTCGCATCTGCCCGATACCGTGCCGGCGACCGGGTGGCCGAGGGCGAGGAGCTGGCCAGCCTGGATCGTCGCGAGCTGGAGCTGGAGCGCGACAAGCTGCGAGGCGAGCTACAGCAGATCCAACGCGAATACCGCCGCGCCCTGGCGGGCCACGACCGCGCCCGAACCGCGATCTTCAAGGCGCGCGCGGAGCAGACCCGTGCCAGGCTGGCGTTGCTCGCCGAGCAGATCGCGCGCACCCACCTGGTGGCCCCGGTGACCGGTTATGTGGTCAGCGGCGATCTGAGCCAGGCGATCGGCGCGCCGGTGGACCGGGGCGAGACCCTGTTTCGTGTCGCCCCGCTGGACAGTTACCGGGTGGTGCTGCAGGTGGACGAATGGGACATCGGCGCGGTACAGGTGGGGCAGCGGGGCGCGCTGGTATTGAACGCCCTGCCCGAGACCGAGCTGAGCGTACGGGTGGCTCGCCTCACCCCGGTATCGAGTATCGAAGAGGGGCGCAACCGGTTCCGGGTCGAGGCCGATCTGTTGTCGCCACCCGACGGGCTTCGACCGGGCATGACGGGGGTGGCCCGGCTGGATGCCGGCCAGCGCTCGCTGGCGTGGCTGCTGACCCACCGCGTGGTGGATTGGGGTCGGCGCCAGCTTTGGGCCCTGGGGTGGTGATCGCCGATGCACAGCGAGAGCATCTTCAGTCCCCATTGGTTCCAGGTCGCCGCCCTGACCCCGCGACTGCGCTCGCACCTGGGGGTGCACAAGCATCGCTACCGGGGTGCCACCTGGTATGTGCTGGACGACCGCGCGAGCGGTAACCACCATCGCCTCAACGAGGCGGCCTATGGCTTCGTTGGATTGCTCAATGGCCGCCGCAAGGTGCAGGAGGCCTGGGAGCTGGCGAACGAGCGCCTCGGCGACGAGGCACCCACCCAGGAGCAGGTGATCGACATCCTCGATCGTCTGCATGCCCGCAACCTGCTCGAGGTGGACGTCAGCTCCGACTTCGAGGTGTTGCTGCAGCGTCGGCGGCGAGAGGAGCGGCGGACCCGCCAGGGCAAGGCCCTCAATCCGCTGATGATTCGCCTGCCGCTGTATGATCCGGACCGCCTGCTGGCGCGCCTGGCGCCAAGGCTCGGCCCGTTGCTGGGACGGCCCGGTCTGGTCATCTGGTTGTTGCTGGTGACACTCGGGCTGGCGCTCGCCGGGGTCCATTGGGACGAACTGCGCGCCCAGCCGCTGGCCTCGATGAGCGAGCCCCGTCATCTGCTGCTGATGCTCACGGTGTATCCCCTGATGAAGTTGCTGCACGAGCTGGCGCATGGCCTGCTGATCCGGCGCTGGGGCGGCGAGGTGCACGAACTGGGCGTCGCCCTGCTGGTGCTGATGCCGGTGCCCTATGTGGACGGCAAGGCCGCCGGCACCTTTCCGGACAAGTGGCAGCGCGCCGGGGTGGCTGCCGCCGGGGTGGCTGCGGAACTGGGCCTGGCCGCGCTGGCACTGCTGGCCTGGCTGAACACCGAGCCGGGTCTGCTGCGCGATGTGCTGTTCTCGGTGATGCTGATCGGCGGGGTTTCGAGTCTGCTGTTCAACGGCAATCCACTGATGCGCTTCGATGCCTATTACGTGCTGGCGGACCTGCTGGAGATACCGGATCTGTGGCAGCGGTCGCGGCGCTATTACGCGCAGTGGCTGCAGCGCCTGGCCGGTCTCGAGGTGGCGCATCCTGCGGCCCGCGACCGCGGCGAGGCGCGATGGCTGGCGTTGTACGGGGCGCTCTCTCTGACCTATTGGGTGGCCATATTGTGCGGCCTGGTGCTCCTGGCCAGCCGGCTGTCGCCGGTGGCCGGCGCCGTGGTGGCGCTTTGGGCGGTGGTTACCCAGTTGGTGCTGCCGCTCGGGCGCGGGGTGAAGCGTCTGTGGCTGGAGGCGGACGGCAGCGGTCAGGCGCTGGGGGCCCTGATCCGGCTGGGGACGCCGGTCGGTGCGGTCGTGGCCGCCCTGTTCCTGGTGCCCCTCGGCGGCTACAGCGAGGCCGAAGGGGTGGTCCAGGTACCGGAGGAATCACGTCTGCTGGCCGGCGCGGACTGCCTGGTGAGCGAGGCGGCCGTGACCCCCGGACAGCGGGTCCGCAAGGGCCAGGTGTTGGTGCGCTGTGACCGGGGTGAGCTGGACGCGAGTGTGCGCGAGGTGGAGGCCAGGCTACGCGAGTTCCAGGCCTATGTGGACAGCCACCTCCTCGATGATCCGGTCGAGCGCCGCCTGGCCGAGGACAAGGTCGCCTCGACGCGCCGCGAACTGGCCGCGCTGCGGGAGGAGCAGCGTCGCCTCACAGTGCGTGCGCCACTGGGTGGGCGCTTCGTGGTGGGACGCAGCGATCCGCTGCCGGGGCGCTTCTTCGCCAAGGGCGAGCCCATCGGCTTCGTACAGGCCGAGCACTATCGGCCCACGGTGGTCGCGGCGATCGAGCAGGACCGTATCGGGCTGGTGCGCGACCAGGGGATGGCGGTGCAGGTGAGGCCCTGGCGGGATGCCGCGCCGGTGGTGAAGGCGGCGGGCCTGCGGCTGATACCCGGAGCGGTGGAGCGCCTGCCCAGTCCGGCGCTGGCCGCGGCCAACGGCGGGAGCATCGCCGCCGTGCCGGACGGCGAGGGCACCTTCCTCGCCGCCCGGCCGGTCTACCTGATCGAGGTGCGGCTGCCCGAGGGTACCGGCGACTGGCCGGCCGGCATGCGCGCCAGCCTGCGCCTGACCCATGCGCCGCTCCCGCTGGGTACTCGGCTGCTGCACCGCCTGCGGCGGCTGATGCTCGACGAGATCCATATCTGATGCGCAGCGCCGCGCAGGCCGTTCACCCGGCACCGCCGATCCCCCACACGCTGCCCGCCGAGGGCGAGGCCCTCTCCCGGCGCATGGATCGCCTGCTGCCCCGGCGGCGACTGGGCCGGGCTGCCTGTCGCCGCCTGGCCGAGGCCACCTTGGCCGCGGTGCAGGCCGCGCCCCTGGCCGATCGGGACGCCTTGGCGCGCGCGGCGCAGGAACTGGCGCCGGTGCTGCGCCGCGAGGGGCTGCGGGAGGCGAATGCCATCCGTGCCTTTGCGCTGATCTGCGAGGCGGCGCGCCTGGCGCTGGGGCAGACGCCCCGACGGGTGCAGCTGATGGGGGCCTGGTATCTGCTGCGTGGCCATCTCGCCGAGATGCCGACCGGCGAGGGCAAGACCCTGACTGTCACCCTGCCGGCCTGCGCCGCCGCCCTTGCCGGGGTGCCGGTCCATCTGGTCACCGCCAACGACTACCTGGCGGCGCGCGACGCCGAGGCGATGCGCCCCCTGTTCGCGGCTTTGGGCCTGCAGGTGGGCGCGGTCACCGGACAGGGCGACGAGCACGCGCGGCGACAGGCCTATGCCGCCGATGTCAGCTACTGCAGCAGCCAGCAGCTGGTGTTCGACTACCTGCACGATCGCCTGGTGCTCGGGGGCAGTCCCGGCAGCCTGCATCTCGCGGTGGAGGCCTTGCTGGCGAAACAGCCCGGCTCCCGGCCGCTGCTGCAGCGCGGTCTGCATTTCGCCGTCGTCGACGAGGCGGACAGCGTGCTGATCGACGAGGCGCGCACCCCCCTGTTGCTGTCGCGCCTGGGCCCGCCCCGTACCGAGCGCGGCCTGCTGGTGACGGCGCTGTACCTCGGCCGCCAGCTGAAGGAGGGGCGGGACTACCGGGTCGACCATCGGCACCGGCGGGCCGCCCTGACCCCCGCCGGCGAACAGCATCTGGCGGAGCGGGCCGTTGGGCTGGACGGTTTCTGGCGTGCCGAGCGCCGCCGCCGCACGCTGGTGGTGCAGGCGCTGTCCGCGCTGCATCTGTTCGTGCGCGATCGCGACTACCTGGTGCGCGACGGGCGGGTCGAGATCATCGACGCCAATACCGGGCGGGCGATGCCGGACCGGGCCTGGGAGCCGGAGCTGCAGGGCCTGATCGAACTCAAGGAGGGCCTCAAGCTCTCGGGTCAGCGGGAGGTGCTGGCGCGCATCACCTACCAGCGTTTCTTCCGGCACTACCCGCGCCTGGCCGGGACGACCGGCACCGCCTCGGAGGTGTCGCGGGAGCTGCGCCGCGTCTACGGGTTGCGGGTGCGCGTGGTGCCGCCGCATCGCCCGGTCCAGCGCCGTGACCTGGGACTGCGCTGCACAGCGGACGGCACGACCCGGCAGGCACGCCTGCTCGACCGATTGCAGGCGTTGTGCGCCGCGGGCCGGCCGGTGCTGATCGGTACCCGCACCCTGGCCGAATCGGAGGCGATCGCCGCGCAGCTGGCGGCGGCCGGCATTCCCTGCCAGCTGCTCAACGCACGCCAGAGTGCGCACGAGGCGCGCCTGGTGGCCGAGGCGGGGCAGCCGGGCCAGGTCACCATCGCGACCAACATGGCGGGCCGGGGGACCGATATCCAGCTGCCGGATTCCTCCCTCGCCGCCGGCGGGCTGCATGTGATCGCCACCGAGGTCAACGACGCACGGCGTATCGACCGGCAGCTGTTCGGGCGTTGCGGGCGCCAGGGACAGCCGGGCAGCCACGAGTGGCTGCTGTGCCTGGACGACCCGCTGCTGCAGCGGCATCTGCCGAGGACCCTGCGGCACTGGCTGCCGAGGTGGTGGCCGCAGCTGGCGATGCGGCTGGCGCAGCGCGCCGAAGAGCGCCTGCAGGCCCGGGCGCGGGCGCGGCTGCTGAAACAGGAAGAGCGATTGGCCGAGCGGCTGGCCTTTGCGGGCAGACATTCCTGATCGCATCTTGGCCATCGAGGTTTCGGGCAATCCGCTCCTGTCTTCCGAAGGGGCAAGACAGATGCGGTTCGTGCCTCACCACATCCTACGGCCCTCTCACCTCAAGTCGCAGTTCCTGGGTAGGTCGGACTTCAGTCCGACATGTCGGGCTAAAGCCCGACCCACAGCAGGCTATGGCGTTCGATCTCTGACCGGCACAAGCGCAAAGAAAAGCCGCGCAGGGCGCGGCGAGGGGTACGGCTTTGTGGTTGTTGTGGCCTATGCTGATCTTTCCGGCGGTTTTGCCAGGGCCGGCCCGGCACTGAAGCGATAACTGTGTCCGATGCGCCGGGGTGCGGGTCGGACATCCGGCTCGCTCACCGTGTGGCGCAGGCCGCACACCGGGCACTGCTCCCAGATCTGGCGCGCGCTGCCCTCCACGATCTCGTCGGTCCGGGTCAGTGCAACATTGCATTGTGGGCATCGCATGATGGCTTCCCCTTTGATTGTCGTTCAATCGCGGTCCGCAAGGCGAACGGCGGTGCCGCGTACCGGGCGGAGTTCGGTCATCCAGGAAAAAGGATTCCCCGCGCCGGGCTGCAGCTCGGGCAGGCTCAGACTGCGGCAGCAGCGATTGGCCGCATACGCGAGATACTCCTCGAGCATGGGGGCGTTCAGGCCGGGCAGCCCGCGCGGCAGGCTGGCATAGGCCTGGGTGGTGGCCAGCTCCACCGCCTGGGTCAGGGCATTGCGCAGCCCGTCCAGGCGCATGTCCTGGTATCCCTCGCCGACCCTGCCCATCAGGGCGAGGCCGAACTGCAGGTGCGCGATCTCGTCTCGCAGCATGTGACGAAACAGGCGCGCGATGCCGGGCAGGTGACCGCGGCGCGCAATGGCCAGGAGCTGGATCGCTACCAGCTGCACGAATACGGCCTTGGTCGCGACATGGCAGGTGGCAAGGTCGTCACAGAGCCCCTGGGGATCGGCCGCCCCGGAGCGGACGAGTTCCGCCAGTACCTTGTGGCGGGCGGCCAGCCAGTCGCCCATCCGTTGCGCGCTGCTGGCGGCCTCGGGCGAGGCGGCGAGCATCCTGGTATCGATACCCAGCGCATCCGTGATGGCCCGGGCGGTGGTGGGGCGCTGGCTTTCATCGAACAGCTGTCGCGCCAGGAACTGGCGGCAGTCGACACTGTCCAGCAACCGCCAGGTGGAGAGTGCGGGCGGATGTGGCGAGGTGGCGGCGTCTAGGGCGATCAGCCAGGAGAGTCCATGAAGCAGAACGGTGCGCTCTTCCTCGCGCAATCCCTCGGAGGCCTGCCAGGCAGCGATGTCCGCCTCCAGTGAGATGTCGGCGGGTGACCAGTGATGCCGGGAGGCGAGCAGATAATGGCGTCTGGCCCAGGACTGTTCGCCGCTGAGCAGCGGGACCTGCGGTGCGACGGTGCCCGGCTCGGCGACCTGCCACTGCGACGGTTGGGAGCGGGGATAGCTGCGCAGCGCCGGCGTGGTCGCGGTCGTGGCCGCGCCGCCGGTGCTAATGCCTGATTGCAGCGCGAGCGGCAGGGAGTGTCCGTGCTTCAGCATCGACAGGTCCTCGTGCGCGGGCATTCCGGTCGCAACCGGAAGGCCGGGTGTTGGTGCCGGAGTGACCCCAGTCCCCCTGAGTGGTGGTCTTTGACATCACGAAAATGTCGGGCGAGAGTTCTCAAGGCCCCTCCGGCATTGATCATGTTTCTGCCTGCCCTTGCTCGGGCAGCATCAGTGTCGACAATTCGAAACCGGCTCCGGCGTTTGCCCCCTCCCCACTTGTGGGGAGGGTTGGGGTGGGGATCAGTCCCACTTCAGCGCGCCGCCGGTCTGGTACTCGGTCACCCGGGTCTCGAAGAAATTCTTCTCCTTGCGCAGGTTGGCCTGCTCGTCGAGCCAGGTGAGGGTCGGCTCGGCGCCGGGATAGGGCTCCTCGATGCCCAGGTTCTTGGCCCGGCGGTTGGCGATGAAGCGGTATTGGCCGATGTGATCCTCCTTGCTGTAACCGAGGATGGGGTCGCGCAGGATGTAGCCGGCATAGGTCGCCTCGGCCGCCTCGCTTTCCTCCCACATCAGCTTCAGTGCCTTCGGATCGGGCTGGATCTCTTCCTCGACCATGATCTGCTTCGCCACGCGGATGCCGAAGGAGGCGTGCAGCACCTCGTCGCGCATGATGTATTGCAGCTGTTCGGCAGTGCCCTTCATCAGGCCGCGGCGCTGCAGGGCGAAGATGGGGGAGAAGCCGTTGTAGAACCAGCAACCCTCGAACACCCCGGCGAAGAAGATGTAGGCCATCAGAAAGTTGTGCAGCTCGTCGCGGTCGTTGAGGTCGATGTCCGGGCGCAATACCGAGTTGAGGCGGCGGTTGGCCAGCTGGATCTTGCCGTTGATCTCCGGTACCACCCGGTAGCGGTTGTAGATCTCGCTCTGATCGAGACCGATGGACTCGATGCAGTGCTGGTAGGTCCAGGTGTGCAGCGACTCCTCGTACACCTGGCGCGCCTGGTAGATCTGCAGCTCGGGGGCGGACATCTTCTCCATCACCGCCAGGCCGATATTGCGCATCGCCAGGATGTCGGAGGTGGTCAGATAGGCGAGCACGTTCTCGTACACATGACGCTCTTCCAGCGTCAGCTTGTGGTGATAGTCGTGCACGTCCTGGTTCATATTGATGTCCAGGGGCGTCCAATGGTTGCGGTTGGCGTTGAGGAAGTACTCCCAGGCCCAGGGATATTTGAACGGCGCCAGCTGATTCACATCGGTCAGGCCGTTGACCACGCGCTTGTCGTCCGGGTTGATCGGCTTGAGGTCCGCCGGGTCCGGGGTGTGCAGCGGCTGGCCGTGCATCTCCGCCTCGACACCCGCCAGCGGATTCGGCTGGGCTGCCGCGGGCAGCGGCTCGTTCGGGGCGAGGACCGGGTTGGCCTCGGGCGAAAGCTCGCGCTCGGCCGGCTGTGCCGGGCTGCCGGCCGGCGGAGCGGGGGTAAGGGGGTCGTCCCAGTTCAGCATGATCGTTCTCTCCTCAGGTACGGGGCGGTGTGGACGCCCCAGAATTGTTTTTCACCACAAAGGGCACGAAGAACACAAAGCGGGAAGGCCGCCTTGTAAGGGGGTCTTTCGGTCGATGTTTCCGTTACCTCGACCGCTCTTGGACCTCGCAAAGAGACCTTTGTGGCCTTTGTGTTCTTCGTGGTGAATGCCTTTCACTGGCAGGCCTCGCAGTCGGGGTCGAGGATGCTGCAGGCCTTGGGGGCGTCGCTGCCGCCGGCGTCCAGCGGCTCAGCCCGGTCGTTGTCACCGGTCGACTTCTCCATGTGGGTCGCGCCCATGGAGCGTAGGTAATAGGTGGTCTTGAGACCGCGCACCCAGGCCAGCTTGTACAGATTGTCGAGCTTCTTGCCCGAGGGCTCGGACATGTAGAGGTTGAGGCTCTGTGCCTGGTCGATCCATTTCTGACGACGGCTGCCGGCCTCGACCAGCCAGCGCGGATCCATCTCGAAGGCGGTGGAGTAGAGCTGCTTTAGGTCTTCTGGGATGCGGTCGATGGGCTGTACCGAGCCGTCGTAGTACTTGAGGTCGTTGGCCATCACCTCGTCCCACAGGCCGCGCGCCTTCAGGTCGTGCACCAGATAGGGATTGACCACGGTGAACTCGCCCGAGAGGTTCGATTTGACGAACAGGTTCTGGTAGGTCGGCTCGATCGACTGGCTCACCCCGCAGATATTGGAGATGGTGGCAGTGGGGGCGATCGCCATGGTGTTGGAGTTGCGCATGCCGACCCTCTTCACCCGCTCGCGCAGGCCGTCCCAGCCCAGGGTCTGGTGGGTGTCCACCTGCAGGTATTGGCCGCGCTCCTCGGCCAGCAGGTTCAGCGAGTCGATGGGCAGGATGCCCTGGCTCCACAGCGAGCCCTCGAAGGAGGAGTAGCGGCCGCGTTCCTCTGCGAGGTCGGTGCTGGCCTTGATCGCGTAGTAGCTCACTGCCTCCATGGAGCGGTCGGCGAACTCAACTGCCTCGGTGCTGGCATAGGGAGTGCGCAGCTTGTACAGCGCATCCTGGAAACCCATGATCCCAAGCCCCACCGGGCGGTGACGCAGGTTGGAATTGCGCGCCTGCGGCACCGAGTAGTAGTTGTACTCGATGACGTTGTCGAGCATGCGCATGGCGGTGGAGACGGTCTTCTCCAGCTTGGCCATGTCCAGACCGTTCTCGTCCACGTGGGCCGCCAGGTTGACCGAACCGAGGTTGCATACCGCGATCTCGTGGTCGTTGGTGTGCAGGGTGATCTCGGTGCACAGGTTGGAGGAGTGGACCACCCCGGCGTGCCGGTTGGTGTAGCGAATGTTGCACGGGTCCTTGAAGGTGACCCAGGGGTGGCCGGTCTCGAACAGCATGCCGAGCATCTTGCGCCACAGGTCGTTGGCCTTGACCGTCTTGTAGACCTCCATCTCGCCGCGCGCGGCCTTCTCCTCGTAGCGGACGTAGGCCGCTTCGAAGGCGCGGCCGGTGAGGTCGTGCAGGTCGGCGGTTTCGTTGGGCGAGAACAGGGTCCAGTCACCGTCCTCGGCGACCCGCTTCATGAACAGGTCGGGGATCCAGTTGGCGGTGTTCATGTCGTGGGTGCGGCGGCGCTCGTCACCGGTGTTCTTGCGCAGCTCGAGGAACTCCTCGATGTCGATGTGCCAGGTCTCGAGGTAGGCGCACACCGCGCCCTTCCGCTTTCCTCCCTGATTGACCGCTACCGCGGTGTCGTTGGCCACCTTGAGGAAGGGAACCACACCCTGGCTCTTGCCGTTGGTGCCTTTGATGTGTGAGCCGAGGCCGCGCACCCGGGTCCAGTCGTTGCCCAGGCCGCCGGCGAACTTGGAGAGCAGGGCATTGTCGCGGATGGCGCTGTAGATACCGTCCAGATCGTCCGGCACCGTGGTGAGATAGCAGGACGAGAGCTGCGGGCGCAGGGTGCCGGAATTGAACAGGGTGGGCGTCGAACTCATGAAGTCGAAGCCCGAGAGCAGCTCGTAGAACTCGATGGCGCGCCCCTCGCGGTCGATCTCGTTGATCGCCAGGCCCATGGCCACGCGCATGAAGAAGGCCTGCGGGAGCTCGAAGCGGATGCCGTTGGCCGAGTGGATGAAGTAGCGGTCGTACAGGGTCTGCAGGCCGAGGTAGGTGAACTGCAGGTCACGCTCCGGCCGCAGCGCCTTGCCCATTCGCTCCAGATCGTACTGGCAAAGCCGCGGGTCGAGCAGTTCGAGCTCGGCGGCGCGCCGCACATAGGCGGCGAAGTACTCGCCGTAGACCTTGCCCATGTCGGCCTGGGTGGCGACGCCATCGTCCAGGTGCAGAAAGTCGAGGGCCTCACGCCGCAGGATATCCATCAGCAGGCGGGCGGCCGCCTGGGAGTAGTTGGGTTCCTGCTCGATGAGCGTGCGGGCGCTCATCACCAGCGCCTTGGAGACATCCGATTCCTTGACCCCGTCGAAGAGGTTGCGGCAGGCATCGTCGAGGATGGCGTCGGCCGAGACGGCCTCCAGGCCCTCGCAGGCCTCCTCCACCAGACGCCGCAGGCGGGCCGTGTCCAGCGGGCGGGTGCTGCCGTCGGCCAGGGTGACGTTGACCCGGTGTTCCTGTTCTCCGCTGCCGGTAGTGGCCGCCTCCTCGGCGCGCTTGCGGGACTGCTCCTCACGGTAGAGCACATAGGCGCGCGCGATCTTGTGCTCGCCGGCGCGCATCAGGGCCAGCTCGACCAGGTCCTGGATCTCCTCGATGTGCACCGAGCCCCCGTCGGGCTTGCGCCGGTGCAGGGCGTCCGCCACCTGTTGCGTGAGGCCGTCGACCGTCTCGCGGATACGACTGGAGGCGGCAGCGCTGTTGCCCTCGACTGCGAGGAAGGCCTTGGTCATGGCGATCGCGATCTTGCTGCCGTCGAAGCTGGTCACCTTGCCGTTGCGCCGGATCACCCGCAGGTCGCTGGGTCCGGCGATAGGGGGCTCTGGCGGGGCCGCCGTGTCGGTGGCGGTGGGCGGTACGGCAAGGGTGTCTGTCACGGCAAGTGTCTCTGGCGTGTTCGCGTCGATGCCCATCGGGCTCCTCCTCATGTTCTGGTGTCGGTGGCGGTCCGGCGGGGCTTTCGCGTTGCGCGATGGCTTGAAATCGAGGGTGCTGCCCCTGACGCCTGGAAGCACAATATATACGCTGTTCGACGACTGTCAATCACAATATCTTGTGCATAAAAGCTGTGCAAAACTGTGGAGGTCTTGTGGACAAAAGGGGTATAAGCGGCAAAACAGGCGCGTACTCAGGGACTTGCGGCGAGGCGCACCGCATCGCGTCGAACCCCAAGATATGGGGTCTGTTTTCGATGCACGACACAAGGAACGAAATTCAGGATTTCCTTTCCCTGTGTATCGGTTTTTTCTGAAATACCGATGGGGGTGCCCGTCGCGCCGCTGCCCAGCGATTGGCGAAGTGGAATCCCGACGCCGCGGTCAACCGTTTGCCGACTTCGCCGTTGTCCTGAGTAACCCGGGCCAAAACCTCAAACCACAGCTAGGAGACAAGACGATGAAGAAGGGTATTGCCTGTTTGACAGGGCTGGGGCTGCTGGCCCTGGCGAGTGCACCGCTGCTGGCCGACGATTTCGGGGATCGTGTCGAGAACCGCTTCGACCAGCGGGGCGACCGTATCGAGCAACGCTTCGACCGGCGGGGCGACCGGATCGAGCGACGCCTCGACCGGCGGGGGGACATCATCGACGAACGCCTGGACCGGCGCGGTGAGCGCATCAACGACCGCCTGGATCGCCGTGCCGATTGGCTCGAAGAGCACGGCAAGACCCGGGCCGCCGAGCGTCTGGACAGCAAGGGCGATCGTATCGAGAACCGCCTCGACCGCCGTGGCGACCGGATCAATGCCCGGCTCGACCGCAAGGGAGAGCGCATCGACCGCCGTATGGACCGCCGCGGGGCACGCATCGATCGCCGCCTGGACCGCAAGGGCCAGCGTTTCGACCGGCGCTGGGACCGTCGCCATCAGCGACCGCTGCCGCCCTACCGTCCGCATCGGCCGGTCCCGCCGGCTTGGCGCCGCTGAGTCCGGCCATCTTTCAACAGCTCAATCTGTCTGGCCGCGACCCGAGTGGGTTGCGGCTTTTTTTGCCACCAGAAGCCTCTATTCTTGTGGGCGAGGCCCTCCTGGGTATGTGGCTCATGAAGATGGCAGATGACATCGAACGACAGCTAGCGACACTGATCGGCACACCGCCGTCTCGGCGTGCCGCGGCCCTGTCCGAGTGGCTGGGTGCCGAGGCGGCGGCAGCGCCGCGCAAGGCGAAACCACCGGCGCTGCGGCCGGGCATGCCCCCAGCCGAGGCGGCGCGGTCCATCTATAGGGAGTGTCTTCGCCAGGTCCTTGCCGATCTCCGCTGCGTGCTGCGCAGCGGCGATCCGGAGGGCCCCCATCAGCTGCGGGTGGGCCTGCGTCGGCTGCGCGCGGGACTGCGCCTATTCCGCGATCTCCCCGGTGCCGCTGCGCGTGCCCGGCTCGACAAAGAGGCACGCTGGCTGGGCCGGGAGGTGGGTGCGTTGCGTGACCTGGATGTGATCTTTCTGGAGATGCTGCGGCCGGCCGCGCAGGCAACGCCACAGGAACCAGGCTTCGATCCGCTGTTGGCGGCTGTCGAGCAGCGCCGCGGTGAGGTGCGTGAGGGGTTGCGCAAGGTCCTACTCGGACGGCGCGGCAGGGATTTCCTGCTCGCGTTGATCTCCCTGGCGGCCGGCGAGACGGCCTCGGGCACCGAGGACATGCCAACTCGCCCCGTCGAGGCACTGGCCCCGCAGATGCTGGATCCTATCTACGAACGGGTACGCAAACGGGGTCGTCGTATCCGGCGGCTGGATGCCGAGCAACGCCACTCCCTGCGCAAGGCCCTCAAGGGTCTGCGTTATGCCATCGAGCTGCTCGCACCGCTGTTCCCTGCCAAGGGGGTGCGGCATACCCGCAAGTCCCTGGCTGTACTGCAGGACAGTTTCGGCGCGTTGAACGATGCGGTGGTGCTCGAAGCGCTGTTTCTACAAGCGGATGCGCCGGCGGCCAGCGATCCCGCGGCCTGCCGCGCCGCCGGCCGGGTGATCGGTGTGGCCCAGTATCGGGCACGCGAGGACTGGGAGCAGCTGGTCCGGCGCTGGCACTTCTTTCGTGAGCAGCAACCGTTCTGGCGCTGATCGGCGCCTCGAATTGCCCCGCGATGGCCCAGAACGCCCAGCATCGCCTCATCGCAGTGCGAAGCCAGGCCGTTCATCTTGCCTTGGCGGGCCGTCAAAGCGAGCTAAGTTAAGGAAAATTCAAGACATCCATGACCTGGCATGCAACCTGCTAAGCAATACGTGCATCGAAGTTTCGCCGGATCCTGGTGGTATCCGGCATCTGAATTGCTCCTCTACCTCGGGAAGCTTGGCGTAAATCCAAGCATTTTGACCCCACCTCCCCGGCGGGGTCTTTTTTTGCCCGCTGTCCAGGAACCCGGCATCCGACCCAGCAGGCGAATCAGGGCTCGTCGGCGCGTGTGGCACGCTTCGTTACTTCTTGCACCAATATCTATCCTCGCGGTGCCACGCGTTAGTGCAAGCGCGCCTGACGGTGGTTGGTATAGAGGCGTCAACACCTTGTTGTTAAACGGTTAATTTCTTCTGGCACGAATGGTGCTTTGGTCTCCTTGATAGCTGGCCCTTGGGGCCGAAACAGAGAAGGCCGCAAGGCCTGTTGACCGGCACCACACATGGTAACAACTGACGTTCAGAAATCCGATCCGGCCGAAAATCCGGCGCCGCTCGGTGCCCGGTCGGCGCAGGGGCTGCCCATCGTGGTGGTCGGCAATGGCCCCGTGGGCATGCGGGTGGTGCGCGAGTTGCGCCGGCGCCTGCCCGAGGCGCGGATCATCGTCTATGGTGACGAGCCCTACCGGCCCTATGACCGGGTGCAGCTCTCCTCCTGGCTGGCCGGCGATCTGCATTGGTCGAGCCTGCTCGAGGCCCCGGAGGGCGCCGATCTGGAGGGCGTCGAGCAGCGCATGGGTTACCGGGTCTGCCGCATCGATCCGATACAAAAAGTCGTCGTCGATACCACCGGCGGGGTACAGCCCTATAGCCGCCTGGTGTTGGCCACCGGCTCGCGGGCACATGTGCCGAATATTCCCGGTATCCACCTGCCTGGTGTCTACACCTTCCGCAACCTCAACGATGCGACCGCCCTGCTGGCGCGCCGCGCCCGCAGCCATCACACCGTCGTGATGGGGGGTGGCCTGCTGGGCCTGGAAGCCGCGCGGGGCATGCTGCAGATGGGCACCAAGGTGACGGTGATCGACCACGCCGACCGACTGATGGCCAGTCAGCTCGATGAGCAGGGTTCGGCCTATCTGCAATACGAACTGACGCGTCAGGGCATTGGCATTCTCCTGGGGTCGGGGGCCAGCCGCATCTCAGGTACCGAGCGGCTCACCGGGCTGGTCCTGCGCGATGGTACCGAGTTGTTGTGCGATACCCTGATCGTGGCGGCGGGCATCCGTCCGAATGTGGAACTGGCCAAGGACGCGCGTCTGGCATTCCGTCGCGGCATCGTGGTGGACGACAGCATGCGCACCTCCGACCCCGATATCTATGCGGTGGGCGAGTGTGCCGAACACCGCGAACGTATCTACGGGCTGGTCGCGCCGGGCCTGGAGCAGGCCTCGGTGGCGGCGGCACATATCGGTGGTACCCAAGGTCAATACCAGGGCTCGATCGCCGCCAGCCGCCTGAAGGTCGTCGGCACCCCGGTGTTCAGCATGGGGCCGGTGGGCATCGACGCGCGGCGCCACTACGGCCAGACCTACACCTATCGGGAACCGGCCAAGGGCATCTACCGCAAGATCCTGGTGCACCGGCATCGCCTGGTCGGTGCCCTGGGCGTGGGAGAGTGGCCGGAGACCACCCGCCTGCAGGGCTTCATCGCGCGGCGCGGCTGGGTGCTGCCATGGCATCGGATGCGTTTCCGCCGTACCGGAATGTTGTGGCCGGAAGGCGAGAGCAGTGGCGTCGCGGCGTGGCCGGCGAATGCCGTCGTGTGTCAATGCACCGGAGCCACCCGGGGAGGGATCTGCGCTGCCCGTGACGCGGGGGCCGGATCGGTGACGGCCATCTCCGAGGCTACCGGGGCCGGATCGGTCTGTGGCTCCTGCCAGCCCCTGGTGCAGGAACTGATCGGGGACGCCCGTGCCGAGCCGCTCGCGCAGGCCGGGACCCTCACCTGGGCGGGACTGCTGGCCCTGGTGGTGGGCCTGCTGTTCGTACTGCTGCCCCCCATTCCCTATGCCGACAGCGTGCAGACGCCGTGGTCCATCGACCAGCTGTGGCGGGACGGCCTGCTCAAGCAGGTGACCGGCTATTCTGTCCTGGGCGCCTTTGCCATCGGCCTGCTGATGTCTCTGCGCAAGCGTGCGCCCGGCTTCCTCTCCATTGGCAGTTACGACCTGTGGCGGCTGATGCACCTGGTGCTGGGTCTCCTGGTGCTGTTCGGGCTGGTGCTGCACACCGGCCTCCGTCTGGGCCAGGGTCTGAATGCGATGCTCGCGGGCAGTTTCGTGGCGATGCTGATCGTCGGCGGCGTGGCGGCGGTGTTTCTGGGACAACAGCACCGCCTCGAGGCCGCGACCGCGCGACGCGCGCGAACCGCCGCCGTCTGGACGCACATCCTGCTGTTCTGGCCGGTGCCGGCGCTGCTGGGCTGGCACGTGCTCAAGGTGTACTGGTTCTGACCGGTTCTGATCGATGGCAGCCGAGCGCAGCAATGGTCGTTACTGGTGGCTCTGGGGGCTGATCACCCTGGCCATCGTCGCCGCGCTGGCGTGGGTCCTCCTGCGGGACGAGGACAAGACCCTGTTCATGCCGGGGCCGCTGAGCGACGGCCATCACCAGCTCGCAGAGCGGTGCGATATCTGTCATGGAGAGGCCATGGCGGGAGAAGAGGTCATACAGGAGAACTGTGTCGAATGCCATGGAGAGGACCGGGTGAAGCCCTTCGATTCGCACCCTCGGAGCAAGTTTCGTGACCCGCGCAATGCCGACCGTCTGGAGAAGATCGACGCCCTGCGTTGCGTCACTTGCCATACCGAGCACAAGTCGGAGATCACCCGCAAGGATGGGGTTACCCAGCCGCGCGACCTGTGCTCCCATTGCCATGCCGATATCGCCGAGGACCGCCCCTCGCATCAGGGGATGGCGTTCGATACCTGCGCCAGCGCCGGCTGCCACAACTTTCACAACAACCGTGCGTTGTACACGGATTTCCTGGTCAAACACATGGACGACACGGATACCCGGCGCGACGGCAGGGTGCCCCCGCGCGGCTTCCACGAGGCACTGGAAGAGATCCTTACCTATCCCCGCGACCGTTATCCACTGCAACCGGTGGCTGCGGCCGCCGTGGACATGCCGGCCGATCTCGACCGGAGTGAGGGCATGAATGCCGACGGGATACGCCACTGGCTGCAGACCGCCCATGCCCGCGCGGGCGTCAACTGCAGTGCCTGTCACCAGGGCGGTGACGCGCAGGCGCCATGGCGCCCCCGGCCCGATCCCAAGAGCTGCGGCAGCTGCCACGATCAGGAACTCGACCGCTTCGGCAAGGGCAAGCACGGCATGCGTCTTGCGGCCGGATTGCCGCCCATGACCACCGACAGGGCACGTCTGCCGATGCGATCCGACGCGGCGCACGAGTCGCTGGACTGCAACAGCTGCCACAAGGCCCACGACGACGACGTGGTCAAGGCGGCGGTAGAGGCCTGTGAAGGCTGTCACGACGACCGGCATACGCGTGCCTACCGCAATTCGTCCCACTTCCGTCTCTGGCAGGCGGAGGTGCTGGGCAGCGCGCCGCCCGGTAGCGGCGTCTCCTGCGCCACCTGTCACATGCCGCGGGTGGAGCGGGATATCAGCGACTGGTCCAGCCGGATCGTGGTGGACCACAACCAGAGCGCCAATCTCTCACCCAATACCAAGATGATCCGTGGTGCCTGCCTGCATTGCCACGGACTCGGATTCTCGATCGATGCCTTGGCCGACCGCACGCTGGTGGAACGCAATTTCGATGGCCGGCCCGGCATCCATGTGCAGAGCATCGACCTGGCCAGGAAGGACCAGGAGAACTACCTGAAGGAACTGAAGGGCTCCCCCGGGGAAAAGCGGTAGAACCCGCCGGACAGCCGGCATTGAAAGTCATAGGAGAGAAACCATGAAGCAGAACCTGTTCACTTCCATCGTCGTATTCGGCACCACGGTCGTGCTCGGTGCGGCCAGTACGCTGGCCGTCGGCGATGTCGCGAACGAGAAACTGATCACCCCCAGGGCCATGGCCGATGCGCTGCATCTGGTCATGGATTCGGACCGCACCATCTACACCCGCAAGATCGTCAACCGGCTGGTGAAGAAGGACAAGGTCATCAAGGCGAGTGAACATTTCCAGGACGACAAGGCCCTGGCGCTTCCTGCGCAGATGTTCCGCTTCGGCTCCGAGCTCGTCGCCAAGCGTGCAGATGCGCTGCCCGATGTGAACTTCAGTTACTCGCTGCAGTCGCTGTGGCCGGTCAACAGGCAGAACGCGCCCAAGACCGAGGCGGAAAAAACCGGGTTGAAGTATGTCGCCGAGAACGTGGGCAAGAACTACTACACCACCGAAAAACTGGGCGGCAAGTCTTATTTCACCGCTGTCTACCCTGATATCGCGGTCGCACCGGTGTGCGTGTCCTGTCACAACGATCACAAGGATTCGCCGCGGCGCGATTTCAAGATCGGCCAGGTCATGGGCGGGGTCGTGATCCGGATCCCGGTAGATCAATAACCCTTCGACACAGGGACGGGCAGGTCCCGGCCCTGACTACCCATTTCATTATTTGTAACGCAAGGAGAAACACAGATGACACCCGAACAAAAACAGCTGGTCAAGGAATCCTGGGCCAAGGTACTGCCGATACAGGAGCAGGCCGCCGACCTTTTCTACAACCGGCTCTTCGAGCAGTATCCGGAGGTGAAGCCTTACTTCAAGGGCGATATGAAGGAACAGGGACGCAAGCTGATGGCCATGCTCAATACTGCTGTGAGCGGTCTGGATAACCTGGAGCACCTGGTGGAGCCGCTCAAGGCATCGGGCAAGACACACAAGGGCTACGGCGTGAAGGCCGAGGACTACGACAAGGTCGGCGCGTCCTTCCTGTGGACCCTGGAGCAGGGGCTCGGTGACCAGTTCACCCCCGAGGTGAAGGATGCCTGGGTGACGACCTACACCGCCGTTGCCGAGGTCATGATCGACGGTGCCGAGTATGAAAAGGAGGCCGACGAGAAGCGCAGCTGGCTGAAGGCGCTGCTCGGGCGCAAGGCCTCCTGAGCGAAAATCCCGGGCCCTGGGGTGCAGCCGTCCCGGGGCCCATGTCGCCAGCGCCTGGCAGGAACCTCCGCCCGGGCGCGATTGAATACGAGGTAGAAAGAAATGGCCGTTTCTCGAATGAAATATATCTCTCAGGGACTGGAGGCCGATGGCCTCTACAACCTGAACCAGGTCTTCTGGAACCTGCCTACGCCTGCCCTGTATGAGCATGCGCTGTCACGCCATGAGGGCAGTGTTGCGCATCTGGGGCCCCTGGTGGTGCGCACCGGTCATCACACGGGCCGCTCGGCAGAAGACAAATTCATCGTGGACGAGGCAGAGTCGCACGATCACATCTGGTGGGGCACGATCAACAAGCCCATCGACGAACACAGTTTCGATGTCCTGCATCAACGCATGGCGTCCTATATGCAAATGAAGGATGTCTATGTGCAGGACTGTTTTGCCGGCGCCGATCCCGATTATCGCATGCCGATCCGCATCGTTACCGAGGCCGCCTGGCACAGCCTGTTCGCGCGCAACATGTTCATTCAGGCGACCGATGAAGAACTCGAGACGCATGAGCCCTTCTTCACGGTCATCGATGTGCCCCGCTTCCATGCGGTTCCGGCGCAGGACCACACCCGCAGTCAGACCTTCATCCTGGTGAACTTCCACAAGCGCCTGGTGCTGATCGGCGGGACCAGCTACGCCGGGGAGATCAAGAAGTCTATTTTCTCGGTGATGAACTACCTGCTGCCGGACAGGGGGGTGCTGCCGATGCACTGCTCGGCCAATATTGGCGGGGATGACAGGACCGCATTGTTCTTCGGACTGAGCGGCACGGGAAAGACGACTCTCTCGGCGGATGCCTCGCGCGTGCTGATCGGGGACGACGAGCATGGCTGGTCGGACAATGGCATCTTCAATTTCGAAGGTGGCTGTTATGCCAAGATGATCCGACTGTCGCCGGTGAACGAGCCGGAGATCTATGCCACCACACACCGTTTCGGAACGGTGTTGGAGAATGTCACCATGGACGCGCATACTCGTCGGCTCGATCTCGACGACGACTCGCTGACCGAGAACACCCGTGGCGCCTACCATATCAGCGCCATTCCAAATGCCACTCCCAGCGGGATGGGGGGTCATCCCGCGAACATCATCTTTCTGACCTGCGACGCCTTCGGGGTGTTGCCCCCCATCTCCCGACTCTCTCCCGAGCAGGCGATGTACCACTTCATCTCCGGCTATACGGCGAGAGTAGCCGGTACAGAGAAGGGCGTGACCGAGCCATCACCGGTATTCAGTGCGTGTTACGGAGCGCCCTTCATGCCGTTGCATCCACGCCGCTATGCCGAGCTGCTGGGGGAACGCATCCGCCGTCACGGCAGCCGCGTGTGGCTGATCAATACCGGCTGGACCGGGGGGGCCTATGGGGTGGGGGAACGCATCGATATCCCGCATACCCGTGCGATGGTCAACGCGGCGCTCGATGGGCGCCTGGATGATGTCCCGACTTCGACCGATCCGGTGTTTGGACTCGAGGTGCCGCAGTCCTGCCCCGGTGTGCCGGCGGACCTGCTGCGACCGCGTGAATGCTGGCCCGACAAGGCGGCCTATGACGCGCAGGCGGCTGAACTTGCTGCGATGTTCGTGGAGAATTTTGCACGCTTCGCCAGCGAAGTGGACCCGCAGGTAGTCGCGGCAGGTCCCACACCGCGAAACTGACAGGGGGCTGATCATGACAGGCCAAAGACGCATCGCCGGGCATTTCTATCCGGATTTTGATTCGGGATGGGGAGCCTTTGCCGAGGAACTTTTCTTCTATACATCCCGCTACCATGTGGTGACGGCGTCCTTCCTGCGCCACCTGGGGGAGCGGCCCGATTTCGCGATGACCGGCTACCGGGCGGAGAAGCTGAGCGAGGATCAGCGGGAGGTCATGGCGGCCATTCTCTGTCAGGCGCCGACCAGTGAGACCGCGCAGGCCGTGATCGCGTTGGTCGAGGCCGTGCTCGACGGGCAGGCAGCGGTGCCGGAGGCGCTGGACAATAGATTTTCGCTTCCCCGGCAGCCACAGCCGTCGTCATCCCCGAATGGCCATGCGCGGAGCAGGAAAACACTGGACGCGAGCGCATTGGAGCCCCTGTTGAGTATGGCGGAACGCCTGCACATGGCAGTGGCCGTCCATGATCACCATGTGGAGGTGGATATGCACGTGCTTGCCTCCCACCTGGACTCCGAGAATCCGGCGATCCGTGCCAATCTTCGCCAGTGTATCCTGGACCTGCACAATGCCGGGTACCGGTTGCGCAATCATCCTCACCTGACCCATGCCGAGGCGGGACGGATCGGCGACGAGGGTGCGGTCTGAGTATCGATGGGTACCTCGTGCGTCGACTGAAAGGGTAGAATCGCCCCGCACAGCGGGCGGTTCTGTTTGCCCGGGTAGCTGGAATCACGCTTGGGTACCTTTCTTGAATCAGAAGCTTCGGATCATGCTGGTCAGCGATCAGCCCCCGCGCGCTGCCACGGGGGTGGCTGATTTCACCTGCGATAGCTGCGAGGTCGTCGGGGTGGCGTCGTTCACCGACGACCTGTTGGCGGCTGTGGACCGCTACCAGCCGGACGTGGTGATCGCGGACATGGATGCCCCCAACCGGGATATGCTAGAGGCGCTGGGGAGTGTCCAGGCCAAGGCGCCGCGGCCATTGGTGCTGTTCAGTCCCGACGACGATCCGGAGAGCATCCGGCGCGCGGTGCGTGCTGGGGTCAGCGCCTATGTGGCGGATGGACTGCAGAGCCAGCGGGTGCGTCCGATTCTGGACGCGGCCATTGCGCATTTCGAGCAGTATCGCGCCCTTCATTCCGAATTGGAGAAAACCCGCGGTCAACTGGCCGAACGCAAGGCCATCGATCGAGCCAAGGGGATCATCATGACCCAGCGGGGGGTGGCCGAACCGGAGGCCTATCGCCTTTTGCGCAAGGCGGCCATGGATCGCAACCAGCGCCTTGCCGAGGTGGCCGAGAGCATCATTGCCGCCTCGGAGATCCTGGGTGGACCACCCCGGACCGGCTGATTCTGCTTCGTGACATTCGCGCGGGTGCGGCCGGGAACCTGATGTCATGTCTCCGTCCGGAGATGCGGCTGTCGCATCGCCGCAGAGCGGCGCCATTTTCTTCGCTCGAAGCCTTTCCATCGGCTGCACATCATTTGCCCAGTCCTGGTGCGCATCAGCACATCAGCGTGCGCTAATGGTGCGGCGCCCTGGCGTCCAGCCCGGGCATCTTTTCTACAGCCTGAGCTAACTATCTGAATAATATAGGGCGGGTCCGCCTGGCACGATATCTGCTTGTTCTTCCGCCAAGTCGATCACCTCCTGCGGGAGTGCTCAACGGCGAGCGCCGGTCGACGTATTCAATCTGGATCAATCGGCCAATGTCGGCCAAACGGACAACGGCGTCCATCTCTCCGTCTGCTGCTATGCGGGCAGGGGAGGTGGGCGTTTTTTTTGCGGAGTAGGGCAAATCAAATGAAAGAGATAAGTTTCAAGAAGCGCCTGGGAAGTCTCACCCTGGCAATCGGCCTGGTCGCCGGCCTGGGGCTGTCGAGCATGCAGGTATCGGCGGAGATCGGAGAGCCGGAAAAAGAGGACCTCAAGTTCGGCTTCATCAAGCTGACCGACATGGCGCCCCTGGCCGTCGCGTATGAGAAAGGTTACTTCGAGGACGAAGGCCTGTACGTGACCCTGGAGGCCCAGGCCAACTGGAAGGTGCTGCTCGATGGCGTCATCGACGGCAAGCTCGATGGGGCCCACATGCTCGCCGGCCAGCCATTGGCGGCGACCATCGGGTATGGCACCAAGGCCCATATCATCACGCCCTTCTCCATGGACCTGAACGGCAACGGCATTACCGTGTCCAACAAGGTCTGGAAGGAGATGAAGCCCGATATCCCCAAACTTCCGGACGGGCGGCCCAAGCATCCCATCAGCGCCAAATATCTCAAGCCGGTGGTCGACAAGTACAAGGCCGCAGGCAAGCCCTTCAAGATGGGCATGGTGTTCCCTGTCTCCACCCATAACTATGAGTTGCGCTACTGGCTCGCGGCCGGTGGTCTTAACCCCGGCTACTACGCGCCGGACAAGGGTGATACCAGCGGCACCCTCTCTGCCGACGTGCTGCTGTCGGTGACCCCTCCCCCGCAGATGCCGTCGACGCTCGAGGCCGGCACCATCGATGGTTACTGCGTTGGTGAACCGTGGAACCAGCAGGCGGTGTTCAAGGGTATCGGCGTGCCGGTCATCACCGACTACGAGGTCTGGAAGGACAATCCGGAAAAGGTCTTTGGCATGACCGAGGCGTTCACCGAGAAATATCCGAACACCACGGTGCGCGTGGTCAAGGCCCTGATTCGTGCGGGAAAGTGGCTTGACGAGGACAACAACAAGAACCGTCCGGAGGCGGTGAAGATCCTCTCCCAGCCGAACTACGTGGGCGCGGACTACAAGGTCATCGCCAATTCCATGACCGGCACCTTCGAGTATGAGAAGGGTGACAAGCGTGAGATACCCGATTTCAACGTCTTCTTCCGCTACTTCGCCACCTACCCCTATTACTCGGATGCGGTCTGGTATCTGACCCAGATGCGTCGCTGGGGTCAGATTCCTGCGCAGAAGTCGGACAACTGGTACATGGACATGGCGAAGAAGGTCTATCGCCCGGACATCTATCGTAAGGCGGCCGAGGAGCTGATCGCCGAGGGCAAGATGAAGCCGGAAGACTTCCCGGACTTCGACAAGGAGACCGGTTTCCGTCCTCCGCAGACCCAGTTCATCGATAGCATCACCTTCGACGGGACCAAGCCGAATGACTACCTGGCCCAGTTCCCGATTGGCCTGAAAGGCGACGACAAGCCCTGAGCGGGCACCGGAGGGGCGGCCCATGCCGCCCCTCCCTTCCGACCACGATCCACGAGGTAACTACCATGTCTGCGGTCACCAGTAAGAAGACCTTCGAGATTCCTTGGTTCGATCGGCTGATCGAATATCTGTCAGGCGACACCATCACCAGGCACTTGGGGGGGCTTGCCCGGAATGTCCTGGTGCCGCTCATTGCCATCGCATTCTTTCTGGCGTTGTGGGACATCGGCGCGCGCCAGGTGCAGACCTCCCTGGGCGTCCTGCCGGGGCCGGCCAAGGTCTGGGAACAGGCGGTCGCACTGTATGACGAGCATCGCGCCGAGCGGGCCAAGGAAGCCGCTTTCTATGGGCGGCTGGACAAGCGCATCGAGAAGGCGGTTGCCGCCGGCAAGCCGCAAGAAAAGATCGACAAGATGAAGGGTCGAAAGTACACCGGCCCCGCGACCTTCATCGACCAGATTTGGACCAGCCTGGGGACCGTGACTACCGGTTTCATCCTGGCCTCGCTAATCGCCATCCCCCTGGGCATCCTGATCGGGATGAGCCAGACGCTCTATCAGGCCTTCAATCCGGTGATCCAGATATTCAAGCCGGTGTCCCCTTTGGCCTGGCTGCCATTGGTCACCATCGTGGTCTCTGCGGTCTACGTCAGTCAGGACCCGATGTTCTCCAAATCCTTTTTGACTTCCGCCATCACGGTGACGCTGTGCTGCCTGTGGCCGCCTATCATCAATACCGCAGTGGGGGTCTCGGGTGTCAGCAAGGATCTGATCAACGTCAGCCGCGTACTGCGTCTGAACTGGTTCACCAAGACCATGAAGATCATCATCCCATCTTCCATCCCGATGATCTTTACCGGCCTTCGCCTGAGCCTTGGCATCGGCTGGATGGTACTGATCGCCGCCGAGATGCTGGCGCAGAACCCGGGCCTGGGCAAGTTCGTATGGGACGAATTCCAGAATGGCAGCTCCAATTCCCTGGCCCGCATTATGGTCGCCGTCCTGGTGATCGGGTTCATCGGGTTCCTGCTCGACCGCCTGATGCTGATGCTGCAGCGCTGGGTGAGCTGGGATCGTAACGCCGTGCTGCGTTGAGGTAATCAAAATGAACAGCTATTTGAATATCGATCACATCGGGATCACCTTTCCGACCGACAAGGGCCCCCTGACCGTCCTCGAGGACGTGAACCTGCAGGTGGCCGAGGGAGAGTTCATCTCTCTGATCGGGCACTCGGGCTGCGGCAAGTCGACGGTGCTGAACATTGTGGCTGGCCTGCTGCAGGCCACCAAGGGTGGGGTCATCCTCGAGGGAAAGGAGGTGAGCCAGCCCGGTCCCGATCGGGCGGTAGTATTCCAGAACCATTCCCTGCTGCCCTGGTTGAGCGTCTACGACAATGTGCGACTGGCAGTGGATCAGGTCTTCAAGAAGACCAAGTCCAAGCAGGAACGGCACGAGTGGACGCTGCACAACCTGGAGCTGGTGCATATGTCGCATGCCCTGGACAGGCGCCCGGACGAGATCTCCGGTGGCATGAAGCAGCGGGTCGGCATCGCGCGGGCCCTGGCCATGGAACCCAAGGTGCTCCTGATGGATGAGCCTTTCGGCGCCCTCGATTCGCTTACCCGAACCCACATGCAGGATTCGCTCATGGAGATCCAGGCGAACCTGAACAACACGGTGATCATGATCACTCACGATGTGGACGAGGCGGTACTGCTCTCCGACCGCATCGTGATGATGACCAACGGACCGAACGCGACCATTGGCGATATCCTGCACGTCGAACTGGAACGCCCACGGGACCGTCTCGCGCTGGCAGAGGATCCGCAGTACAACCATTACCGCGCCGAGGTGGTGAAGTTCCTGCACGAACGTCATCAGAGCGCCGGCGACCAGGCGCCCAGCCACGCTCCTGCCGAGGGGGCGGCGGCGCAAAGCAACGTCCTGCCTCTGCCCGCGTCGACAAGCCGTCTGACCAGCGACACGGGCAAGGTGTTGGAGAAGACCCGCCTGGAGCTGGGATTTGTTCCACTGACCGACTGTGCGCCGCTGGTGGTGGCGAAGGAAAAGGGCTTCTTCGCCGAGCAGGGTCTGGATGTGGCGCTGTCGCGTGAATCGTCCTGGGCCAACATCCGGGACAAGGTCTGTACCGGTATGCTCGATGGGGCACAAATGCTCGCGGCGATGCCGCTGGCGTCGGGACTCGATGCCAAGGCCTGTGAACCCATGGTGGCCTCGTTCAATCTCGACCTGAATGGCAACGCGATCACGGTCTCCAAGGAGCTGTACGGCCAGATGTTGGCCACCGGCGTGCCGGCGATCGACACCGCCATGGGATCGGCGCAGGCCCTAAAGGCCGTGATCGACCAGGGCAAGGCCGCGGGACGCAAGCCGCTCACCTTTGCCGTCGTGTTCCCTCAATCGTCGCACAACTATCTGTTGCGCTATTGGATGGCGGCTGCGGGCATCGATCCGGACAACGATGTGCGCATCACCGTGGTACCACCACCCCAGGTGGGGCATTACCTACGCGCCGGCATGATCCAGGGTTGCTGTGTCGGCGAGCCGTGGAACAGTGACGCCGTGGCGCAGGGACTGGGACGCACGCTCATCACCACCTACGACATCTGGAACAACCATCCTGAAAAGGTGTTTGCGGTGACCCGCAACTGGGCGGAGCGTAATCCGAATACCCATCAGGCCGTTCTGATGGCATTGCTCCAGGCCTGCGAATGGCTCGATGAGCCGCAAAACCGGCGTGAGGTGTGTGAGTTGCTCAGCGCTGGTCGTTATGTCAATGCGCCGGTCGACGTTCTGGAGAAATCACTTACCGGCACCCTGCAATACTCGTCCGATGAGCGGCCGCAACGGGTTCCGGACTACAACGTTTTCCATCGTTATGCGGCGAATTTCCCCTGGCGGTCGCATGCCGTCTGGTTCCTCAGCCAGATGCGGCGCTGGGGGGAGATCGATGCAGGCGCGGATCTGAAGGCGATCGCCAAGTCGGTATATCGGCCCGAGGTCTATCGCGCCGCCTGCGATGCGCTTGGCCATCCCTACCCGGAGGTCGATTTCAAGACCGAAGGCGAACATGAGGGGGGTTGGGTATTGATGAGCGGCGACGAGCCCATCCCCATGGGCGCCGATCGCTTCATGGATGGGCGGACCTTCGACGCTGCGGACGTGGAAGGGTATCTCGCTGCGTTCGAGTCGCCGGTCTCACCGGAAAACGCGTCCGTATCGGCCTGAACAGCAATCCGGACACCACATTCTAGGTAGCAAGCATATGAAACAGAAACTGGTATTGATCGGCAATGGCATGGCGGGCGTCAGAGTCCTGGAAGAGCTGCTGAAGCTTGATCCGGAACGCTATGACATCACCGTGTTCGGGGCCGAACCCTATCCCAACTACAATCGCATCATGCTCTCGCCGGTGCTCGCGGGTGAGAAGACGATCGACGACATCATTCTCAACGACCGCGCCTGGTACGAAGAGAACGGCATCACCCTGCACACCGGTGACCCGGTGGTCAGCATCGACCGCTCTCACCGCAAGGTGGTGACCGAATCCGGTCAGGAGACCGAATACGACCGCCTGCTGCTCGCAACCGGCTCCAACCCCTTCATCATCCCGGTGCCGGGGCATGACAAGGAAGGCGTGATCGGTTTCCGTGATATTGCCGACGTGGAGGCCATGCTCGAGGCCTCGAAGCAGTACAAGAAGGCGGTTGTCGTCGGTGGCGGCTTGCTGGGTCTGGAGGCGGCCAACGGCCTGATGAAGAACGGAATGGATGTGACCGTGGTGCATCTGATGGATATCCTGATGGAGCGTCAGCTGGACCATCCCGCCGCGGAGATGCTCAAGCAGTCGCTGGAAGAGCGCGGCATGAGGTTCCTGATGGAGTCCCAGACCAGCGAGATCCTGGGAGACGACCGGGTGCAGGGGCTCAAATTCGCAGACGGCTCGCAGGTCGAGGCCGACCTGGTGGTGATGGCGGTGGGTATCCGTCCCAATATCGAACTGGCCGAGGCGGCCGGGCTGCATTGCGAGCGGGGCATCGTGGTAAACGACACCATGCAGACCTATGATCCACGGGTCTATGCAGTGGGCGAATGCGTGCAGCATCGCGGCATCTGCTATGGCCTGGTGGCGCCCCTGTTCGAGCAGGCCAAGGTGGCGGCCAATCATCTGGCCGAGATGGGTATCGCGCGTTACGAGGGGTCGGTCACCTCGACCAAGCTCAAGGTGACCGGCATCGATCTGTTCTCCGCCGGCGAATTCAACGAGCAGGAGGGTGACGAAACCCTGGTTTTGCAGGACCCGGGTGCCGGCGTCTACAAGAAACTGGTGGTGCGCGACAACCGCATCAAGGGCGCTGTGATGTATGGCGACACGCTCGACGGCACCTGGTACTTCCAGCTGCTGCGCGACGGTACCGATATTTCCGCCATGCGCTCCACCATCCTGTTCGGTCAGCACGATCTGGGCGACGCTGGACACGGCGACGAGCATCGTGTGGCAGCCCTCGGAGACGACGCGGAGATCTGCGGCTGCAACGGCGTCTGCAAAGGGGAGATCGTGGACGCCATCGTCAAGAAGGGCCTGTTCACCCTGGAGGACGTGCGCGCCCATACCAAGGCCTCCAGTTCCTGCGGCTCCTGTACCGGCCTGGTGGAGTCCATCCTTGCAAGTACCGTGGGTGAGGGCTATGACGCCGCACCCAGCAAGAAGCCGCTGTGCGGCTGTACCGAGCACAGTCACGACGAGGTGATCGCGGGGATCAAGGAACAGGGCCTCAAGAGCATGGACGCGGTACGCAGCTTCTTCGAGTGGAAGAATCCGGATGGTTGCGCGGCCTGTCGTCCGGCGCTCAACTACTATCTGCTCGCGAATTGGCCTGGCGAATACCACGACGACCCGCAGTCGCGCTTCATCAACGAGCGGGCCCACGGCAACATCCAGAAGGACGGCACCTACTCGGTGGTGCCGCGGATGTTTGGCGGCCTGTGCACGCCCGACCAGCTGCGCGCCATCGCCGATGTGGCCGACAAGTATCAGGTACCCGAGATGAAGGTCACCGGCGGCCAGCGCATTGACCTGTTCGGTATAAAGAAGGAAGACCTTCCACCGATGTGGAAGGATCTGTCCAGCGCCGGCTTTGTCTCCGGCCATGCCTACGGCAAGGCGTTGCGCACGGTCAAGACCTGTGCCGGAAAGAACTGGTGCCGGTTCGGCACCCAGGACTCCACTGGACTGGGCGTGAAGCTGGAGGAGCTCACCTGGGGCTCGTGGATGCCCCACAAGTTCAAGCTGGCTGTTTCTGGTTGTCCGCGCAACTGCGCCGAGGCCACCATCAAGGACTTTGGCGTGGTGTGCGTCGACTCCGGATACGAACTGCATATCGGCGGCAATGGCGGCATCAAGGTGCGCGTCACCGATCTGATGTGCAAGGTAGAGTCCGAAGGCGAGGTGCTCGAATACTGCGGCGCCTTCGTCCAGAAGTACCGCGAAGAGGCCCACTACCTCGAACGCACCGCACCCTGGGTGGAGCGGGTCGGCTTCGACTATGTGAAACAGGCCATCGTAGACGATACGCAGCAGCGCAAGGCCCTGTACGATCGCTTCAAGTACAGCCAGCAGTTCGCCCAGGTCGATCCCTGGAAGGCTGCGGCCGAGGGCAAGGACCAGCACGAGTTCCAGCCCATCGAAATCACCGCGGCCTGATTGTTGTTAACCGCAAAGGACGCATAGGGCCGCAAAGTGATTGCTGATGCTTGCACGGCCCGTGGCGCGAACGATTGATCGGCCGTTCGTCCGGCAGTGGGGGCTTCAGGTCAAGTGCTTCTAAGACCTTTGCGTACCTTGGCGTCTTTTGCGGTGAAAGAAATCAAAATTGGGAATCAACAGGATTAAAACGAATGAGTAACTGGATAGAGATCGCCGCGCTGGATGACATCCCGAGGTTGGGTTCCCGCGTGGTCAAGACCGACACCATGAACGTGGCGGTATTTCGTACCCGGGACGACCAGGTGTTTGCCCTGAAGGACGAATGCCCCCACAAGCAGGGGCCATTGTCGCAGGGCATCGTCAGCGGCACGACGGTCACCTGCCCCTTGCACAACTGGAAGATCGATCTGGACAGCGGTTGTGCCACCGGGCCGGACGAGGGTTGCACCAACGTCTATCCGGTCAAGGTCGAGGGTGGCAAGATCTACCTGGGCCTGAAGACCGATGAGGCGGCGGCATGAATCCCCCGGGACGGGCCAGCACTTTGCTATGTGGTGGTTGACCTGCCGTGGGTGAAAGCGTAAGCACGACATGTCCCTACTGCGGGGTGGGATGCGGGCTGCAGGTTCGGGCGGATGCAGATGGCGCGGTTGGCGTCTCGGGTGACAAGGCCCATCCGGCGAATTTCGGCAAACTGTGTTCCAAAGGGGCCGCGCTGGGCGAAACCGTCTCTCTGGAGGGGCGACTCACTCGACCTGTAGTGGATGGCCGCCCCTGTGACTGGGACGAGGCGCTCTCGACGATGGGTGCACGGTTTCGTGCAATCGTCGATGAGCATGGTCCACAGGCGGTGGCCTTTTATGTCTCCGGGCAACTGTTGACCGAGGACTACTATGTGGCCAACAAGCTGATGAAGGGCTTCATCGGCTCGGCCAATATCGATACCAACTCACGCCTTTGCATGTCCTCGGCGGTCGCCGGCCACAAGCGGGCCTTTGGCAGCGATACCGTCCCGGCCTCTTACGATGATCTGGACGAGGCGGACCTGCTGATCTTTGCCGGGGCCAATGCCGCATGGTGCCATCCGGTGCTCTACCAGCGGGTGGTGCGCGCAAAGAAAAAGAGAAAGGATTCGGATCGGCCGATGCGGGTGGTGGTGATCGATCCGCGCCGTACCGCAAGCTGTGATATCGCGGATCTTCATCTGGCGCTGCGCCCCGGGACCGACGCACTGTTGTTTGGCGGACTGCTCGCCTGGCTGCACGATCAGGGCTATGGCGATCCGGGTTTCGTCCAGGATGCGACCGATGGTTTCGAGGAGGCCCTGCGTGTGGCGCGCTGGTACGCGCCATCCCCATTGGCGGTGGCGGAGCACTGCGGCCTGCCGCTGGAGCAGGTGGAAACCTTTTTTCGCTGGTTCGCCCGCACGCCACGCACCGTCACCGCGTTCTCCCAGGGGATCAATCAATCGAGCAGCGGGACCGACAAGGCCAATGCGATCATCAACTGCCATCTCCTGACCGGTCGTATCGGCCGGCCGGGGTCCAGCCCGTTCTCTCTGACCGGCCAGCCCAATGCCATGGGAGGGCGCGAGGTGGGTGGTCTGGCGAACCAGCTGGCCGCGCATATGGATTTCGAGAATCCGGAGCACGTGGCTTTGGTGGAACGCTTCTGGCAGGCGCCCAACATGGCGCGAGCGGCGGGTCTCAAGGCGGTGGATATGTTCCGGGCCATGGATGAGGGAAAGATCAAGGCAGTGTGGATCATGGCGACCAATCCGGCGGTCAGTCTGCCGGACAGCGACCGGGTCAGGCGCGCACTGTCCCGCTGTGATCTGGTGGTCGTCTCCGACTGTGTGGAAAACGATACGACCGCGTTCGCCGACGTGCTGCTGCCCGCCGCCACCTGGGGCGAGAAGGATGGGACAGTGACCAACTCGGAGCGCCGTATCTCGCGCCAGCGCGCCTTCTTGCAGCCGCCGGGTGAGGCCCGCCAGGACTGGTGGATCCTGTCCCGTTTTGCCCAACAGCTGGGGTTCTCCGGTTTCGAATATGCCGGGCCGCGTGAGATCTTCGTGGAGCACGCGCGCCTGTCGGGCTTCGAGAACGCGGGCGAGCGCGACTTCGACATCTCCGGACTGCAGGACCTCTCCCGGGAAGACTACGACGCGCTGCAGCCGGTGCAGTGGCCGGTCACCGCCGACGGGCAGGGTACAGCGCGGATGCTGGGGGATGGCCGTTTCTTCACCCCGCAGCGGCGAGCGCGATTCGTGGCAGTGACCCCGCGTCCTCCGGCGCACATGCCCGATCCCGACTATCCTTTGCGACTGAACACCGGCCGGGTCCGCGACCAGTGGCATACCATGACCCGTACCGAGCGTTCGCCCCGGCTGAACGGGCATGTCAGCGAACCCTATGCGGAGCTGCACCACCATGATGCCGCGGGGTTGGACGTGGAGGACGGTTCACTGGTGCAGATCAGCAGCCGCTGGGGCGAGGTGATCGTGCGTGCCCGGGTGTCGGACAGTCAGCAGCCCGGCAGTGTGTTCATTCCCATGCACTGGAGCGACCAGTTCGCCAGTGCGGCGCGGGCCGACGCGCTGGTCAACCCGGCCCTGGACCCGGTTTCAGGTCAGCCGGAATTCAAACATACCCCGGTGAGGGTGGTTCCTTACCGGCCGGCCTGGTATGGATTTGCCCTCAGTCGCCGGCAGATCACGCCGCAGCATGCCACCTACTGGGTGCGGGTGCGCCGCGAGGGTCTTTGGCACTATGAGCTGGCGGGCGAAGAGGCCCCGCAGGATTGGGCCGTCTGTGCGCGCAAGACCCTAAGCGAGGGAGCTGGGGAGGACGGCAGTTGGGCCGAGATGCACGATCCGGCACATGCCCGTTTTCGCACCGCGCGCTTTGTCGGTGACCGACTGGACGCCTGCATTTTCATCGGACCCGACTTCCACCTGCCCGAACGTGACTGGCTGGTGCGTCTGTTCGCCGAAGAGGGCCTGACCGCTCAGCAGCGGCAGCGGGTGTTGGCCGGCACGCCAGGAAAGCATCAGGAGGACGCAGGACGGATCATCTGTTCCTGTTTCTCGGTAGGGATCAATACGCTCATCAAGGCGATCCACGAAGGCGCAACCACGCCCGAGGCCTTGGGCGAGCGCCTGCAGGCCGGCACCAACTGTGGCTCCTGCGTACCGGAGCTGCGGGCGCTGATCGCCGAGGCGGTTAAGGTGTCCTGATTCGAGCTGGGCCTGATAGAGGCGTGGGCCAGACTCGAGCCGCCGTTTGACGAAACTCTGAAAAATCCGGTTTTCCACCTCCCCCCTTTGGGGGAGAGCGTAGCGACGGGGGCTCCGGGAGGGAGAGTTCAAACAAGGGCTTACCCCCCTCCTAGCCTCCCCCCGCAAGCGGGGGGAGGGATTCATCAGGTATTCCTCAAGGGCCTTACTGCTTCAACCGATAACCCGTGCGGAACATCCACCACACCACCGCCAGACACAATCCCAGAAATCCCAGCACCATGGCCAGGCTCAGCCCCACGTCCACATCGGCCACTTCGAAAAAACTCCAGCGAAAACCGCTGATCAGATACACCACCGGGTTGAACAGGCTGACCGTCTGCCAGGCCGGTGGCAGCATGTTCACCGAATAGAAACTGCCGCCAAGGAATACCAGTGGCGTGATCACCAGCATCGGAATCAGCTGCAGCTTTTCGAAGTTCGTGGCCCACAGACCGATGATGAAGCCGAACAGGCTGAACGAAATGCAGGTCAGTAGCAGGAAGGTCAGCATCCACACCGGGTGGGCGATCTGCAGCGGGACGAAGAAGCCCGCCGTGGCCAGAATGATCAGGCCGATGATGAACGACTTGCTCGCCGCGGCGCCGACGTAGCCGATTAGGATCTCGACAAAGGAGACCGGCGCAGAGAGCAGTTCGTAGATGGTGCCGGTAAATCGCGGGAAAAAGATACCGAACGAGGCATTGGCGATGCTCTGGGTCAGCAATGCCAGCATCATCAGGCCGGGCACGATGAACAGACCGTAGGGTACCCCCTCGATATGCTGGATCCGCGACCCGATCGCCGAGCCGAACACCACGAAGTACAGCGCCGTGGAGATGACCGGGGAGGCAAAGCTCTGCGCCAGCGTCTCCCAGGCACGCAGCATCTCGTACTTGTAGATCACGCGGATCGCATAGCTGTTCATGGTTTCGCCTGTACCAGGTTGACAAAGATTTCTTCCAGTGAGGTCTTGGTGCTCAATACGTCCTTGATTGTCAGGCCCGCATCCCGCAAGGCCTGCAGCAACTCGTCGATGCCGGTCTGCGGCCTGTGCGGGTCGTAGGTGTAGATCAGCGTGCGCCCATCCGCCGACAACTCCAGCGGCCGGTCTGCCAGCGCTGCCGGCATCTCGGCCAGAGGCGTTTCGATCTCGATGAGCAGCTGTCGCTTGCCCAGCTTGTGCATCAAAGCCTGCTTGTCGTCCACCAGTAGCAGCTCACCGTGATTGATGACCCCCACCCGGTCGGCAATCGCCTCGGCTTCCTCGATATAGTGGGTGGTGAGGATGATGGTCACGCCGGACGCCTGCAACTGCCGCACCAGCGCCCACATGTCCTTGCGCAGCTCCACGTCCACGCCGGCGGTTGGTTCGTCGAGAAACAGGATGCGCGGCTCGTGGGCCAGGGCCTTGCCGATCAGCACCCGGCGCTTCATGCCGCCGGACAGGGCCATCAGCATGCTGTCCTTCTTGTCCCAAAGGGAGAGATCCCGCAGTACCTGCTCCAGGTAGGCGCGATCCGGCTTTTTGCCGAACAGGCCGCGACTGAAACAGAGGGTGTTCCAGACCCGGTCGAAGGCGCCCAGGGTCAGTTCCTGCGGGACCAGGCCGATCAGGCTGCGGGTCAATCGGTAGTCCTGCACGATGTCGCGACCCGCGACGGTGACTTTGCCCCCAGTGGCATTGACGATGCCGCAGACGATCGAGATGAGCGTGGTCTTGCCCGCCCCGTTGGGCCCGAGCAGGGCCAGGATCTCGCCGCTCTGGATATCCAGGCTGACGTTCTTCAATGCCTGATAGCCATTGGCATAGGTCTTGGAAAGGTTGCTGATGGAAATGATTGCGGTCATGGGCGAGTCGGCAGGGCTTGTGTCCGGGCGGCCTTGGGGAAGGGGTTGTGTGTCGGTCAGTCTCGGCTGACGGTTGTGGTCCGACGATAATACGCTCCTCACCGCCCCGGCGACCGGGCGTTGTGGTCTGTGTCCGTCAGCAACAGATCGAGGCGCTCGCGGCCCCTCTCCATCCATGTGTCGGGCATGACTCGCCTGGACCGCTGATGCTGATTGTGGAGACAGTGAAGGTTCCCGGCTTCGAGCTGGCCCTGTCAAGAACCTGGCTGGGGCGTATCATGCGGCCTTCTGGACAGTAGCAGGGGAAAGTGGATGGCCGATATCAGGCGGATACGGATCTGGAGCGGCTGGCTGAGACTAAGCCACCTGCTGGTCGGAGGGTCGGTGCTGGTGTTGATGGTCACGGGCTGGCTCTCATCGCACGCGCCCTCGGTAGAGGCGGAGGCGGTGGATATCCATTACTACGCCGCCAGTATCCTCATCGCCGGCTTGGTGTTGCGGATCTGGCTGATGTTCGCCGGGCGTCCGGTGGAGCGTATCGGTCAGCTGGTGCCGGAGGACGACGAGTGGCCAGCCGTCGGCCAGATGCTGAGGTTCTACGCCAGTTTCGGCAAGACGCCGCTGCCGCGTTGGTATGCCCACAATCCGCTATGGAAGCCGCTCTATCTGCTGCTCTACGTCTGCCTGCTGGTGCTTGCCCTGGGCGGCGCGCTGCAATCGAACGGGCCTGTGCTGTTCGGCGTCTATCTTCCGGACGTGCACGGCGTCTTTGCGACGGCGGTCTGGATACTGGTGGTCGCGCACATGGTGACCGCGGCATTGCATGACCTGAAGGGCGAGTCGGACGATGTCTCGGGGATCATCAACGGTCACCGTCTGTTCGTGGTGGACAAGCCGTCTCTGGAGCCAAGTGGAATCGAAGAGACCGTGGTGCGGCTCGATCAGATCGCACGCCCACCGAAACAGCCGGAAGACTGAGCTCGTCCTCGCTGGCCTGCAGGTATAATTGGACGCCGAACTTCCGGAGTACCCGATGAGCAGCAACCCTTTTCCTGTCGAGCGCACCTTCACTCCGCCGGCGAGCTTTCGCGAGGTCAAGCCGCTCAGCTTCATCTATGAGCGGCCCGATACCCTTCCAGCGGATTGGTGCGAAGAGATGATCCGGCGTTTCGAGGCCCATCCCGAGCAGCAGAATCCGGGCCGTATCGGGCAGGTGCAGGGTCTCGATGCCGGAATCAAGCGCACCATGGACCTGGTGGTCAGCAACAATCCCGACTGGCAGGACGTGGATCAACTGTTCTTTCGTTGCATGGCCGCAGCACTCAAGGAATTCCGCGAGGCCTTTCCCTTTTTCAAGGGCCCCTTCAAGGACATGGGCTACCAGATCCAGCGCTATCAGCCGGGCGAGTATTACCACTGGCATATCGACGGGGGCAGTCACCAGTTCGCCGATCGCCAGCTGGTCGCCCTCTGGTACCTGAACGACGTACCGGAAGGGGCAGGGGGGCGTACCCAGTTTCTCTACCAGGATGTGAGTGTGCGTCCGGAGCGGGGCAAGATGATCCTGTTCCCCCCTTTCTGGACCCATGAGCATCGCTCCGAGGTGCTGACCGAAGGGGTCAAGTACATCGCCACCACCTGGGTGGTGTTCCGCTGATGCCACGCCTGCTGGCGATCGTCGAGCTGGGGGGCTATCCGAATCTGATCCCGCTCTACCAGTCGCTGGGCTACCAGGTGGACGTGGTCAATTCGCAGCGCAAGGCGCGCAGCTACCTTAAGAAGACCACGCCCGATGCCATCGTGGCCGAGTACAACGCCCAGTCCGATTTCCGCGACCGCAGCTCCAACCTGGAGACCCTGATGGCCATCCTGCAGAAGCTGCCGCAGGTCAAGTTGCTGGTGTTCTATCTGCCTGAGCATGCGGAGCGTTTCGAACGCTTCCGCGCGGCCCACCCCGTGGACGCGGCCATTCAGTTCCCCATTACCGAAGAGAAGGTGCAGCAGGTATTGGCGTTGTTTCTGTCCTGACGGTTGCGGTCTAAGCCAGCCGATCGTCTGCCACGTGGTAGCGCGGGTCTTCCATCATGTTGACCTCCACCAGGCCGCCGGCCTTCTCCAGCAGGTCGCGGCATTCCGGGCTGAGGTGACGCAGGTGCAGGGTCTTGCCGTGGCGCTGGTAACGCTCGGCCAGGTTGTCGATCGCCTCGATGCCCGAATGATCGGCGACGCGCGAGTCGTAGAAGTCGACGATCACCTCGTCCGGGTCGTTGCGCGGGTCGAACAGGTCCTGGAAGTGCTGTACCGAGCCGAAGAACAGCGGACCGTGCAGTTCATAGACCTTGGCTCCGTTCTCGTCGATGTAGCTGTCGGCGCGCATCTGCTTGGCATGTTCCCAGGCGAAAACCAGGGCCGAGGCGATCACGCCCACGAGCACTGCGATGGCGAGATCGGCAACCACGGTGATAGCGGCCACCAGCACGCTGATCAGGATGTCGGCCAACGGCACCTTGCCGATCATGTGGAAGATGGCCCATTCGAAGGTGGCCAGCACCACCATGAACATCACCCCGACCAGGGCCGCGATGGGGATCTGCTCGATCAGGCCCGAGGCGAACAGGATGAATATCAGCAGAAACAGGGCGGCGGCGATGCCGGACAGGCGTCCACGGCCGCCGGAGTTTATGTTGATCAGCGACTGGCCGATCATGGCGCAGCCGCCCATGCCGCCAAAGAACCCGTTGACCGTGTTGGCCACGCCCTGGCCGATGCATTCCCGGTTGCCGCGGCCGCGGGTCTCGGTCAGTTCGTCGATCAGACTCAGGGTGAGCAGCGACTCGATCAGCCCCACGCCGGCCAGAACCAGGCTGTAGGGGAGGATGATCTCCAGGGTCTCCCAGTTCCAGGGGACCGACGGGATGGAAAAGCTCGGCAGGCCCCCGGCGATACTCGCCTGCGGGTCGCCGCTCATGTCGCGCAGTACATCCACGACCGAACGGGCGTCCAGGTCCAGGCCCAGTACCAGCAGGGTGACGACCACGATAGCGGCCAGTGCCGCGGGTACCGCGTTGGTGAGCCGTGGCAGGAACTGGATGATCGCCATGGTCAGGGCCACCAGCCCGAGCATGGTCCACAGAGGCTCGCCGCTCAGCCACTCGGGCTGGCCGCCGGACCCCGGCGCCTGGAAATGCTGTAGCTGGGCGAGAAAGATCACGATCGCCAGGCCGTTGACGAAGCCCAACATCACCGGATAGGGGACCAGGCGGATGAACTTGCCCAGACGCAGCACCCCGGCGGCCCCCTGAATGGCGCCGGTAAGCAGCAGGGCAGCGAACAGGTACTGCACCCCGTGGGTCGCTACCAGCGACACCATCACCACGGCCATGGCCCCGGTAGCGCCCGAGATCATGCCGGGCCTTCCGCCGACGATGGCGGTGATCAGGCCCATCATGAAGGCGCCGTAGAGTCCTACCAGCGGCTCTACGCCGGCGACGAAGGCAAAGGCCACCGCCTCGGGGACCAGGGCGAGGGCAACGGTGAGGCCGGACAGCACGTCGTTCTTGACGCACTGCCTACCCGGGCAGGTCAGCTGGAACATAGGGCAAAAGAACCGGACGACAAAGGGCCGCGCATTATACGCAGAATATTAGGAGTGTCTAATTTTCTATGCTATCGCGGGGTGGCGCCCAGTCGGCGTGCGATTTCGGCGATCTGCTCGCGAGGCGGGTACTGGTCCGGGTGAGTCTGGAGGTATTCCCGCCAGGCCGCGAACTGCTCCGCCAGATGCGGGTCGGTGTTGTGGCAGCCGAGCACCCGCAGGCGATGGTCGCCGATGCGCCAGGGACCTTCCCCGGTCAGTTCGCCACGGAGCAGGTGGGCCGCCCGGTCGGGGGTGGATTGGTGCCAGAACAGATCGAGGCAGAGCAATCCCTGCGGATGGGTGAAGGCGCAGGCGATGACCTTTTCCCTGCCATCGGGATCACGGAGTACCAGCGGCGCAGTGACTTGGTCGATAATGGCCATGGTTCAGTCGGGAGATCCGTTATAGCGGCGTTCTCGCTGTGGGAGCGGTTCCGGCTGCGGCGAAATATCCGTCGGGCCTGAAGGCCCTCCCGCAGCCGTGATCCTTCCTCTACGGTCGATCGTGGGGACGGTCAGTGGATCTGCGGTGCCTGGCTCAGGGCATCGAAACGCTGCTTGAAGACCTTCTCCCGAGCGGCCTCGGCGTCCTCCTTGCTGCCGAAGGCGGGGGACTGGTCCCACTCGCCGGTGGCGTGGTTGAAGACCGAGAAGCGGTATTGTCGGCCCATCTTGAACACACCGCTCACGTCCTTGCCGGCCTGGGTCATGGCCTCCATCTTACTAAGACCATGCGGGAGTCCGCCATGACTGAAGGAGAGGCTGGGCCCTTCTTCGGCACTGTCCGCGCCTGACTTCATGGTGAGCACGTGATCGCGGATCTCGCCCTGTTCGGAGAGTTCTACCAGTTCGATCTCGGGAAATCGGGCGAGGATGTAGCCGGCCATCAGCCGCCCCAGACTGTCATCCCGGTTCTCAATGGCGGTGAGCAGCTTGTTGGCCGCGATCTGGCCACGCAGATAGGCTTTCGGACGGTCCACCCAGTCGCGGTTGACCTGCCAGCCTTGGTCCATGTCGGCATCCATCTTGTCGAAGAAGTCCTGCGCCTGCTCGAGCAGCGCATCGGGCACGTTCAGTTCCAGCAATTGGTCGGCAATGGTGACCTTCAGTATCATGCTCGGGCTCCTGCTAATTGTTCGATGCGCATTCTAACGGGAGCCTTGCGTCAATGCCCCGGTCGCGCATCCGGGTTAGTTAGGGAAGCTCTGATCAATTCGTAACACGGCATCTTGCGGCGTAGAATCGGCCATTTCTGCGTTGCGGATCTTCGCAATAGCCTGCTATTACGTGCGATCCGCGCCTTGAACTGGACGATTTTTCACCACAATCTGCTCGCGCCAGAATCAATCAGAGCTTCCTTAGGATCGAGCCATGCTGTTGCAAATCCCCGAACTGCTCAATAGTGCCCAGATCGACAAGATCCGTGAGATCCTGGAGGGTGCCGAGTTCGTCGATGGAAAGCTTACCGCCGGCATGGCGGCGAGCCGGGTCAAGGAGAACCAGGAGCTGGGTCCGGACCCGCAGATTCAGCAGCGGCTCAACCGGGTCATCATGGCCAGCGTGGGGCAGAACGCCCGCTTTCGCAGTGCCGTGCTGCCGCATCGGCTGGCAGATTTCATTCTTGCCCGCTACCAGCCGGGGATGCACTACGGTGACCATGTGGATGATCCCATCATGGGGGGCGGAAAGTTTCGCACCGATGTCTCCATGACCCTCTTTCTCAATGACCCGGACAGCTATGAGGGCGGCGAACTGGTGATCCGTACGCCCTTCGGCGACCAGCGGGTCAAGCTGGCGGCCGGGAGCGCGGTAGTCTACCCCTCACGCAGCGTCCATCACGTGGCGGCGGTGACCCGCGGCGAGCGCCTGGTAGCCCTGACCTGGATCCAGAGCTTCGTGCGCGAGTCGGAGCGGCGGGAATTGCTTTTCGAACTAGACCAGGCGCGTGAGCACCTGCTGCGCACCGCGCCCGACTCGGACCATGCCAAGCAGGTCGACCGCAGCTATGCCAACCTGTTGAGGATGTGGGCCGAATTGTAGAACGGGCCCCTTCGGTTGCTTTATTGTGGTGCGAATACCAATACGACAGAACTATATTGGTGCAATGGCGATGCCCGCTATTGTCAGATTCCGAAATATTTCATTTTAAATCAATAAGGTGATTGATTGGCACGTTCCCTGCCTATCAGATGGGTGCCGTGCACCATTCTGTCCGCGGCGCGCAACTTTCAATATCTAGGGGAGATCGCTAGCGATGAAATCAATCGTTCCTGTACGCAGGCTTGCTCTGGCCGTGTCGGCCGCCGCAGCCCTGGTGGTCAGCGGTGCGGTTCAGGCCGCCGACACCATCAAGGTAGGCATTCTGCACTCGCTCTCGGGCACCATGGCCATTTCTGAGACCACGCTCAAGGACACCATGCTGATGCTCATCGAGGAGCAGAACAAGAAGGGTGGGCTGCTGGGCAAGAAACTCGAGCCGGTGGTGGTGGATCCGGCGTCCAACTGGCCGCTGTTCGCCGAGAAGGCACGTGAGCTGATCCAGAAAGACAAGGTTGCCGCCATTTTCGGCTGCTGGACCTCGGTGTCGCGCAAGTCGGTACTGCCGGTGGTCGAGGAACTGAAAACGCCGCTGTTCTACCCGGTGCAGTACGAGGGCGAAGAGTCCTCCAAGTACGTCTTCTATACCGGCGCGGCACCCAACCAGCAGGCGATTCCGGCAGTCGACTACCTGATGGATCAAGGTGTGAAGCGCTGGGTGCTGGCCGGGACCGACTATGTCTATCCCCGTACGACGAACAAGATCCTCGAGGCCTATCTGAAGGCCAAGGGCGTGAAAGATGGGGACATCATGATCAACTACACGCCCTTTGGTCATTCCGACTGGCAATCGATCGTTGCTGACATCAAGAAGTTCGGCTCTGCCGGCAAGAAGACTGCGGTGGTCTCCACCATCAATGGTGATGCCAACGTGCCCTTCTATAAAGAGCTGGGCAACCAGGGCATCTCCGCCGAGGACATTCCGGTAGTGGCGTTCTCGGTCGGCGAAGAGGAACTCTCAGGTATTGACACCAAGCCGCTCGTCGGCCACCTGGCCGCATGGAACTATTTCATGAGCGTGGACGCTGATGTCAACGACGAGTTCATCGAGGCCTGGCACAAGTTCATCAAGAAAGAGGACCGGGTGACCAACGACCCCATGGAGGCTCACTATATCGGCTTCAACATGTGGGTGAAAGCGGTGGAGAAGGCTGGTACCACCGATCCCGAAAAGGTCGTGGACGCCATGGTGGGCGTGACGGCGCCGAACCTGTCGGGTGGCTACTCGGCCATGATGCCCAATCACCACATCACCAAGCCGGTGTTGATCGGCGAGATCCAGGACGACGGACAGTTCGAGATCGTCTACAGCACCCCTGGCCTGGTGGTGGGCGATGCCTGGTCGGACTTCCTGCCGGGCTCCAAGGACCTGATCGCTGACTGGCGCAAGCCGCTCTCCTGCGGTAACTACAATGTCAAAACGGGCAAGTGCTCGGGTCAGAACTACTGATCATCTGACATAAGAAAGGGGCGGCGGCGAGAGGATCTCGCCGCCAGCTCTCCCCCTCTTTTCTAAAGAATTCGAACGCTCCATGAAACGCTTGCTCATAGCGCTGCTACTGCTGTTCACCCTGCCGGCGCTGGGCGCGAAGGTGGAAACAGGCGATCCCGATCTGGACCGCGCCTTCGAGGCACTGCTGGGCTCGGACTTCGCGGCCAAGCAGGCGGCGCTGCAACAGCTCGTCGCCAACGAGCGGCCCGAGCGTTTCCAGTGGGTAGAAGGGATCCTCGACGGTCGTCTGAGGGTTCTCAAGAAGGAAAAACGGGTAGTCTGGGTCGAGAAGGACGGCCGGCAGTTCAAGGCCACCGATGCCCTCACTGCCCAGGTATTGGGCGAGTTCAAGAAGCGGAAGCTCAAGAAGTTCCGAATCAACAACAGTCTCCGGCGCACCATCAGGAGCATCCTGGCCGCCCGCGACCTGGACAGTCCGGATCCGCGGGCGCGACGCAAGGCGGTGGAGGCGATACTGGAGAACCCGTCGCCGGACCAGATCGCCCTGCTGCAACCTCGCATCGAGAAGGAGACCGATCCTGCCGTCCTCGATGCGATGCAACTGGTGATGGCACTGGCGAAGCTGCAATCCCCTGACGAGCCGGAGCGGCTGAAGGCCATCAAGGGCGTTTCCGGCAGTCTCGAGCCGGCAGTACGCCAGGCGCTGGTGCGATTGGCCGAGAACGATCCCTCGCCAAGCGTGCAGAAATCGGCTGCCACCGCCCTGCGCAAGATAGAGGACCGGGTCAGGGTGATGGGGCAGATCGAGACCCTGTTCTTCGGGCTGAGCCTGGGATCGGTGCTGGTGCTCGCCGCCATCGGCTTGGCGATCACGTTCGGCGTGATGGGGGTGATCAACATGGCCCACGGCGAATTGATCATGCTTGGGGCCTATACCACCTACCTGATCCAGCAGCTCATGCCCGGCCTGCCGGGGGTGTCGCTGCTGCTGTCGATACCGGCGGCCTTCCTCGTCTCCGGGTCGGTGGGTATCGCCATCGAGCGCGGCATCATTCGCTTTCTGTATGGCCGCCCGCTGGAGACCCTGCTCGCCACCTTCGGTGTGAGCCTGATCCTGCAACAGCTGGTGCGGACGGTGATCTCGCCGCAGAATGTGCCCGTCTCCAATCCGGAGTTCATGAGCGGCCAGCTGTTCATCAACAGCGCGCTGTCGCTCACCTACAACCGGCTCTACATCATTCTGTTCTGCATGCTCGTCTTCGTCGGTCTGTTCTTGGTACTCAAGCGCACCCGCCTCGGGCTGGAGGTCCGCGCGGTGGCGCAGAATCGCGGCATGGCGCGGGCCATGGGGGTGCGCGCGGCACGCGTGGATGCGCTGACCTTCGGTCTGGGCTCGGGGATCGCCGGCGTTGCGGGCGTGGCGCTGTCCCAGCTCACCAACGTGGGGCCCAACCTCGGTCAGCAATACATCGTGGACAGTTTCATGGTGGTGGTGTTCGGCGGTGTCGGCAACCTTTGGGGCACCCTGGTGGGTGGTCTCGGGCTCGGTATCGCCAACAAGTTCATGGAGCCCTGGGCCGGTGCAGTGATGGCCAAGATACTGATCCTGGTCTTCGTGATCCTGTTCATTCAGAAGCGGCCGCGCGGACTCTTCCCGCAGAAGGGCCGGGCGGCGGAGGATTGAGATGTTTCTGCTGCGTCCTCTGAAAGGCGATCGTGGCGGCCAGATCTTCGTGGCGCTGCTGGTGGCATTGGTGATCGCGGTGACGGTCATGGCGAATCTGCCGCAGGAAAATCCGCTGCATCTGAGCAGCTACACCGTGACCCTGCTGGGCAAGTATCTGACCTATGCGTTGCTCGCGGTCGCACTGGACCTGGTGTGGGGTTACCTGGGGATCCTCAGTCTCGGGCATGCCGCCTTCTTTGCCCTCGGCGGTTATGCCATGGGGATGTACCTGATGCGCCAGATCGGGGACCGCGGGGTCTACGGCAACCCGGAATTGCCGGATTTCATGGTGTTTCTCAATTGGCATGAGCTGCCCTGGTACTGGCAGGGGTTCGACCAGTTCTGGTTCGCCATGCTGATGGTGATGCTGGTGCCGGGATTGCTCGCCTTCGTGTTTGGCTGGTTCGCCTTCCGCTCGAGGGTGACCGGTGTGTACCTGTCCATCATCACCCAGGCCCTGACCTATGCCCTGATGCTGGCCTTCTTCCGCAACGAAATGGGATTCGGTGGCAACAACGGCCTGACCGACTTCAAGGATATTCTGGGCTTCAGTCTTCAGTCCGACGCCACCCGGCTGGGCCTGTTCATCGCCTCGGCGGTCGTCCTTTTGCTCGGATACCTCGCCTGCCGAGCCATCGTCGCCTCGCGTCTGGGGAGGGTGGCGGTGGCCATCCGGGATGCGGAGAGCCGCGCGCGTTTCGTCGGTTATCGGGTGGAGCTGTTCAAACTGGCCATCTTCACCTTTTCGGCGGTGCTGGCCGGGATCGCCGGTGCGCTCTATGTGCCGCAGGTGGGTATCATCAATCCCAGTGAATTCCAGCCGCTCAACTCCATCGAGGTGGTGGTCTGGGTGGCCGTCGGCGGGCGGGCAACTCTCTACGGCGCCGTACTCGGGGCCGTCGGCGTCAACTATGCCAAGACCTGGCTCACCGGCGTGTTACCGGACGCCTGGCTGTTCGCACTCGGTGCGCTGTTCGTGCTGGTCACGCTGTTCCTGCCGCGCGGCGTTGTCGGGCTGCTACGCCGGGAGAAAGAGCAATGAGCGACATCCTGCGCCGCGACCGGGTCTTCGATTTCATGGTGGCACGCGAGGTGGAAGATCTCGATCTTTCGCATGGCACCGTACTCTACATGGAGGATGTGTCGGTCAGTTTCGATGGCTTCAAGGCGATCAATGGTCTCAACTTCTATGTCGACACCGGCGAGCTGCGTTGTGTGATCGGCCCCAATGGCGCGGGCAAGACCACCATGATGGACATCATCACCGGCAAGACCCGTCCCGATACGGGTAGTTGCTGGTTCGGCCAGCGCCTCAATCTGCTGCAGATGGACGAACCCGAGATCGCCCAGGCCGGTATCGGGCGCAAATTTCAAAAACCGACGGTATTCGAACATCACAGCGTGTTCGAGAACCTGGAGCTGGCCATGGCGGGCCCCAAGACCGTCTGGTCGACCCTCACGGCACGTCTGACGCCGGAGGAAAAGGGGCAGATCGAGGAGGTGTTGGAAGTCATCGGTCTGCAGGATGAAAGTGGCCGGCGGGCGGGCTCGCTGTCCCATGGTCAGAAGCAGTGGCTCGAGATCGGGATGCTGCTCATGCAGGATCCCCTGCTGTTGCTGGTGGACGAGCCCGCGGCGGGCATGACCCATCAGGAAATGGATCGCACGGTGGCATTGTTGAAGTCACTGGCGGGTAAACATTCGGTCGTGGTGGTGGAGCATGACATGGATTTCGTGCGCTCGCTCGAGTCCCGCGTTACCGTATTGCACCAGGGAGGCGTCCTGGCCGAGGGCAGCATGGACCAGGTTCAGAACGATCCGCGGGTGATCGAAGTCTATCTCGGGGGCGCCGATGCTGAAGGTTGAGGGGCTCAATCACTACTATGGCGAATCTCATACCCTGTGGGATGTGGATCTGGAGGTCCCCGAGCGCAAGTGCACGGTGCTGATGGGGCGCAATGGCGTGGGCAAGACCACCCTACTGGAATGCATCATGGGCTTGCAGCCGGTGCGCTCAGGCAGCATCCTCTACCGGGACAGGCCCATCGAGCGGGCCAGCGCGGAGGAGCGCGCGCCCATGGGGATCGGCTATGTGCCGCAGGGCCGCCAGATCTTTCCCTTGCTGAGCGTGGAGGAGAATCTGCAGATCGGCCTGCCGGCACGTCACGATGGCGCGAAGGCCATTCCGGAGTTCATCTATGAGTTGTTTCCGGTGTTGCGCGAGATGTTGGGGCGCCGGGGCGGTGACCTCTCCGGTGGTCAACAGCAGCAGCTGGCGATCGGCCGCGCCCTGGTCACCGACCCGCAGCTGCTCATTCTGGACGAGCCGACCGAGGGCATTCAGCCGAACATCGTGGCACAGATCGGGGACATCATTCGCAAGCTGATCGACGAGATCGGCCTGACCGTGCTGCTGGTGGAGCAGAAGCTGCCGTTCGCGCGCCGGGTCGGGGACGACTTCATGATCGTGGATCGGGGCAGGGCGGTGGCCGGCGGCGAGATGCCATCCCTGAACGAAGAGTTGATTCGACAGTATCTGACTGTCTGAGGAGGAGATATGAAGGCGATCTGGACCATCCCGGGCCTGCTGATGATCGGCCACGCTGCGCAGGCGCATGTGAGCGCCAGCGAGGGCATGGCGCATGCGGCAGAACACCTCTGGCTGATGCTCTTGCTGGTGCCGGCAGTGCTTGGCCTTGGAGAGGGGCTGCGAAGAAGCTGGTTGCGGGCGCGCGATCGGCGCTGAAATGGCTGTTGCAATCGCCTCGGATGCATCGGCCTGGCGCGGGCGCCTGCAGCTGGGCTTCAGTCACCGCGAGGGCCGTACCTGCCTGAGCGAACGTCGGCGCGAGGGGCCACTGGCGGTACAGCGACCCTTCTACCCCGAGGGCGGGATCTGTCATGTCTATCTGCTGCATCCGCCCGGTGGCGTGGTCGGCGGCGACTGGCTCGAGCTGGATGTGACCGCAGGGGCCCACGGTCAGGTGCTGTTGACCACGCCCGGCGCGAACAAGTTCTATCGCAGCGCGGCGCCGCAGGCGGTGCAAGATCAGCGTCTGAGAATCGAGCAGGGTGCCGGTCTGGAATGGCTGCCCCAGGAGAATATCTATTTTCCCGGCGCACGCGTCCGGCTGAACACCCGGGTCGAGCTGGCGGGCGATGCGCGCTTCGCCCTCTGGGAGAGCCATTCCCTTGGGCGGCCTGTGAACCACGAGGCGTTCGACGAGGGAGAGCTGGATCTGCGGCTGCAGGTATGGCATGACGGACGTCCCCTGTTGCTCGAACGTCTGCGGGTGACGCCGCAGAGGCGGGGCGACAGTGCAGGTCTTGCCGGGCACCCGGTGGTGGCCACTCAGTTGTTCTTTCCGGCGGACCGAGAGGCGCTGGCCATAGCGCGGGAGGAGATCGGCTCCGGCGAGGAATCGCTGACCAGCGCGACCCTGGTCGATGGCCTGCTCGTCGTCCGCTATCTGGGAAACTCGACCGAAAAGGCCCGCATTCTGTTTACATCGATCTGGTCCCGTCTGCGCGAGCCCCTGTTGGGGCGCAGGCCAGTGCCGCCGCGGATCTGGGCAACCTGAGGAAGGCGACCCATGGAACTGACACCGAGAGAAAAAGACAAGCTGCTGCTGTTCACCGCTGCCCTGTTGGCCGAGCGCCGCAAGGACAAGGGGTTGAAGCTGAACTATCCCGAGGCGGTGGCCTATATCAGCGCGGCGGTCATGGAGGGCGCACGCGAGGGACGCAGCGTGGCCGAGTTGATGGACTATGGCCGCACCCTCCTGACGCGCGACGATGTGATGGAGGGGGTGCCGGAGATGATTCACGACGTGCAGGTCGAGGCGACCTTTCCCGATGGCACCAAGTTGGTGACGGTGCACGACCCGATTATCTGAACACAGGACACACCAATGATTCCAGGCGAAGTGATCCCAGCAGACGGTGAGATCGAACTGAACGCCGGTCGTGACACGGTGACGGTCGGCGTGGCCAACACTGGCGATCGGCCGATCCAGGTCGGCTCCCATTACCACTTCTATGAGACCAACCCGGCGCTGCAGTTCGACCGGGACAGGACGCGGGGCTTCCGTCTCAACATCCCGGCCGGCACCGCGGTGCGCTTCGAGCCCGGACAGACGCGTGAGGTGGAGCTGGTGGCCTATGCAGGGGCGCGGCAGGTATTCGGTTTCAATGGGCAGGTGATGGGCAATCTCGATTGATGGGCTTGAACCACAAAGAATACAAAGAACACGAAGGGCCTTCTGGTGGATCGCTCTCATGGCAATCGCATCTTGGCGCAAGTACAACCTGTACGTTTGAACACATCGATAGCTTTGTGTTCTTTGTGCCCTTCGTGGTGAACATCGGTTTTCAAAGGGGTTGGTGATGGCAACGATCAGCAGACAGGCCTATGCGGAGATGTATGGTCCGACCACGGGCGACCGGGTGCGGCTGGCCGATACGGCGCTGTTCATCCAGGTGGAGGAGGACCGCACCGTCTATGGCGACGAGGTGAAGTTCGGCGGGGGCAAGGTGATCCGCGACGGCATGGGGCAGAGCCAGGCCAGCGCCGACGAGGTGATGGACGCGGTCATCACCAATGCACTGATTCTCGATTGGTGGGGTGTGGTCAAGGCCGATGTGGGGATCAAGAACGGCCGCATCGCCGCCATCGGCAAGGCCGGCAACCCCGATGTGCAACCCGGTGTGGACATCGTCATCGGCCCCGGCACCGAGGCGATCGCCGGGGAAGGCCAGATCCTCACCGCCGGTGGCATCGACTCGCATATCCACTTCATCTGTCCGCAGCAGGTCGAGGAGGCATTGGCCTCGGGGGTCACCTCCATGCTCGGCGGGGGTACCGGCCCGGCCACCGGCACCAATGCCACCACCTGCACACCCGGCCCCTGGAACATCCATCGTATGCTCCAGGCGGCCGAGGAACTGCCTATGAACCTGGGTTTTCTGGGCAAGGGCAATGCCTCGCGTGCCGAGCCCCTGGCGGAACAGGTGGCCGCCGGGGCCATCGGCCTGAAGCTGCACGAGGACTGGGGTACCACGCCCGCTGCCATCGACACCTGCCTGGGCGTGGCCGAGGAATACGATGTCCAGGTGGCGATCCACACCGACACCCTCAACGAGTCGGGTTTCGTCGAGCAGTCGCTGGCGGCGATGAAGGACCGTACCATTCACACCTATCACACCGAGGGGGCCGGTGGTGGCCATGCCCCGGACATCATCAAGGCGGCCGGGTTTGCTCATGTGTTGCCCTCGTCCACCAATCCGACCCGTCCCTATACGGTGAACACGGTCGACGAACACCTGGACATGCTGATGGTCTGCCACCATCTGTCGCCCTCCATTCCCGAGGATGTGGCCTTTGCCGAGTCGCGCATTCGACGCGAGACGATCGCCGCCGAGGACATCCTGCACGACCTGGGGGCCTTCTCCATGATCGCGTCCGACTCCCAGGCCATGGGGCGGGTGGGGGAGGTGATCATGCGCACCTGGCAGACCGCGCACAAGATGAAGGCGCAGCGAGGCAGCCTGGTGGGCGATCCGGCAGAGCACGACAACCTGCGGGCGAAGCGCTATATCGCCAAGTACACCATCAACCCGGCAATCGCCCACGGCATCGCCCATGAGGTCGGTTCGGTGGAGGTCGGCAAGCTCGCCGACCTGGTGCTTTGGAAGCCCGCCTTCTTTGGGGTGAAACCCAGCCTGATCATCAAGGGCGGCATGATCGCCATGGCGCCCATGGGCGATCCCAATGCCTCGATACCGACCCCGCAGCCGGTCCATTACCGGCCGATGTTCGGTGCCTTCGGCGGGGCCCGCCTGGCGACCCGGATGACCTTCCTGTCAAAGGCAGGGCTGGCGGCCGGGCTGCCGGAGCAGCTGGGCCTGAAGTCGCTGATCGGCGAGGTACGCGACTGCCGCAATGTCCGCAAGGGCGACATGGTGCTCAACGACTATCTGCCGCAGCTGGAGGTGGATCCGCAGACCTACGAGGTGCGCGCGGACGGCGAGTTGTTGACCTGCGAGCCGGCGGCAGAGCTGCCCCTGGCACAGCGTTATTTTCTGTTTTGAGCGTGCTGCGAATTATCCAACGTGTCGCAACCGGCGAGCCGGCAACCACGCTGACCCTGCCCCTCGAACAGCGGGTCAAGGCGCGACTGCGGGTGGTGCTCGACGATGGGCGTGAAGCGGGACTGTTCCTCGATCGGGGGCCCATCCTGCGCGATGGCGATCTGCTGCGGGCCGAGGATGGCAGCGTGATCGGCGTGCGGGCGGCGCCAGAACCGGTCTCGGTGGCCAAAACCGATGACGCGCACCTGCTGGCCCGGGCCTGTTATCACCTGGGTAACCGCCACGCACCTTTGCAGATCCTCCCGGGAGAGATCCGCTACCAGCACGATCATGTGCTCGATGACATGCTGCGGGGGCTGGGTTTGACGCCGGGCCTCGCCGAGTTGCCCTTCGAACCCGAGCCGGGCGCCTATGGCGAGCATGGCAGTGGTCATGCGCATGGACACTCGCATGGTCACTGAGCCGGGCCGCCAGGGGCTTGCGCTGGCCCGTCTGCGCCTGATGCAATTGGTCAGTCCCGCGCTGCCAGTGGGCGGGTTCACCTATTCTCAGGGTATGGAATATGCCATCGAGGTGGGCTGGATCGAGGACAAGGCGGCTATGCAGGACTGGCTGCAGGGGTTGATCGAAGACGGACTCTGCCACCTGGACATCCCAATTCTGGCGCGGCTCTACCACGCCTGTATGGCACGGGATACGGCAGCGCTCGCCCGTTGGGGACAGTACCTGCTCGCCGCACGGGAGACGGCCGAACTGCGTACCGAAGAGCGTCAGCGGGCGCGTGCCCTCACGCGATTGATCATCGACCTGGAGCTGGAGGATGCCGCGCCCTGGGAGGACTATTTGCGCCACTGTCAGGCCAGTCCTTTTGCCCTGGCCTCCGTGCGATGGGGCATTCCGCTACCGGAGGCGGCCAACGGCTATGCCTGGAGCTGGCTGGAGAATATGGTGGCGGCGGCGGTCAAGCTGGTGCCGCTCGGTCAGACCGACGGTCAGGCATTGCAGCTGCGACTGGCCGAACGACTGCCGGCCATGGTCGAGCGGGCGCTGGTCATCGGTGATGACGAGATCGGCGCCTCGGCGACGCGGATGGCGATCGCCAGCAGTCTGCACGAGACCCAGTACACGAGGTTGTTTCGGAGTTGAGCTCTCGTAAGTTGGGGAGGGATTATTCTGGTGATTCAAGACAAAATGGCTCGTTTTCATGAATGACGGGAAATCCCCGGTAAGAATCGGCGTCGGTGGTCCGGTCGGTTCCGGCAAGACGGCCCTGCTCGAGGCCCTTTGCAAGGCCATGCGCGAGGACTATGAAATCGCCGTGGTCACCAACGATATCTACACGCGGGAGGATCAGGAGATTCTGATTCGCGCGCAGGCGTTGCCGGCGCAGCGCATCATCGGCGTGGAGACTGGCGGCTGCCCGCATACGGCCATCCGCGAGGATGCCTCCATGAATCTGGCGGCGGTGGCCGATCTGCAGGCCCGGTTTCCCGAACTCGATATCGTTTTCATCGAGAGCGGGGGCGACAACCTCTCTGCCACCTTCAGTCCCGAACTGGCGGACCTGATGATCTATGTGATCGATGTCTCGGAGGGCGAGAAGATTCCGCGCAAGGGCGGACCCGGGATCACCCGTTCGGATCTGCTGGTGATCAACAAGATCGATCTGGCGCCTTACGTGGGGGCGTCGCTCGAGGTGATGGCGGTCGATAGTCGGCGCATGCGAGGGGACAAGCCTTTTGTGATGACCAACCTGAAGACAGGGCAGGGGCTGGATGAGGTTATCGCCTTCGTCCGGCATGCGGGCATGCTGGGTTGATTCGCCGCGCCCAGTGAAGCATGGAAAAGGCCCCGAACCGCGTGGTTCGGGGCCTTTTTACGGCCGGATGTGGGTCCGCCCGATCAGTAGCCGCCCTTGCGCGCGATATAGGGCAGGCCGGCGATGCGGTTGCCCTGCTTGGAGGGAGCGAAGGGGAACAGCTTGTACATGTCCTTGCTGCTGACCTTCTTGCCCCAGATCTTGCCCATGTCCTTGAGGATCTGGCGCTCCATCGGCTGGTTCTGCACATTGTTGATGTACTGATCGCGCAGATAATTGAGTACGTCGAGGTGTTCCTGGGTCAGCTCACCCACGAAACCCTCATCCATCTCGGCCAGGGCGCGGGCCACGTCTTCATCCCACTGGGTGTAGTCGACCATGTTGCCGTGCTCGTCCAGCTCGATGGTCTTGCCATTTACTTCAATCGTCGACATCGTGATTGCTCCTCTTCGTGCAAGTGGATTTCCATTGAGGGTTCCCGTCGCCCGCATCGAGGTCCGAGAAAAAACGGCGAGGATTATATTAAAAGTTGGTCATTTAGGAAGCTCCGATTTATTCTGGCGCGAGCAGATCGCGGTGAAAAATCGTCGAGTTCAAGGCGCGGATCGCACGTGATCCCCCAGGGGACCCTCTCTCGCTTCGCGATTCACCTTGTAGCGGGTATTGCGAAGATTCGCAACGCAGAAATGGACGATTTGGCGCCGCAAGATGCCGTGTTACGAATTGATCAGAGCTTCCTTTATTCATCTTCTGCGGTCTTCACCGGATCTATCCCCTTGTGGGGCAGGAAAATGCCGCATCCGCAATGGTGATGGCTGCCCAGTCCTTCCTGCTGCAGTCGTACCGAATCCTCCGGGCGCAGGTTGGCCAGCAACAGGCTGCGTGTCTTGAGCGGCCCCTCTGGCGTCTGCATCTCCTGGGTGATGCCACAGAGCGCCTTCTTCACCTGAATCCCCTTTGCCTGCAGTTCCTTGGCCAGGCGCAGAAGAAAGGCATTCTCGTCGGTTTCTTCGCCGGGCTCGAGGACGATGTGACGGGCAAAGATGGTGCCCTGCTTCGACAGCGGCTTGAGCTTGGCATCGCCGATGGTCAGGCTGTGTCCTTCCACATCCAGGGTTGCACCGTTCAGCGCCTGCCCGATTTGATCGTGCAGCTCTTTGGGGGCGCGGATATGCAGCTTGGTGCGGCGCGACAGCATGAGCTTCTGCCCGAGGTGGGGATCGGGCCTTTCCCAGCCATTCTGCGAGCCGGCCAGGTGGATCTCGTGGATGGCCACCCGCGGGTCACTGGTCAGCACCGGCGCGGTATCACACAGGGCGGTGCCGAGCGCGTGGGCGTGGTCGACCGGCAGTTCCCGGCACTGGATGTTGAACACCAGGTCTGCGACGTCGTCGGGTACCTGGAATTCTTGCGGTTTGTCGTCGTCTTCCCAGAACATATCCCTTCCAAATAAGAACTCAAGAACAATTCACCACGAAGAACACGAAGTCGTCGAATGCTGGCCCCGGGAGTATTGCCTCACGGTCGATCCGCCACTGGCCGTGGACCGGGACGTCGCGGCTGAAGCCGCTCCCACAAAGCCCCGGTGTTGGGCGTCTGTGGGAGGGTCTTTAGGCCCGACATCCCGGTGTTCAATCGCAATTTTGCGTGCCGCTGTGGGGATTGCCCCATTCAGGGCGGCCCTTCGTGTTCTCTGTGTCCTCTGTGGTTCGGCGTTTAATCCGGCAACTCGGCCTGGATCGCCTCGCGGTCGATCCACCATTGGTCCTGTACCAGCACGTCCACGACGTTGCGCAGGCGTACCAGGAACTTGTCGGGGTCGTTCAGCTCCAGTCGTTCCACCCACAGCTCGAACTGCTCCTGGGTCTCGATGTCGCTGTGGCGACGCGCGACCCGCCCCAGCAGCTGCTGCGAAAAGAACATCAGGCGCTCTTTCTCCGGACCCTCATCGGCGCGGATGTCGGCGAGGAAGCAGGCCGTCGCCGCGGCCACCGCGGCCCCGTCCGAGTCATCGGGCGTGTCGTCAACCACGTGACTGAGCAGGTGTACGGTGATCTCAGGATCGATGGGAAAGGTGACCCCGAGCCAGACGCCGTGTCCAAGTGCTATCAGCGCGTCCGGCTCACCGGTCTGATAGGCGACGTCGCAGGCATCGGCTGCATGCTCCCAATCGCGCATTTCGGCAAAGATGCCAAAGGCGGTGGTGGCCAGGGGCCAGGCCTCGGCGCCGCGTTCGAGAATCTGCAGCGCATGTGCCATCTCCAGCTGCAGCAGCGCGCGATCCGAAGGCGGAGCACCCTCGGGCAGGCGTTCGAGCTGTTGCTGCAGCTCGACCAGGCGTCCTTCCAGTTCTGCCTGCTGCCCCAGGTTCTTGCGCAGCGAATCGGCGGCGGTGTCTTCCAGTTTGTTCGGGTCCAGATAGTCGACCATGGCGGCGGCCTCAGTAACGGCTGCTGAAGGTCACTTCGAGCTGGTCCTCCCAATCCGGCGGCGTGTCCGGATAAGAGGGCTTCACATCGAAGCGCAGATACATCTCGCCGCGCGCGGCCAGTTCCTTGATGACGGCCTTCAGGTCCTCGAAGGATTCGAGGTCAGGGTTGGCGATCATGACCTTACTCAGATACAGCATGATGATTATTCCTCTGTTGTCGCGCTCGCCTGAGCGGGGGCCGGCAAATCCGCCAGCTCGACCCGGTTGTGATAGCGCGCCCGGTAGAAAACGCGTTTGTGTCGGGGGTCGGGCGAATCCACGAATCCGCTGCGCCGATGCAGGATGTTGTTACTGATCAGGCCCTCTCCCGCGGCCAGGCGCAGCTCGAGCACGAAGGGGTCGTCGCTTTCGAACAGGGCCAGCAGGGCGGCCGCGGCCTCGCGGGTCAGGGTGTCGTCCTTCCACTCCACGTTGCGCTGACGGGCCGAGTAGCGCATGTGCAGGTGCCCGTCCTCCGAAACCGAGAAAACCGGTCCGACGGTGGCCGGGCGGATCTGCACGCCACCCTCGACGTTGGGGGGAATGGTAAAGGCATCCTCGGCCATCAAGGCCCTGATCCACTCCGGGTTTTGGTCGCGCAGCCGAATATACGCGATCTCATGGTCCAGCAGGCCGCTGATGCCGCCCTGCATGGCCGGGTGATGGCAGTAGAGCAGCATGCCGCGAATCTGCTGGTGCATGGGGTTGTAGTAGCCGTCGGTGTGCCAGCCGATGGGCCGGCTCGTGTAAGGGATATAGGCATTGTCGGTGCCGGTATCCTTGACCGTGATCTCGGTGAGTCCGCTGTCCTCGGCGCAGAGGTTGGCGTCTATGTCCTCCAGGCCGAAATGCCTGCCGAGCCGGCGTAGGGCTGGCTGGGGGTCTGCGGGCGGTTCGTCAAGGCGGAACAGCGCGAAATTGTGCGCCTGGCATTGCGCTGCGATGGCCCGTCGACCGGCGGTATCGATCCCGCAATGAGGGTCGATGATCACAAAAGGCGGGCAGGGCGGCGCCTGGAGTTTCTGCCGTCGCCAGGCCGAATAACTGTAGTGATCGTCGAGCGCGAAGGGTCCTGGGGAAGCGGGCATTATGTTTCGTCCTGTTTTGATCTTCATCAATATTTCATATTGACGCAGTAAGGAAATTGCGCCTAGTATGCCGTCCGAATTTTGCCGCATTCGCATAAGCTAAAATACTGGATGGCGAATAAATCCATGTCTATTCAGTTAGTTATGTGTGATGCGACGGGTCTTTGGCCCCATTCTATCCCCAAAGGGATAGGTCTGGGGGGTAGGCCTCCCCCCATGGTGGAGTTCAGCCAAGCAGAGGCCTCGACTATATTAGCGGCCATTGATGGGGCCGGTGTGTGCACTGGATCTGTCACGGAGCACTGAAGGTATGGTTTTTGTGTGGCCGGAGTCGACCACGCGAGAGCGGATTCTAGGTTAAACCGATTAGTCAGGAGAGATAACGAAATGGCGATCGACAAGTATTCCACACCCATGTTGGACCAGCTCGAAGAGGGTCCGTGGCCGAGCTTCATCAGTGGCATCAAGCGCCTGCGCGATGAGCACCCGAACGAGAAGATCAACAGGGTGGCCAACTCCCTGCTCGGTCAACTGGAGCATTCCTACGAGACCCGCAAGGGTTACTGGAAAGGCGGCACCATCTCCGTCTATGGCTATGGCGGTGGCATCATTCCCCGCTTCTCCGAGGTTGGCGATGCCTTCCCCGATTCCAGAGAATTCCACACCCTGCGTGTACAGCCCCCTGCAGGCAACCACTACAGCACCGATATGTTGCGCCAGCTGGCCGACAGCTGGGAGAAGTACGGCTCGGGCCTGGTGACCTTCCACGGCCAGACCGGCAACATCATGTTCATCGGTGCCGACTCCGACCAGTATCAGCACTTCTTCGACGAGATCAACGACTACGGTTGGGACCTCGGTGGCGC